>NZ_JMFY01000002.1:0-243860 GCF_000765165.1 Clostridium sp. HMP27 | reverse complement strand
TTATCTAATCTCCTTTTATTTCCTGGGAAATTTTTCTCAGGTTAATTATTCACCATGAACTTCTTCATGAATATGATCGGAATGCTCTTCCATATACCAAGGCTCTAAGCCTGAATTTCTTCTATAATCATTTATAGCTTTATGAATAGCTTCTTCTGCAAGTACGGAACAGTGCATTTTTACTGGTGGAAGTCCGTCTAAAGCTTCTGCTACTGCCTTATTAGTTAATTCCCATGCTTCTTCTATAGTTTTTCCTTTTATAAGCTCTGTTGCCATACTGGAGGAAGCTATAGCAGATCCACATCCAAAAGTCTTAAATGTAACATCTTTTATTATATTATCTTCAACCTTTAGGTATATTTTCATTATATCTCCACACTTTGGATTTCCAACTTCTCCTACACCATTAGCGTCAGCAATTTCTCCTACATTTCTTGGGTTTCTAAAATGGTCCATAACTTTTTCGCTATACATACTATTTTTCCCCTTCCTTTAAGCTATTTAAGTATTCTTCCCAATAAGGTGACATTTCACGTCTTCTCTTTATTATTTGTGGTAGTATATCTAATACGTATTCTACTTCTTCTTCTGTGGTATTAGCACCTAAACTAAGTCTTAATGAACCATGCGCTATACCATGAGTAAGTCCCATAGCAAGTAAAACATGTGATGGATCTAGAGAACCAGATGCACATGCACTTCCAGTTGAAGCACATATTCCTTCAAAGTCTAAATCTAAAAGTAGTGTTTCTCCCTCTACTCCTACAAAACACATATTTACGTTACCAGGTAATCTCTTATCTCCTCTTGGTCCATTTAATTTAACATGAGGTATTCTTTCTGTAAGGCCATTTATAAGTTTATCTCTTAAATAAGATACTCTCTTGCTTTCTTCTTCTAATTCAGAAACAGCAAGCTCTACAGCTTTTCCTATACCAACGATTCCAGGTACATTTTCTGTACTTGCTCTTCTTCCCTTTTCCTGTCCGCCGCCGTGAATTAAGTTTTCTATCTTAACTCCTTTTTTGATATATAATGCTCCTATTCCTTTTGGTCCATAGAACTTATGTCCAGCCATGGAAAGCATATCTATATTCATATCCTTTACATCTACCCCAACGTGTGCTACAGCCTGAACTGCATCTGTATGGAAGTAAATCTTTCTTTCTCTACAAACTTCACCTATTTCTTTAATAGGTTGAATAGCTCCAACTTCATTATTAGCAAACATTACTGATACAAGTATTGTAGTATCTTTAATAGCATTTTTTAAATCTTCTATGCTAATTAATCCTTCTTCATTTACAGGAAGATATGTTATTTCAAAGCCATGCTTCTTTAAAAACTCACAAGTGTGTGTTATAGCATGATGTTCTATAACTGTAGTTATTATATGATTTCCTTTGTTCTTATTTGCAAAAGCAACTCCTTTTAATGCCCAGTTATCTGCCTCGGATCCACCAGCTGTAAAGTAAATCTCATCTTTTTCTGCATTAATAGCTTTAGCTACTCTTTCTCTTGCTTTATCTATAGCCATTCTTGGCTTTGCAGATATAGAGTAAAATTTAGAAGAAGGGTTTGCAAAGTTTTCAGTAAAATAAGGCATCATTTCTTCTAAAACCTCTGGTTTTGTAAATGTAGTAGCTGCATAGTCCATATATACATATTTTTTATCCATTGTTGTTTTCCCCTTTCTTATTTGCCATTAAATTATTATAATCATCTACCATATCTTGTAAGGTCGTAGTCTTAGTAACTTGATCTATACTTTCCTTTATTCTTGACCACAAAAGTCTTGTGGAACATACTTTTATATTAGAACATTCCCCGTCCTGTAAACACTCAGATAATTTTAAAGGTCCTTCTAATACATTCATTATTTCAGAAACGGTTATGTTTTTAGGTTCTCTGCTTAATATATATCCCCCTTGAGCACCTCTAATACTTTTAATCAAATCTGCCTTTCTTAAGGAAGAAAAAAGCTGCTCCAGGTAATATTCAGATATATTTTGTCTTTCTGAAATACTTTTTATTGAAATAGGTTCTTCACTATAGTTTATTGCTAAATCTACCATAGCTTTGACCCCATATTGTCCCTTAGTTGATAATTTCATTAAATCACCTCTTTTATTATATGTAATGTTGAGTGATTTACTATACTTTCAAAAACATAATATCAAACCCGAGTAAAGTTGTCAACAATATTTTTTATAAATTTATTAAAAAATTTAAGGATATGTATTCGTTAAATTTTTACATATCCTTATCCATTAAATACTTATTATATTTATTTGCAATATCAGGATTTTTATTTAAGAAATCTAAAAAATAATTTAAGTTTTTTATAGTTTCTGGGGTAAGTGAATGTTCTATTTTTTCTGTCTGCTCCAGCACATCCCCCTTTGGAGAGATTAGCTTTAAAAAGCTTTCTAATATGTTGTGTCTTGTTAAAAGCAGCCCTCCCATTTGTTTTCCTTCTTAAGTTAGCATTATAACTCCATATTTTTCATAAATCACAAGATTAAGCTCAGAAAGCTTATGAAGCATCTTTGTAGCTGAAGGCGGCTGTACATTCAATGACTTTGATAATTCATTCACCCTGGTGAATCCTTGGGATAAAGATAATCTATATATCATTTCTATATAATCTTCCATTGAAGCTGTAATATGTCCCCAATCTTTTTCCATATATCCTCTAAAGGTATAGAAATCTTCTCCTACCATATAAATAAAATCTCTCCTCTTAATTACTCATTGCATCTCGGTTAGCAGGACGTTTCATTGCATAGCTTATAGAAACCTTCGATTTTGTTATAAATTTGAACATCTCAGTTAACAATATGTTCCCTCATTAAATACTATGTAAGAAATTTATAAGTATGCTTTTAAAAAATATAGGCTATCCTTTATATAAGATAGCCTACATTAATTATTTTATTAAGTTTTGAGGATTTCCTTGCAGCCATTTAGTAATGTTATCAAATGTAGTATGAGCTCTTCTTACCATTGCTTCTTTTGTTGCAAAGCCTATATGTGGGGCTACTACAGAATTTGTAGTGCTTAAAAGAGGATATTTTGTATCAAGTGGTGGTTCTATATCAAATACATCTATACCAGCACCCTTAATTTTTTCTGTTCTTAAAGCTTCTGCTAAAGCTTCATTGTCAACAATAGGGCCTCTTGCAGTATTTATAAGAATAGAATCTTTTTTCATTAATGCAATTTTATCTTTATTTATAACACCACGAGTTTCTGCATTTAATGGTATATGAATAGATACTATATCACTTTCAGCCATTAATTCTTCTATTGAAACATATTTTACTCCTAGTTTTTCTACTTCTTCTTTCTTAGATCTATTATAGGCTAATATATTGCATCCAAAGGCCTTTCCTATTTCTATTACTCTTCTTCCAATTGCTCCAGTACCAATTACTCCAAGAGTTTTTCCTTCAAGATCATTTTGAGCAAATCCCTGTTTTGTGCCTCCTTCTCTAGTAATTTTATCTAGAGGCACTATGTTTCTTAAAAGTGATATTATAAGCCCAAATGTTAGCTCTGCCACAGAAGTAGTACTATATCCTGCTGCATTGCATACAGTTATATTTTTTTCTTTGCAGGCATTTAAATCCACATGGTCTACTCCTGTGAAAGCCACTGAAATCATTTTAAGCTTATCATTTGAATTTATAACCTCAGCTTTTAAAGGCATGTTAGCAATTACTAAAACTTCTGCATCCTTTGCCCTTTCCTTTAATACTTCTATATCTTCGTTTCTGTCTTCGTAATATACAATTTCATGCCCTTCATTTATAAGTGCTTCACCAATTCTTAAAGCTTCCTCCTTTGAAATACCTAGTGGTTCCAATACAGCTATTTTCATTTTTATTCCTCCCTTAAATATCTCATATATTGAGCTATCTTTTCCTCCATTTTGTTTGTTCCTGGAGTATAATATACAGCCTCTTTTATGTTATTTGGTAAATATTGTTGTTTTACATAGTGGTTTTTATAGTCATGAGGATATTTATATTCTTTTCCTCTTCCCAAAGCTTCAGCCCCACTATAGTGTGCATCTTTTAAATGCTGTGGTATATCCCCTACATCCCTGCTTTTTATATCACTTAATGCTTTATCTATAGCCATAACAGCAGAATTGGATTTAGGTGAGGTGGCTAAAAGTAATACAGCTTCGGCCAGTGGTATTCTAGCCTCTGGAAATCCTAACTGAAAAGCAGCATCAGTGCAAGCTTTAACTATAGCTATGGCATTGGGATAAGCAAGTCCTATATCCTCTGCGGCAATTACTAAAAGCCTTCTAGTTATAGACGCTAAGTCCCCTGCCTCCACAAGCCTTGCCAAATAATGAATAGCAGCCTCAGGATCACTTCCTCTTATGGATTTTTGAAAGGCACTTAATATGTCATAGTGGCTGTCCCCAAACTTATCATAATTTAATACCTTCTTTTGGGCACATTCTACAGCTATGTTTAAGTCAATATGTATTTTTCCTTCTAAATTTTTATTAGTGGAATACACACAAAGTTCAAGTGCATTTAATGCCTTTCTTAAATCTCCGCCACTTACCTCACTTATATAATCTAATGCATCTTCTTCTAAGACTATGCTACCCTCAAACTCTCCCTGAAGCTTATAAAGAGCATTTGTAATCCCCTCTTTTATATCTTCCTTCAAAAGAGGTTTAAATTCAAAAATAGTAGATCTGCTTAAAATAGCCTTATATATATAGTGGTATGGATTTTCAGTAGTACTTGCAATCAAGGTTATAGAACCATTCTCCATAAACTCCAAAAGAGATTGCTGCTGCTTTTTATTGAAGTTCTGAATTTCATCTAAATATAAAACAACACCATTTATGGTCATTAGACTATTTAAATCCTTTATAATATCCTTTATATCACTTAAAGAAGCATTAGTAGCATTTAACTTGTAAAACGTCTTGTTTGTAATCCTAGCTATTATATTTGCAACGGTTGTCTTTCCTACCCCAGGGGGTCCATAAAATATCATATTAGTAAGCTTTTTAGACTTTATTATTCTATTTAATATTTTCCCATCCCCTAAGATATGTTTTTGTCCTACTACCTGAGAAATATCCTCAGGTCTCATTTCATCCGCCAGGGGCTTATTTATCATCAATAAAAACCACCTCAATAAAGTTTTGAATAGGCTTTTAAAGGCCTATTCTTTAATCAAAATATCTAACGTTCTATCTAAAATCTTTTCACCTGTCTTAATTAATTTTTCACTTTGCTTTGTAACCATATTCACTGCTCCAAAGGTTGCAGCCTTTAATAAATTTTTTCTATAGGCATATTTAAATCTTTTTACCTTCTTTTCATCTATAACTCCTAAATAATACATGAGCTCATCTTTAGTATCATCAGATACTACTTTTAAGGCTTCTTTAAAATGTCGTTGACTTAATATAATGAGATTATCTCTCTCCAAAGGCTCTTTAGCTTCCTTAGCTAAAAACTCAGCACTTCTGCCTATACATATGAGAGTCTTTTCATCTTTTATATCACTTTTCATTCCTAAATTAATACATTTAAGCAGTGCCCGTCTGTAGCTCCATTTATCTTTATCCAAGTTTTCTTCTATATAGCCTCCACCTATTTCAACTCCTATATCAATTAAGGAGCCAATAGGGTCTACAGGAATTTTTATTGCATTTAAAATTATAAACGCCTTTTTATAATACTTTAATGTTTCCGCTAAAATAAGCCAGCTATATGGATCTCTTGGATTTTCATTAACCATTCTTGTTATCTTTTCAATGCCCGATGCACCTTCTACTAAATCATCCACTACAGTGACTATTGGCAAATCTTTAAACTGCCTTTGTAATTTAGAAATTGTACCTAAATCTTTGCTTTCATTGCGTCTCTCATTTATGGATATCTTTGCTTCTTCTTTTAATCTCTTTGCTTCTTCTCTTCTTTGTATGCGCTCATTGAATTTAATTGCATTTATATTTTGAAGGGTTTCTCGTTTATTACACTCCAATTTGTGCTTATCTTTATTTTTAGCACCATCTATATTTTTATCTATTCTTTTAACTTTTCCTTCTAAATACAAGCATTGTACAGTTTCCTTAGCCTTACTTAAGGCTATCTTATTTAAGCTTTCTAGTTTTTTACCTAACCCCATTTTTAAAACTCCTTTACTTTTTATTGATATCTTGTTTTAAAAATGAGTATTATGAGTTACTTTAAGTAACAATCAACTATTTCTCCATAATACATAGTATGATAATCACCATTTTCATAACAAGATTTATTTATTTCTGGAGATAAAAACTTTTCATCCATATGTTGCTTATATACTATTTTGCACTCAAACTGCAAATCACATTCACCTATAATAGGAGAATTTACCTTATTTGATTTTCCCATAGTTAAGTTACACTCTTTAAACTTATCTATATCTCTTCCAGATTTTGTCCCACATAGTGCAAGTTCCTTTTTTAAATCGCAGTTTACAGGAATACTTACAGTAAAATCTTCTGCTCCTTCTATAATATCATAAGTATATCTAGATTTTCTAACCATAACCATAAATACTGGCTTTCTCCATATATATCCTATATCTCCCCAGCCTATAGTCATAGTGTTTACCTTATCTCCACTTTTTACTGTTAAAAAAGCTCCCTTAGTTTTTAAAACATCAATAGCATCCTTAAAATATTTTGTGTATTCCATAATAAATTCCTCCTAATTATAAATATTCAGGCTTTCTGTTTTTAAAACAAACTGGCTTTAAGCCACATAAGTCTGCAAGTTCAATAGCTAAATCAAAGTTTTCCCCAATACTTTCAGTAGTGTGAGAATCAGAGCCTATAGTTACAATTTTGCCGCCTAATTCCTTGAACCTCTTATATATTTTTTCTAAATTCATCATTGCTTCTTTTTTATTAAATCTTCTAGTATTTATTTCTATAGCTCTTTCATTTTTAGCCATAATACTTAATATTTCATCTATGTGTTCCCTATAATCATCATAGTATATTTCTCTATCTTCAAAGGGAGCATATCTAGCTATGTAATCTATATGTCCTAAAGAATCTATAAAATCATATTCTTTTACACATTTTAATATGTCTTCTAAATAATTTATGTAACATTCCTTTTTATCTCTACCTTCATAAAACTCTTCTGTATATATATCATAATACTTTCCGTCATAATTTACCACATGTACAGATCCCAATATAAAATCCAAATCATATTTTAAAGCTATAGCTCTATTTTCATCTACCACATCTTCCCTCATACCCATTTCTATGCCAAGTAATACTTTTTCATTTCTATATAATGCGTATTCCTTAACATACTTATCTATATCAAATATGAACTTATCCTTAACCATATACTTCAAATCAAAATGATCTGTAATTATTATTCCTATATCTTTCTTATTTGCAGAGCTTATTGCATCTTCTAAGGGCATCATGCAATCTGTAGAAAAATTCGTATGTACATGACTATCAAACATAAAATCACCTCCAAAATAATCCTAATTGTAATATAATTTGTTTATAATAAGAGGCTGTAGTATACTGTTCATCCATATTGAAACAGCCTCTATTATATTTAAAATAATGCATTAATTACTATGGGAATTGTAAATATAGATAAAATTGTGGTTACTACCACACATTTTGCTGAAAATACCTTGTTGTTGTTATACTTTTCTGCAAAAACAGTAGTCATTGCAGCAGCAGGCATTGCTTCTAGTATTACACACATTTTTATCAAATAATCATCTGCTTTTAAAATCTTTAATACTCCATAAACCATAAAAGGAACTATAAACAATTTTATAAAAGACACATAATAAATTCTTAAATCCTTTACTATTTCCTTTATACTTACATTTGCAAAATTAGCACCTATTATAATCATTGATAACGGTGTTGTCATTCCACCTACATAGTTTAAAGTTCCCATTATAGTGTATGGAAGTTTAATCTTGCCCAAAAACACTATTAGTCCTATAATCACAAATAAAATTCCTGGCTGGAGCAGTATATTTTTAAAATCAAAGTTGTCCTTTTCTTCTTTAGAAAACAGAATTGCCCCATAGGTAAGTAATATCACGTTAAATGGAACTCCAAAAATAGATGCATAAAAAACTCCTATTTTACCGTACATACCTTCCATTATAGGATATCCCATAAATCCAAAATTAGAAAAAATGGTTACAAACTTTAAAACTTGCTTTGTATTTTCCTTAAACTTAAAGTAAAACACTCCGCTTATAGCAGCTAAAAAAACATGTATCGCCAAGGAGTATATTAATATCGCTCTAATCTTTTCGATTGTCTCCTTTGAATACTCAGTATTAAATGAAGCTAAAATTAAGCATGGCAGCGTTACATTTACAAGTAAATCTGTAAGACTTTTCAACGTTTCTTCCTTTATAAAGCTTTTTCTTCTACTATATAAACCTATAAGCATTATAAAACATAGTATTATGACCTGATCTACAATTTGATTTTGCATTTCTCCCATCCTTATTTAAAGAAGTTTTTACTCCTCAAGTTATTGAGTGAGTTTCCTTTTATTAATATACAAACATTATTTAAAAACGTTCAATATTTCTCTATATATTATACATCAAATTTTTTCACTTACCAAATAACGCCAGGATATTTATGTAGTTTGTTTTTAAATTTATTATATTTCTTAAAAACTTCATTTAATTTTTTATAAAATTATGAGATAATCATTAATAAAGATTATATAAAAAATGTTTATAGGGGGGCGTTTTGATGACTAACTTACGTAAAGATTATTTAAAAACTATACAAAAGATAATTGTTAAAGTTGGTTCTTCTACTTTAACTTATAATAATGGGCTTTTAAATCTTTCTCATATAGAACATTTGGTAAGACAACTTGCAGATATACACAATCAAGGATACAGCGTTGTTCTTGTAAGTTCTGGGGCAATTGGAGCAGGAATGGGAAAATTAGGCCTTGAGGAAAGACCTAAAAGCATCCCTGAAAAACAAGCCGCGGCTGCGGTGGGTCAAGGTATACTTATGCATATGTATGAAAAGATATTTTCTGAATACGGTAAAACTGTTGCTCAAGTTCTTCTAACTAAAGAAGACATGACAAATGAAGTCCGTAGAGAAAATGCTCATAATACTTTTTCTGCTCTTTTAAATCAAAATGTAATTCCTATAATAAATGAAAATGATGCCGTTGTGGTAGATGAAATAAAGGTTGGAGATAATGATACCCTATCCGCACTAGTATCTGAACTTATTAAAGGAGATTTACTTATACTTATGTCCGATATAGATGGTCTGTATGATTCAGATCCTAGAAAAAATAAAGATGCAAAGCTTATAAGTACAGTTGAAAAAGTCACTGAAGAAATCGAAGCATGCGCAGGTGGTGCTGGAAGCAATCTTGGTACAGGCGGCATGGCTACAAAAATTAATGCTGCAAAAATTTCTACTGCTTCTGGAATATCCATGGTGATTGTAAATGGAGATAATGCAGAAGTACTAGGTAAAGTTATTTCAGGAGATGAAGTAGGCACTTGGTTTAAAGCTGACGTAAAATAAGGAGGAATACACATGGAAAACTTACAAGAATATATATTAGGCATTGGAAAAAAAGCTAAAGAAGCTTCAAGACAGCTTTCATCCTTAGATACAAATTCTAAAAACAAAGCCCTATTATCTATGGCTGAAGCTTTGAAGAATAATGCTTTAGAAATTATTGAAGCAAATAAAATTGATTTAAGACTTGGAGAAGAAAAAGGATTAAACAAATCCCTTTTAGATAGACTTCTTATAAATGAACAAAGAATAGATGCTATGGCTGAAGGTTTAAGACAAGTGGCTGAACTTCCAGATCCTATCGGAGAAGTTATAAGTGCCTGGAAAAGACCTAATGGCATAACTATAGGACAAAAGAGAGTACCTTTAGGAGTTATAGGAATAATATATGAAGCTCGTCCAAACGTAACTGTAGATGCTGCAGCTCTTTGCTTAAAATCTGGAAATGCAGTAATACTTAGAGGTGGATCTGAAGCTATAAATACAAATATGGCCATAGCTAAAATACTTAGAAGTTCTCTTATATCCTGTAATCTTTCACCAGATTTTATACAACTTGTAGAAATTACAGATAGAGAAATTGTAAATATAATGCTTAAATTAAATCAGTATATAGATGTTTTAATTCCTCGCGGTGGTGCTGGACTTATACAAACTGTAGTTAAAAATGCCACAGTACCTGTTATAGAAACAGGAGTTGGTAACTGCCATGTGTTTGTAGATAGCTCTGCAGACCTTACTATGGCTGAAAATATCATAGTTAATGGAAAAACTCAAAGACCTGCAGTATGTAATGCAATAGAAACAATTCTAATTCATAAAGATGCTGCGGAAGAATTTGTTCCTAAAATCACAAGTACTTTAAATAAGTTAGGTGTAGAGCTTAGAGTTTGTGAAAAAACTAAAGAAATAATAGCTGCTAATAATATTGAGGCAAATGTAAAGCCTGCAACTTCTGAAGATTGGAATACAGAATATCTGGATTTGATTTTAGCAGTTAAAGTTGTAGACTCCTTAGAAGAAGCAATTGAACATATTTATAACCATGGAACTAAACATTCAGAATGCATAGTTACAAATGATTATAAAAACTCTCAAATCTTCTTAGAGACTATAGATGCTGCAGCAGTTTATGTAAATGCTTCTACTAGATTTACAGACGGCTTTGAATTTGGTTTTGGTGCTGAAATTGGAATAAGCACTCAAAAGCTTCATGCTAGAGGACCTATGGGACTTCCTCAACTTACTACTATAAAATATGTAGTATCTGGCAACGGACAAATTAGATAGCACTAATAATTAAAGGATTGAACCCTATAAGCTATAGGATTCAATCCTTTCTACATATAAACTTGCCACTTGCCATGTAGGTGGCACTTTACTTTTCTATATAGCAGTTATTTAACTCAAGATACTGCCCATCTTTTATTGTTATATATGTATCACCTGTAAAATTGTCATTTGCAAAGATATTATCATATCTATCTGTGATTGCATAATATCCTCTACTGCCAAATGTTTTTACTTTGTAAGTTCCAGTTGGGATATCAACTCCAACTTTTAAATATCCAATATATCTTCCGTTAGAGAAGGTAATGTCAGGAGATGCATTAACAGGATACATTTTTGCATTATGTAGATACATATAGGTTCCAGATTGTACACTTACATATCTAGGATACGCAAAGTTATCATTATTAATGATGTCTCTACCATTAGCATCAGCAGTTATAGCAAAATAACCACTTCCTTCTGGAAATAGAACGTACTCACCCTCTGGAATATCCACTCCAACTAAATAAGTTGAAGGTAAATAAGTTATTATTTTCTTTTGTACAGTAACAGTGCAGCTCGCTGCCTTATTTCCATCCACTGTTGTTGCTGTTATTACTGCCGTACCACTGCTTATTCCAGTTACCCTTCCTGCAGCATCTACTGTTGCTATATTCTCATTTGAAGATGTCCATTTTACCCCTTTATTTTCGGCATTACTCGGAAGTATAGTTGCTGCTAAAGTAACTGCTTCATCTATGCCAAGTGTATTAGAGGTCTTGTTTAAAGTTACAGAAATAACATTAATAGCACCGCTTACAACATTATCAGCCACTATATCAGAAACTACTCCAGTTCCACCTAAAATTATTACATTGTTATATGTATCATGCTTAGCTTTTATTGAAGACATTACTGAAGAATCCACAGAAGTTCCTACTAAAATTAAAGGAGAGTTACTTAAGGCAGCCAGCGCACTTCCACATAAAGCATCTGGATAATTTGCACCTGATGCAACATAAACCTTATCATAATTAAATTCATTTGAAAACTGGTTTAATACTGCGGCATTAGTTCCATATCTGCTGCTTCCTCCAAGTCTTGTAACATTCTTTAGCTGTGAAGCTATCTTATCACTTACAACCCCACTTCCTCCAACTATGTAACTTTTTTCATAAGACTTATTTGACAAAAAGCCCTTAACCTGATCTGATAAATCTGCTTTATCTGTGAGAAGTATTGGCATTCCTCCTTGGGCTGCAACTGGAGCTATAGATAAAGCATCTGCAAATCCAAATCCATTGGTTACAACTACACCGCTGCTTTCTCCTAGATTTTTAGCTACCTCTAAGGATGTTTCAAATCTATTTTTTCCAGCAATTCTAGTAGTTTCAATAGTCATGCCCTTTATTTCAGAATTTACGCTATCTGATACAACACCAGTTCCTCCTACTATAAACACATTTTTTACATTGAGTCTTTTTAACTCATTTTTTGTGTTTAAATCTAAAGTATTTTTGCCAGTAAGTAAAATTGGTGCATTATACTTTTTAGCTAAAGGTGCTGCACAAAGCGCATCTGCAAATCCTTCTCCACTAGCTATTACTACGTAATCAGAAGTTGTCCACCCTTTACCTACAATTTCAGCTCCTGTTTGATACCTATTGTTTCCTGCAAGCCTGTCCTCTAAATTTGCCGCATTAACTTGAGATGTTAATGATACAGTTAAAGACAACGTTAGCGTTGAAACAACTCTTAACATTATTTTCCTCATTTTTGTCCTCCTTTATTAACATTTTATGACTATGTTATTATATTCTATTTGAATGATCCTCACAAGTATAGAAATTAAAAATAAATGACTCTAAAATAAAACATCTAAATCATAAAATATATGTTCTACAAATTTACAAGTGAATAAGAAAAGAGTATTTTCACAAACTATTTCTGAATAAAAGTCACAAAATTGAAGGAGAGTATATACAATGGCGGGAAATAGAACGATTTGTACTACTAATAATGTTGATTATTCAACAATAAGAAAAGCAATGTGTGCGGGAGCAAGAACTATAGAAGATTTAGTTGAAAGGACAGGAGTTTGTACTGCTTGTGAAGGATGTAAAGACGAGCTCTATAAAATCCTTTCTTCTGTATGCGGCTGTAAGGAAGTTTCACTTAAAACTGTAATTGATGCAGTTAAAAATGGTGCTGATACTGTAGAAAAGGTTGGTGAAGTTACAGGAGCAGGTACAGGAGAGGATTGCGGAAGATGTAAGCCTCTTATTGCAAATATAATTGAATTAGGCAGATAATAACATAAGTCTAGTTAAATATAGAGTTTAGAGTCCTATGTTTCTAAGCTCTATATTTAATTGATACATATTTATGTTCCTTTAGATGCAGGCGTTATTAAAAATTATCGTTACCTTTTTTTGCGGATATAATCAGCATCATTGGTCTACGTAATTCATCCACCATCCCTGGAATGGTATGAATAAGCTCTTCTGCTGGTTTTGGCTCAACAAGTCCTGTTATTTTAAATCCTGCTTTTATAAGAGAATTTACGTATGTTGTCAATGTTTTATGATACTTTGTAACTTCCTCGCCTAAAAAAATGGCTTTACGCTCACCCTCGATAAAATACCTATCAACAGGCCAATGCATAGGGTTCCTTTCAATATCATAATACCAATCCTGTGTTCCATATGCAGTAAAAACTGGATGCTCTACCGAAAACACAAAATCCCCACCATTTGAAAGACATTTATTTATCTTCTCCAAAATTTCTTCAAATGATTGAATATAATGAAGAGCTAATGAACTAATAATCACATCAAAAGAATTAGGTGGCAAATCAATATCCTCTATAGGCATGCATGTATACTTAATTTGCTCAGACTTTGTTTTATTCCTTGCCTCATTTAACATCCTTTCTGAAATATCAATTCCAATAACTGATTTTGCCCCATTTTCTATAGCGTATCTACAATGCCATCCAAAACCGCAGCCCAAGTCCAAAACCCTTTTGTTCTGAAAACTAGGCATCATTTTTCTCAATTCATGCCATTCTCCAGCAGCTTCAAGTCCTTTTTTAGATCTATCCATATTACTATATTTATCAAAGAATATATTATCATCATATTTGTTTTCTTTCATTTCATCTCCTCCATTCTAACTATATTTTATTAATTCATTATGATAGATTCAAGATAATATATGATTCTATGTTGTTTTATAAAAACAGGGCTGCCTACTGGCAACCCTTGTAAATCACTTTTTATAAATTATTTGTTTTATTGAATGTATAGAAAGACAATACTCCCCTGCTAAATCTGCTATACTAAAACCCTGCTTATGTTTTTTTATGATTTCCTCATTTCTACATGCTAAAATTTTACGTATTCCAGACTTTTCTCCCCACTTTTTATAACTGGACTTTAGTGCAGGAATATATAGATATTCACCTTGAATATATTTTTGTATTTCAAGTAATAAATATTCTGGTAATATGTTATTTGCATTTTTATATTTCATACAAGCCCACTCCTAAATCTTTAAACTAAATTAGGAAACAAAGCCGTATGTATTAAACTTTTATTAGCGGCTCATTACTCCATACAAAATGCCGCTGCTATTACATACCAACTTTGCATGGAGAAAATCAATTTTTTGACCTATAATCATATTTACACCCCCAATATAACATATTGTAAATTATCTAAAGTAAAACATCAATTAAATCCTCTATATCAAATTTAAAATACACACTACTAATTTAATAATTATTAAAAAATCTTGAATAATAAATAACCATACTAATTCTTGTTAATTTGTCACCCGAATTATGATATATATGCGGCTGGTCAGCTTTTAACCTTATAGAATCCCCTTCCTTCACAGTAAATTCTTCATTATTTACTCTTATAGTTAACTCACCATAGAAGACGGTTATAAATTCTTCTGTGCCTTCTCCATGGGAATCCGCACTTAAATACCCACCTTTTTCTATCTCAACAGTATACATTTCAAATTGTCTTTCACTCTCATAAGGAAAAAATGGATATACTTTATATTTCCCATTATCTTCAACTAATGGATTGATACTTTCTTTGTGAATAACTACAGCATTTTCTTGCGTGGATTTTATCAATTCAGTAAATGATATTTTTAGCCCATTTGCTATTTTCCAAGCAGTAGTAATTGTGGGGTTTGATTCACCTCTTTCAATCTGGCCAAGCATGCTCTTACTTACACCAGTCATCTGTGCTAAATTATCAAGGCTCAATTTTCTATCTTCTCGAATTTGTTTTAAGTTTGTTGCTAATATCATATTTAAATTTTCCAAAATACTTTCACCTTCCCTTGTGCATTATAACGCACATATTATATAATTATATTGTACGCATTTAATTTTTGTTAGGGGGCTTCAAACAATGTTTAGTTTATCCGCATTTTTATCCTATGTGTTTGTATCCAATTTTACACCAGGGCCAAATAATATTATGGCTATGTCCAATGGAAGTAATTTTGGATATAAAAAAACGTTTAAATTTGTTTTAGGTGTTACTACTGGTTTCGGAATAATCATTTTGTTATCTAGTTATCTTAATTTAATTTTACTTAACTTTATTCCAAAGATTAAATTATTTGTTGATTTTGTTGGATTTGTGTATATGGCTTATTTAGCTGTAAAGATTTTAAAAAGCAAACCTCAATCAGATGATACCATATCTAACAACACGAATACTTTTCTTATAGGGATGGCTATGCAGTTTATTAATCCAAAAGTGATAATTTATGGCATAACTGTAACCTCAAGTTTTATAATACCATACTATAAGACAAATTTATCACTCTTTTTATTTTCTATTTTTCTTGCATTAATAGGATTTATAGCAAATTCCTGTTGGACACTTTTTGGTGCTTTATTTCAGAAATTTTTAATGCAATATACAAAACTTTTCAATACTTTTATGGCATTACTCCTAATATACAGTGCAATATCTATTATAAATTAGTTTATTTGATCATATCTTAAAATCTATTAGTCCTGTTTATTATCAATTTAAACAGGACTAATGCTTTATAATATTATAGTTTTCTTATCTCTAATTTATTTTTTATGACCGGTCACTAGCTGCAAATTCTTCATAATATCTACATATTGTTTTGTTATTTTGTAGCTATTAATTTAAGGAGGTGCTCTATGGTTGGCTTAGCTTTAGCTCAATGTATCCAAGCATGTGATGCTTTAGGACAAAATTTAGCAAGATGCATATCAATGATGTTAAATATGTAATTAAAATTTTTATAATTTTTCACTTAAAAAAGACTTGTGATTTAAATTATCACAAGTCTTTTATTAAACTATTAACCTATATATTCAAATGGTTTCATTAATAAACACTACTGTCCTTATATATTTAACCTTATATATTTAAAATCACTTCTTTAAAGGCTTCAATTTATCCTTATATTCTATGATCCTTGTTTAAAGTTCTTTAGCATTCTAATATAATGATTTGCTTCCCTAACCACGTGGTCACCAAGCAAAGGAAACGCAATAGATTTAATTTTACATTGTGTAAGCCCTTCCGTACCCTGTCTTTTAAAATCTCGAATATCAATTGTATTTTTAAGACTCTTTTCAGTTACTGCTGGCAAGAGGCCTAAATTATTAGCCAAGTTTTTAGCCTCAGCTGTAAGTTCATCGAATTTTCTTCCAAAATCATTTGCAGTGTCAAATAATTTATCTTCAGTGGGATCTAAGAGTCCTCGAATAAATTTTGAGTGCTCAGCCATTATCCTATTCCAAAAAGTTTCCTGGAAGGCAGCTTCTCTAGCTAAATCTATCTCTTTTCGACTTTGCAATATTCTAAGTAGTCTTAAATAAAATTTTGCTTCTCTAAGAATATGATCTATAAGTAATGGGTAATTTGAGGTAAACATCCTGCAGGATAGCACATCTCTTAAGATTCTGCTCTTGAACATTGCAATTTGCTCTGCAGCTTTAATTGCTCTATTGTTTAAATCTTCTACCATTCTTACAGTATTCATGGTAATTTGTTTTGGACTACTGCTAGCTAATGATGCCTCCATTATAGTTATATTAGGATCAATAAAAATATCAGTGTAAAATTGAGTCTCTCTTTCTGCTAGTAAAGTCAAATCAGTTATAAGTTCTCCTGAGTTTACTGTTTCCTGACTAATTATACCATCAGACATACAAATAGTTTCTACTAACAATTTACTGAATATATTCTTTAATATTTCTGCTTGTTCAATGAATGGGTGATCTCTTGTAGTAAATCCCGCTTCTAAAAAAATAGAGTGCTCCTTTGCAATTCTCATAAAAAACAAGTTTAGCTCCAAAGATTGTCTTACAAATTCACTATTTGATAACATATTAAACTCCTATATTATTTAATCACCCTAATATATATTATTAACTCGATTAACTTATTACTATTGAATAAAATATAGGCACTCATTGTATATAAATGAATTAATTTTCATTACTACATATTAAGATCCATTTTACTCATAACAATTATATATACCTTCTTCTCTTTTCCTTTTTGCATTACCACTTACATAAGACCCCTCCACTATATTTTTATAGCCCTTCTTGTGGACGATACTCTTAATATAATCTACGTGTGGACATCTATCGTAATGATAATTGTCGGTTACCATGCAAGATGATAAGTGAACTATAACCTCATCTTTACTAATATTATTTTTCTTATATAACTTATTCGATAAATGTTCTAATTTGGAGGCAACTCCCTTTCCACAGCATCCACCACAAGTAAATGAAATATATCTTGTAGTATCCTCGTAATCCTTAAAAACTTCATCCTTATTGTAAAAAGCATTTGTACATGCAAATCCACTACACCTTCTGTGTGCAATATCGCACTGAATAATAACCACATATTTAGTATTCATACTTACCCCTCCCTATATTGATTAATTTAGTTTACAAGTTTGTACTAATTTTATGTCCTTGTTTATTTAAGATGTATTATTTCAATTATAATTTCAATCTGATATTATTGAAAGTATCAGATTTTATATTTTTAATAGTATCAGTTATAGGAGGGCTATAAAAATGCTTGAACTTATGCCTACTTTAGATAATACAAAAGATACTCCACTATATGTTCAACTTTATAAGTATATAAAAAAAGAGATAGAAAATGAGACAATTAAACCAGGGATAAAGTTACCATCAAAAAGAAAATTGGCAAACCATTTAGGAATAAGCCAAAATACTATTCAAACTGCCTATGAACAATTATGTGCAGAGGGATACGCAGAAAGTAGTCCGCGTAAAGGTATATTTGTAGCAAGTATAGAAGATGATTTATTTCATCACTCGCCAATTGAAACTAAGCTGGTCAAACACAAAGATGAAAAAAAAGAGCTAGAGTGTCTAATCGATTTTAACTATGGTAAAGTTGATTTAGACTATTTTCCCTACTCTACTTGGAGAAAGCTGACAACTCAATCATTATTTTTAGAAAACAGTAATATTTTATTATTAGGTGAACCACAAGGAGAGAAATATTTACGCAAAGAAATATCAAAGTACCTTTTTCAATCAAGGGGAGTTAAATGTTCATCAGAACAGGTTATCATTGGAGCAGGTACACAATTTCTTCTTATATTGCTATGTACGCTTATAGGAAAAAAACATAGTTATGCCTTTGAAAATCCTGGTTTCTATAGAGCAAGGCATGTTTTTAAAGACCAAGGCATTGATATACACTCTATCTCAGTAGATGAAGATGGTATTTGTATAGAAGAGTTAAGGAAAAGTTCTGCTAAAGTTGTCTATGTTACCCCCTCTCACCAGTTTCCATATGGAATGGTTATGCCAATTTCACGAAGGATGGAACTATTGAAATGGTGTACAGAACGAGATGGATTTATAATTGAAGATGATTATGATAGTGAATTTAGATACAAGGGAAAACCTATACCTTCTCTACAAGGATTAGATGCCATTGGCAATGTTATTTATATGGGTACATTTTCGAAATCTTTAATACCTTCAACTAGAATAAGTTACTTAGTTTTACCATTAAAATTAATGAATAAGTATGAAGAACATTTAAAGGTGTATAAACAAACTGTATCTAAGCTTCATCAAAATACACTTTATAAATTCATGAATGAAGGACATTGGGAAAGGCATTTAAACAAAATGAGAACAGTATATCGAAAGAAACATAAAATATTGCTATCTGCAATTAATAAACATATGGGTATGAAAGTGGAAGTTATAGGCGAAAGCTCCGGATTGCATATCTTATTAAAGGTTAAAAACGGCATGTCAGAAGAAGATTTAATTAAAACTGCTCTAAATATGAAAGTAAAAGTTTACCCAACGTCAATATATTATGACAAATATGAAAATAACGGATTGCCTTGTGTAATGTTAGGCTTTGGTGGATTAAAGGAAATGCAGATTGAAGAAGGTATAAGTATATTAAAAAACGCGTGGCTATTATAGTTTATGAGTTTTTCAAGAATTTTTATTAATTTTACTATTACCATTATATCATTGTTTGTCTATGACCAATTTCCAAGAAAGTAGATAATTTGATCAATAAAAGTTATAATGGAAAAAGTATGCTAATCATTTTACAAACATACTTTTTCATTTTTTTAACTTATATGAATACCAAGTATTGTAATAACTTTTCAACATCTATAAAAACGGTTGTTTTGGTTATATGTAAATCCAAACTTTTTATAAAATCTATCAAGCTCACTTATTGCAATCAGCCCAATAATAGCACCTTCTACACAATTCTCATCAATGTAATCCATTATTTTTTTCATAATTAGCGTACCAATCTTCTGCTTTTGATATGAAGGCAGAACTATTATATCTTGTATGTAAAAAACTGTTGCACCATCTCCAACAATTCTGCCAAACCCTATTATATCACCTTGGTCCTCCACACAAACACAGTAAGTTGAATTATTCAATCCTTCTTCAATTTTACCATGCTGCAGTACTTTCCAACCAATAGAATTTCTGAGTTTAATATATTCTTCAACTAAGGGTTTCCTTTCACTTATTGTAACACTACTCATATTTAAATCCTCCAATTTTCAATCCTTTTTGCAAAAATGAAGCAACACAAACTGGCTTATTTTTCTCAAGCACTACTCCCATCCTTTACAAACGTCAACCCATGAAGAATAGTTCGAGTACTTCTCGATTTCATCAATCGTTAATTCGATTGCACTATTACTGCTTCCACAAGCTGGAAACACTGTTTTGAATCGTTTTAGAGAATCATCAAGATAAACAGTGACACCATCATTAATACCAAATGGACATACCCCTCCGACAGCGTGACCTATCAAATCAATTGCTTCATCTGGTGTAAGCATCTTTGCTTTTGTTGAAAATTGTGCCTTATATTTTTGATTATCTATTTTGGTATCTCCTGCTGCTACAATTAAAATAGGTTTTTCACCTACCATAAATGATAAAGTTTTTGCTATTCTTTCAGGTTCACAGCCAACTGCCTGTGCAGCTAATTCAACCGTTGCACTTGAAGCATCTAATTCAAGTATTTTATCTTCCACGCCCCATGTCTTAAAATATTGTCTTACTTTTTCTATTGCCATAATTGCCCCTCCACATTTATAAGATATATACTTTGTTTTCTTTTATCTATAATTATAGCTTAATTTTAATATTATTATATAAAATATAGGTATTCTTTGTATATAGATGAAATATTTTTCAATGACTCTCTTAAATAGTAAAAAATAAGAGAGGTGCTTTAAAACTAATTAGTTAGTTTTAAAGCACCTCTTAATTAATTAAAGATCCTTACTAATGAAACCTTGACTTGCAGACTTTGATTTATCAAAGAACACGCCAATTAACATAATCCCTGCAAAAGTAATAAGATACCATACAACTGCCATTTTATGAGAAAAACATGCCGCAACAATCATAAACAGGCATCCACAAATTGCAAGGATAGGAGCAACAAAACGCTTAAAGACTCCCAAATCCTTTTCATTTTTAATAAGCATAATGAAAATTGGAATATATGCAGCATAAATTGTAACGATAGGTAGCTCTGTCATGTCAAAGTTAAAGAAGCCGAACCACGACTCAGTAAGCTGTGAGCCATAGAAATAAAGCAGCCATATCCCGCAAAACAGCAAACCAAGAATAGCAGAGTTTGTTGGCATATTTGTTGCCTTATCCACTTGCTTGTATACGTTTGGAGCAGGTCCCATATCACGAGCAGCCAGAGCATATATACCACGAGTACAGCCAAGCATGAGACCGTTCAAAGTCCCCAGACAAGAGATTACAACGAATACGAATAACGCAGTACCCCCGACCTTTGAGAAAACCTTCTCAAAAGCTATTCTTGCACCTTTCTCACCACTCTCCATCAAGGCTACGTTACTCACTGCTCCTGAAAGTCCGATATAGTAAAGTATATAGGTAATAACTACAATAAGTGTTCCAATGACAAGAGCTTTAGGGAGATTTTTCTTAGAATCCTTCAATTCAGCATTGATAGAGGTTGCAATAATCCATCCTTCATATGCAAACGCAGTGGCTACAACAGCCGTAAACAAAGCACCACCTGTGCTGACTTGTTTAGTTACGGTGGTAAAGTTTGCAACTGTCATACCAGTGGATAATCCTACGATGGTACCGATAACGGCCATGATGAATAGTGGAATCAACTTAATTGTGGTAGATGTTACTTGGAACTTGCCCGCAAGCACAGGGGACAATGCATTGACAGCATAACTTGTTACAAGATAAAAACCGGTAATTGCTAGCGCCTCGGGACCAACAATAGAAAAATCCAGCAGTACACAGGTATAACGAGCTGAGACCCATGCTAATGCAGCGGTAAGAGTTGGATAATATATAGTAGACATAAACCATCCGATGTAATAACCATACTTTTTACCCAATGCAACCTCTGCATAATCTACAATACCATTAACATACTCATAACGGGTTGCCATAATGGAAAATGTGTAGGCACATACGACCATGATTGCTCCACCGATAAGCCATGCTAGGATACCTAACGTCAAGTTGCCACCAGTTGCAGTAAGGACCTTTTCTGCCTTAAAAAACACCCCGCTTCCAATAACGATACCCACTACCATAGCAATAGCGGTGATTAGACCATACTTTTTGTTAAGATTTGATTCCAACTTTCATCCCTTCCTTCTTATAATTTTAATAATGCCAAAATATTTGTTCCCACAGATTTACATCTATGCAAACTTCAACATTTTTATACCAATTTATGTTATATATTTATGATAAAATCATTTACCCCTAGTTGTCAACAAAATAAAAGAAGAATCCCTATTATTTAGAGACTCTTCTTCTTTATTGTTTCCAATTTTCCACATTATTACTTTTAACATTGTTATCTTAATTGTAATTAGTCTTAAAATAAAATTACACCTTCATAAAATCAGACTTTTTTATTGTGGCAGGAGTGACTAAGTCGCCATAAAAATCTTTTGCTTCTCCTGTGGCTTCGCATCCGAACTTTTCTAACATCTTTAAAGTTATATATCTTGCTTCAATAAAGATTTTATCAACCTCAAGATCAAAAAGTTCATTTAATGAAAATATAGCTATTTTTTTACCAAGACCTATACCACGTAATTTCTTGTCAACAGCAAATCTTCCCCAATGCCATTTATTCTCTTCTCTCCAACCTGCAGCCACTCCAACAATATCTTCACCAGCTCTTGCACACCACCAAATTGGATTAAACTCTTCATTTATAGGTATTAAGCTTTCAGGGATATTCTGCTCGCTCGTAAACACGTCTGTGGCTAACTTGATTGCATTTTTCATATGATTTGATGAAACTTTTTCTACTATTATTCTAGCATCACTTTTTATAAGACTATTCTTTAATGCAAGATTACTAAATTCCTCTTTATTCATATCTTATACCTCGTTTTTGTTGATATTATGAATAAGATTGTACTATTCTTGGGTATACATGACAAGCTGTATAACTACTTTAATAATGTAAAACACATTTTTACCCTTCTTGTAGTAATAAGCAAGACCTATAGCACCTCATCCATAGGTCATCAATATACTATATATATTTATATTAAAAGCTATAAATAGATTTGTTATGCTGACTGTTGCATTTCAATTACGCGCTTACAAACTTCATAGCATTCATCAATATGCGAATTGCCTAAGTACTTCATAGCGCCAAAACTAATCCCTGCAGAAACAGCTTGCCCTACAAAGGGTATGAATTTGCTCACCTGCTTAACTGCAACACGAACTCCAATTTTTTTCAACATAGCTACTACTAGTTCTTTTGTTATAAATTTACCAACTAATTTGCTCCCTAATGAGGAAATAATAACAAGAATTTTGGCTTTAATTTCTCCATCCAATTGGTCAATTTCTTCAGGAGATAACCCAAACCTTCGATTGATTGCAGGGAGAAGCTCCATCATTATAGTAACGTCTGCTCCCAAATCAACTCCTGGTAATGGTACTACAGCAGCGGCTGCTGAAGCAGTTGCCCGCTTATTTACCATGAACTTGCAGGATTCTCGTACTTGATCTAGTTCTGCCATTGTTTTTGGTATCATATTTTGCACCTCCTATTTTATCCGAAATTTATAACTAAATTGGATAAACATATTCAATACTCCTTATTATATACTAGTTTATTTTACTCATACACTAACTTATATTTAGAAATATCCAAAATCAAAACAAAATCTAAATTCTTTATCATCTAAAATCTTTCTTACTTCTATACTCTGTAGGTGTTATGCCTTCTATCTTTTTAAAAACTTTAGTGAAATACCCACATTCATAATACCCAAGTTCTGATGCAATATTTACAATAGGTATATCTGTATTCTTAAGCATCCACTTAGCTTTTTCTATTTTATGTTTTGTTACATAGGTTGTGAAATTCATTCCCATTTCTTTTTTAAATAACTTGCTAAAATAATATGGGCTAAGATTTGAAACACTTGCTACGTCCTCTAGTAATATTTGTTCTCCATAATTTTCTTCAATATATTTTAAAGCTGGTTCTAATGCTTTATTTAAACATTTTGGCTTTACAACATCACTTTCCTTTACTTCTATATTATTTTGTGATGTTTCTAAAAATATCAATGTTAAAATACTATATATATAATTACGAATAGATTCTATATCTTCAAAGAATTCAAATTTATATAAGGCATCTTCTTTATTTATCCAATTGCCGTTTCTAAATTTAAACTTAGATGCTACTTTAATCATCTTTTCTGAAAGCAACTCAACCTTCTGTTTAAAATACGATGCATCTTCATTACTTGCTAAGATGTAGCTTTCAATAATGTCATTTAATAGCAATTTTGCATCATTTTCTTCTTCAGATATAATCTTATCTATCAGCAATAATTCTTTCTCTTTAATTCTACTCTTATCAATTTTTAAATTATCAATTTGAATGCGTAAAACTTCTAATAATTTCTCACCTTTAACAGGTTTTAAGATATAATCATTTACCCCTAAAGTTAAAGTTTTATGTATTAAATCAAAATCATCATATGCAGTAAGCATAATGATTACCTTATTTTCATTTTGTTTTTTTATAATTTCTAAGGCCTTTATTCCGTCTATTCCTGGCATTTTTACATCCATAAATATTATATCTGGATTTAGTTTCATATCAAGATCTATTGCCTCTCGTCCATTTCCTGCTTCTCCTACAACTGTTACCTCATTTTTAAGTTTTCCAAGCATTATCTTTAATACTTCTCTTTCCAAGATCTCATCATCTACTAATAATATCTTATACATTATAGGTCTCCTGTACATGTCTATTTTGGTAAAATAATTTTAACCTCTGTACCTTTATCTATTGCACTATTTACATTTAGATAATATTTATCCCCATAGTGGTATGTGAGCCTTTGTCTTATATTAATAATTCCTATTCCACTTGAAGTATTTCTTCTATATTCTTCATCTTTCCCCTCATTTATTAATTCAATCATACTATTTTCAATTCCTACTCCATTATCTTCTATGCATATTACTATAGAGTTACCAGATTGATAAACGGTTATTTTTATTACACCGCCTTCTTCTTTTGACTCTAATCCATGGATTATAGAGTTTTCTACAAAGGGTTGAATAATCATAAAAGGGACTTTAACTTTTTTACATTCTTCTTGTACATCAATATAAAATTTTAATCTCGATCCAAACCTTACCTTTTGAATTTGTAAATAAGCAGTTACATAATTAATTGCATCTTCTAATTCTACCATTTGATTTACTTTCTTTAAAATATACCTAAGCATTTTTGCTAAATCACAAATAACGTCGTGAGTTTTTGGTGCTTCTTCAATTAAAGCCAGTGCAGAAATGCTATTTAAAACATTGAATAAAAAATGAGGATTTACCTGGGATTGTAACGCCTTTAGCTGAGCAGATTTTAATTCCTTTTCTATTTCTATTTGCTCTCTTTTTGCTTCCATATACTTAATATTTTTTTCATTTAGCTCCGTTTGCACTATTTTTAAAGCACTCTCATTTACAATATAATTACTAATATGAAACATCATCTGAACAATGGACTCAATTCTATCAAAGGGTATAGTTGGTAATCCTTTATACGCTTCCATAAGTTCTTTATCTTGTTCAATATTAGTATTGCATTGAATAATGCTCTCTAACTCTGCCCCTTTACTCTCATCGGTCAAGACCTGACCTGCCATTAATGCTCCTAAATATTGACCTTGTACAGTAATAGGTACTGCAAAATCTACTAATCCCATGTGGCACTTATATATATATGGTTTACCTTTTCTTACTGCCTCAAGACCACCCCTTGAATCACACTTTTCGCATAATTCTCCAAGCCTACTGTCTTTACGTACAATACTACAAAAATCGGTACGCCTGCTGTGTCTAGTTACAGGTTTGCCTTTATAATCCGTTGTAATAATTGCAAGTCCAGTTGCATCTGCTATATCGTCCTGTATCTTTTGAAACACTTTAATATCTATAATATTCTGCAAATTAAGCGCGTAATCCAATTATTCATCCTCCACATAATTTGTTTTTATAAATCACTGCCTAAATTATATTAGAACTACCGATAAAATTCAATAACATTAAATGCGACATTTTAAAATAATGTCGCATTTTTCTAGAATATAATACTGTAACTTACTGCTGCTATTATTCCTCCAAGTATAGGAGCTACTACTGGAATCCATGCATAGCCCCAATCGGAATCCCTTTTATCTGGTATAGGTAAAATCTGATGTGCTATACGTGGTCCTAAGTCCCTAGCAGGATTAATTGCATAGCCAGTTGTTCCTCCTAAAGTAAGTCCAACGGCCCAAACTATACCCCCTACAACTATAGGAGCTAATCCATCAACCATAGGTGTATTTGCAATACCTAATATTCCAAATACTAAAATGAAAGTACCAATTACTTCGCTTATAAAGTTTGAAGCTGTGTCTTTTATTGCTGGACCTGTACAAAACACGCCAAGCTTTGCATCCTTATCTTCGGTAGCTTCAAAGTGAGGTCTATAAAATACCCAAACTATTACTGCTCCTAAAAAACCACCAACAAATTGAGCTGTCAAATAACTAGGTACACTTCCCCAAGGGAATTTCCCTATTGCAGCAAGACCAAGTGTTACTGCTGGATTAAAATGAGCTCCACTTATAGTTCCAAATATAAAAACTGGTATAGTTACTCCTAAAGCCCATCCTGTTGTAATAACAATCCATCCTGAATTTTGAGCCTTTGTTTTATTAAGTACTACATTAGCAACTACTCCATCTCCTAAAATTATGAGAATCATTGTTCCTAACATTTCTGCTAAAAAGTTTTCCATATCTTGTTCTCCTTTATAAAAATAATGTTTCTATAAACTCTACTCTGTATAATACCCTTGATTTTTACATCAAGGGTATCAATAGTACTTTGACTTTAAGTTTTACTAAAACTAAAATGCAGCTTTAAGTATTGAAATTATGTCTTTTTCATTTCCTTTTCTTGGGTTACTGAATGCATTACCATCCTTTAATGCCATTTCAGCCATGTATTCAAAGTCTTCTTCCTTAACTCCCATTTCCTTTAAGCTTGCTGGAATTCCGATATCCTTTGAAAGTCTGAACATAGCATCTATAGCTTTTTCAGCAGCTTCCATAACTGATAATCCAGCAATGTTTTCTCCCATGAACTCAGCAATATCTGCAAATTTCTGTGGGTTTGAAATTAAGTTGTATCTTTCTACATGTGGAAGAAGCATAGCATTAGCTACTCCGTGCGGCATATCATATAATCCACCTAATTGGTGAGCTATAGCATGCACATATCCTAGGTTAGCATTGTTAAATGCCATACCTGCTAGTAATGATGCATATGCCATATTTTCTCTAGCTACTAAGTTATCACCTAAAGCAACTGCTTGTCTTAAGTTTTGAGCTATTAATTTGATAGCTTGTATTGCAGCTGCATCTGTTACAGGGTTAGCATCCTTTGAAACATATGCTTCAACAGCGTGAGTTAAAGCATCCATTCCTGTAGCTGCTGTTAATCCTGCTGGTTTCTTAACCATTAACATTGGATCATTGAAGGATACTAAAGGTAGGTTTCTCCAGCTTACTATAACAAACTTTACCTTTGTTTTTGTATTAGTTATAACGCAGTGTCTTGTTACTTCACTTGCTGTTCCAGCTGTAGTGTTTACTGCAACTATTGGAGGAAGAGCATTTGTTAAAGTTTCAATTCCTGCATAATCATAAAGATCTCCTTCGTGAGTTGCAGCAATACCTATACCCTTACCACAGTCATGAGCACTTCCCCCTCCAACTGTAACGATCATGTCACAAGCTTCACTATTAAATACTTCTAAACCTTCTTTTACATTTGTATCCTTTGGATTTGGCTCTACTCCATCGTAATATGCAACTTCTATTCCAGCTTCAATTAAGTGTTTAGCAGTTAACTCAACTGCTCCGCCTTCCATGTTTCTTAAGAATTTATCTGTAACTATTAAAGCTTTCTTACCACCTAATATTTTACATCTTTCACCAACTAGGCTTATGCAGCCAGCTCCCATAAAATTTACACTTGGAACTAAATAATCATACATTCTCATTTTATATTTCCTCCTAAAGTTTTTATATTTATATAATTGATGTTTTATTTATTAAATACTTCTACAGCAGCTTGTGCTATAGCCATATCTTCTTCAACAGTTCCACCGCTTACTCCAACTGCTCCAACTACTTGTCCATCTACTATTATTGGAAACCCACCGCCAAAAGTTACTATCCTACAGTTGTTAGTTAACTGTAATCCATAAAGACTTTCTCCTGGTTGAATGTTTGGAGTTACTTCATGAGTTCCTATTTTTAATGCTGCTGAAGTAAATGCTTTGTTTACAGCTATGTCTACACTTGTTATAAATGCATTTTCCATTCTGTGCATAAGCATTAAGTTTGCACCTGCATCTACTGCTGCAAATACTACTGGTACATTCATGCTAGCAGCTTTTGCTTCAGCTGCCGCAGCCATTTCTTTTACTATCTCTAAACTTAACTGTTTTATTTCATTTAGCTTTTTCATAATTCTTATCCTCCTTCATAAATAACTTTATTATCTTTCTTCTTCAAATCTAGCCATAGCATATAGGGCATCTGAAAGTCTATTTACATATTTTTTAACTTCTTCTCGAACGTCGTCTTCTCTGCCCAAAGTAATTATTACTCTCTCAGCTCTTCTTGCCACAGTTCTTGCTACATGAAGCATTGCTGATACTCTATTCTTTCCTGGAGTTACAAAACCCTTAAAAGCCCCTGCATTCTCCATGTACTTATCTATAATTTTCTCCAAAATATCTATATCACTTTCCTGAGTTACTTCCTTTAGATATTTCATCCCATTTTCGTCACTAGCAAGCTCTGCACCTAATACAAATAACTTTTTTTGAATATCTATTATTTCGGTTTTAAGCTTTTCATCTTCCATAAAGGAATAAGCTGCTCCCATAGTAGAAATTAATTCATCTATAGTTCCATATGCTTCTACTTTTAAACTGTCCTTTTCTGCTCTACTGCCTCCAAATAAGGCAGTACTTCCTTTGTCTCCAGTTCTCGTATAAATCTTACTCATATAACCACTCCATAAAATTTACTTAAAAGCTATTCCCTTAACCAATCTTCCTGCATTAGCACCTAAATTTCTTATAATTTTTTCTTCAGAATTTAAGCTGCTTATAAATAATGGACTTTCTTTCTTTAGCTTATTAAAGGTAAGTGCTATTTTACCATTTGAATGAATTCCTATACCTACAGCTAATCTTGAGTCTTGAGCAGCCTTATAACTTAACTCTACAAAATCTGCTTCATTTTGCTCTTTAACTTTATAAGGTATACCTTCCTCCTCTATTCCAAATAACACTTCATTAAAGGTGGATATATCCTTTATTTCAGAGGAGTAATAAATATATATACTTGGCTTATCATACTTATATTCTCTCATTAGTTACCTTCCTCATTTCCATTAAAGGCTAATATAAGTCCTGTAGCTACAGCATTTCTTGGTCCTTCAGTGCCTCTTATATTTCCTCTTCCAGCTACTACCCCGTACTGAGATAGTGCATCTGTTACCAGTTGAGGCACTTCAAAGTCCAGTGAAGAACCACCTACTAATACTACAAATTCTATATCTCTAATGTTTCCAGTTGGAGAAACTATACTCAATGCTCTAAGGCAATTAGTAACAAATACTTTTTCCTTTGCACTTCTTCTTATGATTTTTATCTTTTCTAAAGAGGTTTGCCCATCTATAGGAATTAGCATTCCTTCTTTTAATATAACTACCTTTGCAAATACAGAAGGGTCTAGTGGATTTTCAAAAAATTCTACTGTTCCATCCTCATGTCTTATATGGAATAAACTTTCAACCTTTGCTAAAGGATATTTCTTAATGTCTTCAGCTAAATTAAAATCTTCTAGCCCAAGTTCTGATTTAATTAGCATTGTTACCATGTTTCCCGCACCAGCTAAATGTATAGAGCATATTTGATCCTGCTTATTTATTATTGATGCATCAGTTGAACCAGCACCCATATCAAGTATTGCAAGAGGCTTACTGCTTCCTGGAGTAGTTAGAGCTCCTCTGATAGCCATGTCAGCTTCCACTCCTCCAACTTCTACAGTGACATTTAACTTTTCCTGAAGCTTATCTGCAATCATTTGCATTTGAAGCTTATCTGCCTTAACCATAGCAGCTATTCCTACTGCATTTTCCATGGAAAACTCTTCTGCGAGCCCACCTTTAACCTTTTGAGGTATAAAGGTATCTACTGCTAAAAGATCTTGAATCTTTATATCAACTATTTTCTGCTTAGTAAGCTTTGCCATTACCTGTCTTACTCTTTCAAGCATTCCACCAGCATTAGTTCCACACTCACCTTTTATATCCTGTACAGGAACGCAGAGTTTAACGGCTTCCATTATCTTTTCAGCGCCCTCTTCCACATCTACCATTTCTTTTCTCTTTAGCCCGTCTATGTGGATTTTACCTGCTGGAATTCTTTTTTCCTGCACATCACCCTTAGGTGTTTTTATAACCACTGCAGATCTATTCCCTATAAGTGCTCTGGATACAGGAACTATAAGTTTTGTTTCCTCCGAGGTCAATCCAAATACTGTAGCAATACCATAAGGATTTGATAATGTTTCAACTACTCCACCCTGCTCTGCTACCTCTACGGCTGCTTTCATCCCCACTGGAACCTTTTCTAAAAGCATTACTTCATCTACAATAGGTATCTTTTTTTCTAATCTATTATTTATTAAAACCCCATCATCTCTTTGAACCACAGCAGCTGTTATGTTTATTCCCTTTTCTACAGCTGCATTTATTCTCATAGCTGCCTCTATGAAATTTACCTTGCTTAATATCAAAACTATAAATTGGTCCTCTTTAGTTAATTCTTCTAGTTTTAATTTATCTAAGTCTTCAATATATATAGTCTTTCCTACACCAAGGCCTATTCCCCCTGGCGTAGTTGGATTATGCCCAATCATAGTAGATTCTGTTATTATAGTTTCAGTTATAGTTTCCATAGCCACATCACCTATAACTGGTGCCGCCTCATTTATTCTTACCAAATCTAGATCTGTAAGTTCCATGGATACTTTTTTTAAAGCTTGCTTTAAGGAGGAAAAAACTCCTTGTATATTTTCTTCTGTACCCTTTATTCCTGTTGTTGGAACAATTCCACTGGAAAGAAAATCTACCTTACCATTGTCTACTCTAGCTAAAGCTACTTCTGTTGTTGCATTTCCTATATCAACACCTGCAATAATCTTCATATATTCCCCTCCTTAATTAAAGCTTACCTATTCTTGTCTTAACTTTTCTCTCTTTTCATAAACTTCTGCTGCTTCTCTTACAAAGTCTGCATTTACTTTTGCTTTATATTTATTTTCAAGTTCTTCTGCTATATCTAAAAGTTCTTCTTTTGTAGAACGATATGGTCTTAAAGCGTTATAAATTTCTAGTATTCTATCATCTGGAACTGCTATAAGCTCTGCTGCTCTTCTAAAGTTTCTAGCCATAGCATGTCTGTTCATTCCTTCTGCTATTTGAGCCTGCATTTCTAATGTTTCTGGTGATATTCTAACGTCCTCAGGTTTAATTTCTCCACTTAGTACATTTTCTAAAGTTACATCTTCTAACTTCTTTCCTGTTGGTGTTTTTATGATTTCAGGATTTTTAGTAGCTAAAGGATAATCCTTAGGATTCATCTTTCTTTGTTCCATAATTTTTTTCTCCCTCCCAAATTAAAACTTAACTTCTATTTCTAAAGGTTTTGCTCCAACTCTTACATGCTTAGTTTCTTTGATATGAAGTAAAGCTGCTTTTGCCATAAACTTAGGTCTTGCCATTTGATCATTTTTAATTGGAACTGGCGTTGGGGATTCCCCCTTAGCATACTTTGCTGCATTTTTTCCTATTAATCTAAAAATTTCAAGTGTTAAAAGTGGTGCTTGTGAAAATAGTTCTAAATTATTTAAAGGAAGTAAGTCTTTTTGATGAATAACTGTTGTTCCCTTTGACTGAACTCCTATTCCAATTCCAGATCCGCTGAGCTTCGCTGCATCATTAGATACAAAGGAAACATCAGAAGTTCTTATTATTCTAACCACGCGAGCAGTTAATCCTTCTTCTTCTACCCCTGCTATAATTTCTCTTAACACATCGCTGTGACTAACACCTGCTATAGTTTTGTTTTGGAACTTTAGAAAAGCTGGTGCTAAACCTATAACAACTTCATCTGCTTTTGTTCCAACTTTTGCTTCACCTACTTCTGTAAGCTGAAGTTCTGGTATAGCATATTCATTTGATACATTCTCCATAATCTTTCACCTCTGTCAATTATTGAATATCTTCTGGATTTATTACATTCTTAATATCCTTGATTTCTTCCCATCTCTCTTTGCTTATTCTATAGCCTGTTCCTGGTCCTCTATAATCATTGATATCATTAACTGCGCTTATAACATCAAAGTTCTCATCAAGTATTGCTGATGTCTGTAGATAATCTCCAGTTACTCTTTGTTTAAGCATGTTCAATACATTACTTGCAATATCATCAAATCCATTTTTGCTTAATGCTTTAACTATATCTATACCAGTGATTCTCTTCTTAAGCATTTCTTCTGCTGCCTTTAAGTCCTCAACTACATTTCTCTCTGGCATATCTTTACTTCCGTGAGCATAAGTTGCTGCTTCAACTTCTTCATCAGTTACAGTTGGGAATCCTAATTCCGCAAATACTGCTTGTATTGCTTTTGCTGCTTTATTTCTTATTGCAATGGTTTCTTCTTCTGAAACTGGTCTTAATCCACCATCTACCATTAAGTCTCTTTGAAGTACGTTGTAATCATCAAAGTCTTCTGCATCGAAGTTTGAGCCTGCGAACATATTGTCATAGTTAGGAACTGCACTATATCCTGAGAATATAAAATCTGTTCCTGGAAGCATTTGCATAAGTGTTCTTGCAGTTCTTCTTATGTCAGAGTGTGAGAAAGTTTGGTCATTTGCTGAAGCAACTTCTATATCAAGCATAGTAGTTATTAAGTTTTCAGCAAGTACTGCTCTTATCCCTGAAGGAACTGCTCCTGTCATACCTATACAGCTAACTGCTCCATTTTGAAGCCCCTGAACCCCAGCCCCTTTTGTTATGTATATACATCTTGCTTCCAAGTAAAGCATTGATTTCCCTTCTGAATATCCCATTAATGCTTCTGAACCTGTACCTGATGTAAATCTCATCTTAAGTCCTCTTGAAGCATAGGATGATGCTAAGAATGCTTTTGACCATGGAGTATCATCTCCATCAGTAAATACTGCTTCAGTTCCATATACTGAAACTGTTTCAGCATAGCTTGTAAGCCCTCTCATACCAAGGTCAAGCTCTGTAGCTTCTTCTATTGCACATTGAGTTAAAACTCCTCCACGTCCTACTTGAGAACCTATAAGTATTGCTAGCGCATTGAATGGTGCATATCTTACTATACCAACTGTAGTTTCTTGTTCTGAGAAACCTCTTATAGCTGCTTCTGCTGCATCTGCTGCAATTTGCACTGGGTTGTCCTTTAAGTTTGTAACATGACATTGATTTGATGGAGTTTTTCTAGCTCTCATCTTTTGAAGTGCCATCATCATTTCAACTACGTTCATGTGTGATACAACTTCTACTATCTTTGCTGGTGTTATTGATGTCGTTATATTTACAATTTCATCTCTACCAACATTTATATCTACAAGCATTTGAGAAATTTTTAACGAATCTAAGCTCATTGATTTTTCAGCATTTTCTAGATTAATTGCGTAGTCTGCTATAAATCTATCTATTGTATCGAAATCTTCTCTGTTCTTTCCATCAAGTTCTACTACTACTCCATTTTCCATTTTTATAGAAGGCTTAGGATCATTTGGGCTATCCATTGCTATTATTCCTTCTTCTGGCCATTCACCTATAAGACCGTCTTGGTTTACAGGACGCTGTGCTAAAACTTGAAATCGTTTTGATCTCATTAATTATTCCTCCCTTTTCTTACACTTACTATTTATTATTAATTTTCTATTTTCCTATGGATTGTTACATTTTTATCTATGTAATAATGATACAATAAACTTGTTTAAACTTTATCAAACTATATTGGCATGTATTTGTACATTTTTGTCTGGTTTAAATTGGCTAAATTTGCACTTGTAAATTCTTGCTATAGACAGTTGTACTTTTTTGTCCTACCTCCCCTCTAACCTGTTTATAAATAGGAATCTCACCAGTTTTAATTGAGCACAACTAGCAAAATAATTTAAAGTTTGTTATAATTTAATAAATAAACTCATGAACCGGGATGGGGTAGCTAGGGTTCCGCCTTACAATAGTTAATGGCATGTGACCGAGGGCTACAGATTCTGCTGAGGCAGGAGGCACCTATTGGCATAAAAGGCCCGAGGGGGAAGGTTCGGCGTATTTCTCATGCGCTGAATCTTTCCTCTCGGGCCATTATTTTTAAGGAGGTATATTTATATGGTTGAAGTTAAAGAAATTTGTCCGGGGGTAGCTATAGTTATATTTAATAAAGAGGGCCAAGTACTGCTGCAAAAAAGAGCAGATGTGAAACTTTGGGGAATACCTTCTGGGCATGTAGAACCTTGAGAAACAGTTAGAGATGCTGCAATAAGAGAGGTATTAGAAGAAACAGGCCTTCAAGTTGAAATAACTCGATTGATTGGAGTTTATTCTGAACCGAGTTCCCAAATCTTCAAATATCCAGATGGACGTATTACTCATTTTGTAACCTGTTGTTTTCAAGCTGAGGTAGTAGGTGGCAATCTTACAATTTGTCCACCAGAAACACTGGATTTACGCTATTTCCCCTGTGACAATTTACCATCAGATATCTTAAAAATGCATCCGCTGTGGCTATCAGATGCTCTTACTCCAACATTGGAATCTTTTGTCCGATAACTCATTTCTATAAAAATACCGTAGACAATCAGCCTTTTCAACTGGGCTGATGACTACGGGTGTAAAGATTAAATTTATATTCATATCAATTATTATATTTTCTTGCTTCCATCTTTATTAAATATCTTCCTTAAATGTATATCCCTAATAATTATTATAACTATAGCACCCATTAATGAAAATAATAGTTGGTTTTCTTCATTAATGACATGCATTAGTTTCCCAATTGATAAAATGTAAAAGATACCATTTGGAATTTATAAAATCAGATACCACTATAGTTTATTTCATTTTTGGACTTTTCTATAATCGCTTCTACATCAGCTCCCTTAATATCAAGATTTTCCGCCTTATAGCACATTACCTTCTGAATTCCATAAAACATTTGTGACAATGCCTTTATATAATCAAATCCTAAATTAAATCCTTCTATCGGCCCACCCGCAGTAGTAACATAAATAATCCTCTTTGCTTTACACAGTCCAGTTGGGCAACCTTTAGGTGTATACATAAAGGTTAACCCATTAACCGTTACAGCCTCAAAATATACTCTAACTGTTGCTGGAAAAGCTAAATCCCAATAAGGAGCTGCTATTACAATTTCATCCGCCTCCGCAAACTGTTTCGCATATTGAAACATTGGCGCAGAAAATTTTTTTGATTTAACATAAGCATCTCGCTCTTGTAATGACCGCCAATTTAATGGTTTAATATCTTCCCTTTCTAAATTTACTTCCTCAATCTTACCATGTAATTTTTTCAATACACTTTGCGCCAAAATATAAGTACGAGAATCAGGCCGTACACAGGCATTCACAAACAAAATCTTATTCATTTTCCACCCCACTAAATTACTATTTTTTAAGTCGCTTTACATCTTTTATATGCAGCATTGTTTTACTCTTGTGACACACTACTGTAAGTTATTGTTTTTATTTACCAGCATGTCTACATATTATTTTTGTTTTGAACATTTGAATGCTATAGCAGACACAGTACACATTATTAAAGAAATGACCAATACTATAATATCGATACCCACAAAGCTTTCAACAAAGAACCTAATTCCATACCACTGACCCCAAAGTAAGATTACGAATAAAGCTAATATTCCACCACTACTATCTGTAGAATTTACATATATCATCAACAGGCTAAGAATTATCATTACAATCCAAAATATAAGTAAATACTTTGCTATTACACGTTTTTTACTTTTTAAGTTAATTCCTAAAATGACAAGCCAAATCACAAGGTAAGTACATGTAACAATAACATTTTTAGCTGTAGCTGGACTTCCCATCAAAAACTCTGGAAAATTCAATATTAATCCACCCAATAACTGATGCAACTATTAAATAAGCTAGAATATGAAATATACCTTCTGCAGTATACATTTTATTTCTCCCCCAATTATTAATATGCAACAACTAATTTAACAATTAAAAATATTATTATCACCCATACTAAAATTATTGGAATAGCAAAATACCACTTTTTGGGTTTCCCACCATTCCATAAATTTTCTGCTTCGGCTCTACATTGTTCAATTATTTCTTCTGGTATAAATTTTATTGTTATTGCTATAAGTATTGGAAGTAAAATTATATCATCTAATAGACCTATTATGGGTATAAAATCAGGTATAAAATCAATAGGTGACAAGGCATATCCAATCGTAATTCCTGCAAAAATCTTTGCTATTATTGGTGTTTCTTTCTTCTTCAAGGCAATGAACACAGCCGGAGTATCTGATTTTAATTTTTTTGCTCTATCTTTAAAATCCATTATTCGTTTCTCCTCTTCATTGTACTACTTTTAGTTCGTATTATATTACTATTACGACGCAATATAAAAATATACTGTATTGCTATTTCTCTTAAGGATACTCAGATTGCTTTTAGTATAAAATATCTTGTACTAAAGTATTGATTAAAAGCTTTCTTTTGTTGTTATTTAAATTATGATATACTTCTTCTTTATTGTACTCAGTTATTATAAAGCTGTTATAGATATTCATTAAACTTGCTAAATATATACTAAAATCATAATGACTTACTGGTCTTTCTCCTGATATATTTATTACTCCTGTAAGTTTGCTATATGCAAGTTCAATTATTGTATTCGCAAGGTATTGTACATTAACGAAACTGGAATATATATTAGCTATTTTTAAATAATATTTAATCTAGGAATTTACTAAGGTAGTTCTTGCTCTACAATTCGCAGCAAACTTATCATTATTTTATCTTCTGTTTTGATATTTTCTAATCTAGAAGTATATTCATCCTCGCCATAAATCATATCTATACCAAAATCAAGAGTTGCTTCTGCACTTATAAGAAAAAATGCTTTTTTAACCCTAATTTGTTCTTCTGCACCATTATCTAAATTTAGTTTAAAGGGTGTAGGATTTTCATAAATAAATTCAATACATCTCCAAGAATTCTTAGCTTGATTTACTTCATCTAGCAACAAATCTTTATTTTCTGAGATAGATATTTTATTTGACGAGTCTGTGGAACTTATTCGTTCACATATTAATTTTATAATCTTATCAAAATTTTTATCGTCTTCATATATTGTTTTATTTTTGCTGTTATTATAAATAATTATTTTCTTAGGTTTTGGTATAGTTATAGGTTTACTGGCTAACTGTATATTTTGATATATTAAAGGGCTAAATAATGCAATTACCATAGAAAAAATTGAAATTATCATAATCTTTTTTCTGAAAATCATAAAGATATTCCTCTCTAAACATATACATTTATTGATTAAATTCTTTTTTTAACAAAGAAAACACCAGATGATCTCCAATTTCATTATTTCTAAAGAAACGTTCCCTTAACTTTCCCTCTTCTACAAATTTAAGTTTGTGTATAAGTTTCAATGATGCCGTATTTTCTGGATTAATAAAAGCCTCTATTCTGTTAAGATTCATTTTAGTAAATCCATATTCAACTATTTTTTCAACGGCCTCAGTCATTAACCCCTTACCTCTATATTTTACATCTGTGATTTCATATCCTATTTCAGCATTTAATTGATGAATATACCAATAATGAAATCCGCAACTGCCGATTATTTTCCCCGTTGTCTTATCAATAATCTGCCATATCTTAAAAGTCATACTCCAAGTAGCAAAACCTTTCTTATAATTTTCTTTTTCTAGGTTTAAACTTATATTATTCATTCCGAAAAAATTCATAAGTTCATCATCAGTAAAATTTCCAAATACATAGTCATAAATCTCAGGGTTTAATTCTCGAAGAAATAAATTTTTAGTCTCAATTATCTGTATATTAATTTTAATACTATGTTTCAAAACTTTATTCTGCATTTCCACTCGTCCTTTTTATTTTTAATTATTTCAGATAATCTTTAAGGTAAAAAGTGAACATTTATTTATCCAATAATCTTGACATTATAACTGTATTATAATAGTTCCCATCTCTATGAATACGGTCTTTTATTAGTAATCCTTCTTCTGAAAATCCATATCTTTTATACAATTGGATTGCATTTGTATTTGTTTCTACTACAGTTAATGAAATTTTCTCAATTCCAATAGTATCTGCCCACATCAAAATATTTTCTAGTAGTACTTTACCAATTCCTTGCCCCCAGTATTCCTTTAATATACATATACCAAACTCTGCTTTGTGCCTAAATCTGCTTAGTTTGCTTCCTTCACAACGAGTAAATCCAACAATTTTACCTTCTGCTTCTGCAACTAAAAATATAGTTTTTTCCCCTATTGAATCTTCATAGATAAGTTTTTCAAAATCCTCCGAATCGCGCAATCCTTCTCCAGACTCTCTATCAAGATTTTCTGTTTCTCCATCAATTTTAACTCTTAATTTAGATAATTCAATTGCATCATATTTTGTGGGGCACCGAAGTATCCACGTTAGGCTTTTACCTTCTATTATTTTACTTTCAATTATCATCGCTACCTCCAACAGTTTATTAATGTCAAAGCTATATTATTATTTATAATTGTGGATTCTACAAAATCAATTTTGCTACCATTTCCCCATCTTCAATATTACCTGTTTCTGCAAAACCTAAAGATGCATAAAGTGTTTTTGCTGTAACATTTTCTGGTTCATAGGAAAGTAAAACTACTGAAGCTTTTCCATAAGGGAAGGTTCTAATCAGCTCAAGTGACTTTGTCATAGCTTCCTTACCATAGCCTTTACCCTGATATTTTTTATCAATCATTAACCTGCATACCCAATAAACATTTTCATCATTATTCTCATCTGCCTCATTATATGATAACATTATGAACCCTACCATAATATCACTATGATAAATAGCATAAGGCATAGGAACACACTCATTATTCGTTAAAGCAACATATGCCTCTGCAAGACTGCGTATATTACTTGCAACAAAGCTTTTTTGTTCTTCTCTTGGTTCTAATTTAATACATTCATCAAAATTATGATCTGTGATTTTCTGTAAATCTATCATAGTTATCCCCCTTAAATAAAATGATTCTTTCACATGGCTACCATACAGTTAAGCCTTCAGGTATATGAAAATTATACCATATTTAAAAGAGAGCTGGAAATCTATATTGATTTCTAGCTCCCTTCTTCCCATTTATCTAATAATACTAACTTGAACATTTTCTCATATTGCCCTTAACATTACTGAAAGAAAAATACACACTAACAATATATGAAATTTTACAATCTAAATCTTAAACTTCAAAATTTCTTCTTTTAATCTTTCTGAACTATCTTTTGATTTCTTCGTTAATTCTAAAATATCATTAGACTTTGAATTTATTTCTGTTGCCTTTTGCGCAATATCTGCTGTCCCACTAGCTCCTTCAGCAGCTGCCTGGGCTACTCCCTCAATTGTTTGTAATACATCCTGCATTGTATCTAATAATACTTCTGAAGTAGAACTAAATTCTGTAACAAGGCTGTCTACAAATTTTGCATCTTCACTATAATACTCTGCAACATCGAGCAGAGTATTATAATCATTTTGAACATCATTTGCTACAAAGTATAATAATTTACTTGAACTATTTGAAAGTTCACTAACTGATTCTATGACCTTAACTGTAATATTTTGTATACCAATTACTGTATTCTTAGACTGCTCTGCGAGTTTTCTAATTTCATCTGCTACTACTGAGAAACCTCTTCCTGCTTCACCTGCTCGTGCAGCCTCGATATTTGCATTTAATGCAAGTAAATTAGTTTGCTCAGTTATTTGCATTATAGCTTCAGATAAAACACTTATTTGATCAACTACTTTTGAATTATTAATAGCTTTTTCAAGTTCTTGTTTTGTTATAAGTAAAATATCTGCTGCTTTTTTCTGTGCAGAATTAACATTCTCTTTTATATTAATTGCTCTTTCTTTAATTTCTAAAACTTTGGTTGTTCCATTTTGCGAGCTGCTTGCTAAAGTTTCTGCAGACTTTTGGATTTCCTGTGCAGTTGCATCCATTTCTTCTGCCGATGCCGCTGTTTCTTCCATACTTGCTGATAACTCTTCAGTACCTGCAGACACATCTTCTATATTGATATTTAACTCATTTATATTATTTTTAACATTTTCTACTGCTTCCTCACAAATATTTGCTTCATTCTCAACATTCTTAATAAGTTCTTTTATTCCCTCTTGCATTGATTTTGTAGATCTTACAAGTAGTCCTATTTCATCATTCATTTTTAAATACTTTTCAGAGATTTGCTGTGTTAAATCCCCCTCTGCTAATATGTTCATATGCTTTGAACATTCCTCTATAGGTTTAGATATTCTTTTGCCAATATAAAATGCAATTAATACGGATATTAATACCCCTATAAGTATCACTGAAATGATAATATATATAAGCTTGTTTAAACTCTTAAACACCTCTGACTCCGGTACACTTACACCCACAATTTGTCCATTATCCATTCTATAGTAGCTCATTAAAGTTTCTTTCCCTTCATAATCTGCTTCTATAATGGATGATTTATTATTCTTCATCTTATCTGTTATGTACTTGTATATTCCATTGTTCATAGTAGCTAAATTATCTTCATTTGTTTTATTTTGGTCAACCAAGAAGTTATAATCATCACTTAATAAAAAAGCATTTCCGGTATCATATATCTTTGTAGATAATATTAAATTTTTTAAAGTGTCAAATGATATATCTGCACCAGCTACGCCAATTAATTTATTGTTAGAATATATAGGCATAGTGTAAGATATCATACTTACTTTAGTGATGCTGTCTTCATAAATATCTGACCATACTCCTTTCTTAGCTTTTATAGGGTTGTAGTACCAGTCTAAATCCTCATTATCTTCTTTAAATTCTTCGAAATTATATGAGTTAGTATTAATAATACCTTCCTTTTTACTTTCATCATATAAATAAGCTACGTCAAAGCATGTACTTCCACTTGTAAATTTAGGATCAAAATTTACATATAGGCCTACTATCTCCTTGTTACTGCATCCTATATTTTTAATTATATTACCTAATTCTTTTTGATACTTATTTATATAGTTATCATCTTTAGCCTTAGAAATTTCTATACTTCCTAGTACTATTCCACATAGATCATTTACTATATTCTCAGCCTTTGAAGTTTGTATAGAGTACTCATTTCCCCTACTTGAAGCTATATTTAACAATTTCTCTTTAGCCTCGTTTTTAATAACACTTGAAGCCCTTATCATACTTATAATACCTACTATAGATGATATTAAAATCGAACATATTACTATAGAAGTAACTATTTTAGTGCTTAACTTTTTCATTGTCTCTCATCCCCCTCATAAATTATTCATTTCTATCTGCCGCTATTATGCATTCTTTTGCACAAACTTAACTTTATGGCATATTAGTTTTTATAAAACAAAAAAGCCCGTCAAAGTAACTACCAAAAATCACTCTAACTGACTGCCCCAAAATATACTATTGAGTTTCACACTGATTCTTTATCTTTACGAAAGTTCATAATAATCTTCCATTTTTCAAGCACAGTCATTCCTCTATTGTCAATATACTCTTCTGTAAATGCGTTTGTACAAAACTATAATCCTAATAGCAAAACACCCATAAATTCCTCTCATGGTGTCGACTATCACCAAAAGCTCATTTCAACCCTCCTTTCCCATATTTAAAATTTAAATATCATATACCATATTTATAATATATTATCATGTTTGGAACACAATTACCATATACTCATATTAATTCATGTACTTTTATATAGTAGTATACATTAATGTTATATTCAGCTTACAAATATCTCCAAAAACATTATAATAAAAAAGTGACAAGTCAAAACTTTGCCACCGATTATTTCTTTAATAAAATATAATAGTTATCATCTCTGTGTTTACTTTTCCTTAATATACAATTATGCCTTAATTCTCATGAAAATTATACCATATTATCAAACTGCCTTACATTATTTAAACTACATAAAAACCGCTAATGAAATTCTTTCACTAGCGGTCTTAGAATATTTTCTATTATCTTATTAAAAGTATTAATAAGATTTCTTATCCAGTTACATTATTTATTTTCAACAGGTGTTTTGCCTTTCATAAATAAGGTTAAAATCAAAGCCACTGCCACTGCACTAACTGTTACTGTAACAGCATAGGACATTCCATCAATAGTCGCTTGACCTTGTAACATTTGTGCTAATCTAGATACTGCAGAAACCTTAGCCATACTTTGTGACATTCCTGCATGCATATATGACTTTGTTAGTGTACTTAACATATCATTTGAAGCCTTATTATAGATAGTTATTTGTTCTGCCAACTTACCATAATTATAATCAGTTCTTCCCTGCATGAGTGTAGACATTATAGTTACACTAAGCGCACCTGAAATTTGCCTTATGGTATTATTAAGAGCTGACGCACCTGGAACTAATTCTTTTTTTACAGCATTCATTCCCACAGTACTGATTGGCATCATAGCAAGACCTAATCCTACAGATCTAATACAAGTAATTAATACTATGTACTCTTTACTTGAATTCATATTTATAACACTTGCAAGCTCATAAGAACTAATGCCTAGTATTATAAGTCCAGGTATTACAAGTGGTTTTGCACCAAATTTATCAAATAAGTTACCACTTATGGGCATAAGCACTGCTATTACAAGTGAAGAAGGTAACATTATAAGCCCTGCTTCCATGGGAGTATACCCTCTTATATTTTGCAAAAATACTGGTAATATATAAGATGCACCCATTAGAGCCAATGTTAATACACTACTTATTATTAAGCTTATACTAAAGTCAAATAGCTTTAAAACTCGCAAATCTAGTAGTGGATTGGGATGCGTAAGCTCGTTTACTACAAATAATATAAGACTTAAAATACCAATAGTCATTAATATTGGATTTTCAATTTTACTCCAATCAATTGATGAACCTTCGCCAAGCACATATAATACACTTACTATTCCAATTGTAGAGGATAAAAATCCTATTATATCAAAGGCCTTGAATGGCTTTTTTTCTGAGTCCTTTAATATAATTGCTGCCATTATTACTCCAACTACTCCTATAGGAACATTAATATTAAAAATCATTCTCCAATCCATCTTTTTAATAATAAATCCCCCAAGTGTTGGACCTATAGCAGGTGCAGCCATAGATGCTATCCCCCAAAATCCGAGTGCAAGTCCTATTTTCTCCTTAGGAAACAATTGATATATTATTGACATTCCTACTGGCATTATCATTCCACCACCAAGAGCTTGTACTATACGAAAACCTATCATAGTTCCACCGCTCCATGCAAAGCCGCATAATAATGATCCTATCGAAAACATTCCTAATGCAAACATATATATTTTTTTAGGACCAAAAACATCCTGAAGATATCCTGTTAAGGGTATAATAGCTCCAAGTGTCAGTGAGTAAGCTGTTATTATCCACTTAGCTCCATCTAATGATAAACCGAAAACAGACATCATCTTAGGAAGAGCAATGTTAACTATACTACTGTCTAGTATAGCCATAAAGGTTCCTATTACAACTACTCCTAGCCCTAGCCAGCTATTTAATGATTCATTATTATTCTCTTCCATGTCATCCCTCCGTTACTTAACATGGATCTTAACAACGGCATTTGTTCCTGGAAGGATTTTGCTGTCAAAATCATCAAGTTCAATTTTTATTGATATTCTTTGAACTACCTTTGTAAATGTACCGCTGGTTGATGATGATAAAAGTGATAAGGCTGAATTTGAAACTTCTCCTATAGATTTAACTTTTCCAGTAAATTTTTTAGAGCTATATTGATCTATAGCTATCTCAACAGGTTGTCCAACTTTTACTTTCCCAAGTTTTGTTTCTTCTATATTAGCGGCTATGTATATTTTGCTAGGATCCATTAAAGTAATTAAAGTTTGACCTTGTGATAAAAGTTCTCCAACAGTTCCCTGTCTTTTTACAACAACACCGTTAATAGGTGATCTCACCAAGGATTGTTCAACACTTGTATCTGGAAGACCATTCATATCTTGACTAGCTAGTATTTCATTTTTTGTGACCTTATCGCCTTCATCTACATTTAATTCTAATAATTTCCCTGAAATTTGAGGTGTCACGCTCACAAAATCAGCACTAACTTTTGCATCTTCAGTTGAAACATAATTTGTATTTTGATACCAATAATAGTATACTATCCCGCCTAATGCTACTAACATTACCATTAATATTCCAATAATCAACGTCTTACGTTTTTCCTTCATATTATAATCACCTCTTTCGTTATTTCTTTAATCCAATCTCTGCCAACATTCCCGGTTTTAGCTGAGACTTCGGATCAGCTAATGATACCTTAACTAAAACATTTCTGCTTTGAGAATTTAATTTAGTATTTATCACTAATATTTTTCCTTTAAATTCAGTTTTTTCTACTTCAGCTACTTTGACAACCACATCTTGTCCTTCTTTAAGACCATTTACAATATCCAGTGGAGCATAAGCATTTACAACTAAAGAATCATGATTAGATATTGAAGCAAGGCTTGCACCTGGTGAAGCTATTTCACCAACATTAATATTTTTAGAATTTACAACTCCTGAAATTGGAGATGTTATAATTCCATTATTCAATGCAGTTTGTGCTATTTTTAAAGCCGCCTCTGCTTGTTGCACTTGCGCTTTGTAAACATTTACAGTAGTTTCTGTTACACCATTTTTAAGTATATTTAATTGTTCCTGTGCTGATTTCTTTTGCGTCTCAGCTGCAACAACTTGTTGATGCGCTGCTTCTAACTGCTGCTGCGTATTTATTCCTTCTTCAACTAAAACCTTCATTCGTTCATAATTTTTGGTTACAACTTTATAATTTTCAGTTGCACTATCTAGTGATGCTTGTGCTTGAGAAATTTGTTCAGGGCGTATACTATTTACCGCATTAGCTAAGTTTGCATTTGCAGTATTCACTGCTGCTTGAGCCTGACCAACTTGAGCTTGTAGATCTGTTGTATCTAATTTAATAACAACATCTCCTTGGTTAACCTTTGAACCAACATTGATTAATACTTCAGAAACCCTTGCTGAAATTTTTGAAGCTATATTCACCTGATCATTTGTATCAATTTTCCCAGCCATTATGTATTTATTTTTGGTATTTTGCTCAATAGTTTTAGTAGTTTCTTCGCTCTTATTTGTACTAACACTGCTAGTTGCACTACAACCATTTAATACCATTGTTAAAGTTAAACAAAGTAAAAAAGTAACTTTTTTCATATTATTCCTCCATATTAAAATTATTTAACTATATAGATTTTTGCAGTAAATACAACATTAGCTAATGCACCAATAGTCATACTATTACAAAAATAAGTTACACTATGTAATTTACGTTTTTAAGTATAAATTACACAGTGTAACTTGTCAATATTTTTATCATATTTTGACAACTTGTCAGTTCACACTTCATTTGTTATTATATAATTGTCAATTCACAAGGAGGTGCCAAAATGGTGTTTAAACGCGCACGCAGCGAAGAACAAAAAAATATTAGGCGTGACCAAATCATTGAAGCCACCATTAGGCTACTGGAAAATGAACCATTAGAAAAAATCACTCTGGCTTCAATCGCTAGTGAACTGAATTTTTCAAGAGCAAATTTATATAAATATGTAACTACTAGGGAAGAAATTTTCCTATGGATTGTTGCCTCAGATGCTGAGAAGTGGGTAGAAGGACTCCAACAGAGCTTGGAAAACTATGATCATTTGGAACTTAAGACTTTTTGCTATATTTGGGCAGAACAAATATATCAGAATAAGCGCCTAGTTAAGCTGTTTTCTCTTTTAACTATAGTGCTTGAAAAATCTTCAACTTTAACCGCATTTGAGACATTTAAGCAAGATTTTTATAGCAATTTTAGCCAGCTGAGAGTTATTATAAAAAGATTACTGCCTGACTTATCTAATGAACAGTTTAGGTACTTCATTCACTATCAAATGCATTATGCTTTAGGACAATTTTCTTCCATTGTTTCAAATGAAAAACAACGGCAGGCATTAAAGGTAGCTAAATCATCCTGCCACAAACGTGATTTCGTATTAGAATTTGCAGAGTATCTTGAGGTAATTATCACAGGGCTTCAAACAGTAAAAAAATAGCCCCCTAAAACTAAGGGGGCTTAGAGCCTTGCCTGTTGTGCTTTAGTTCAGAACCAAAAATAACTTTAGAGTTTTTCAGCATTTATTAATCATTTAATGATAATTCAGATTTAAATATTATTACAGCATTTCCAGAAACCTTAACTTCAACAGGTTCTGTATCTTCTATTTTCACCTCAACTTCAATAACACCTGTTCGGTTTATAGCTTCCCCTTGTTTAGCCTTGAATCTAAACAAACAATTATTGTGTTTGACAAGATTATGATGCACAAGATACGCACCTAAAGGCCCATTTGCATTACCAGTGACAGGATCTTCATTAATACCTATTGCAGGTGCAAACATTCTACCGTGTATTAATATATCACTATCTTGTGAATTAACCGTAAAAACATAGTACCCATTACATTTAATAATTTTACTCAATCTAGAAAGTGCATCATAGTTTGGCTTTAATGTGTTTAAAGTATCAATGCTTTTTATACCAATCATAACCTTAGAATGACCTGTTGAGACAATTTGAATTTCGTAGTTTTCCAGCAAATCATTATTTTTTATATTAAGAGCTGATAAAAGTTCTTTTTTATTTTCTCCATCAATAATTGTGCCAAATTCAACTTGTCCCTGTGTCATAACAATTTTGTAATCATCATTTTCTCTTATTACGTCTACAGGCAAAATTCCAGCACCTGTTTTATGATAAACTCTTGAAGAGCCCAGTCCATTTTCAACAGTACGTGCATAATGCGCAGCAATAGTAGCATGTCCACAAATTGGCACTTCATTTGTTGGAGTGAAAAACCGTATATGAGCATCATATTCATTGCTATTTGAAGAAAAGATAAAGGCTGTCTCAGAGTTATTAAGTTCTCTAGCTATTTTTTGCATTTCGTAATCAGTTAATCCATCTGCATTTGTTATTACACCTGCTGGATTTCCTGTGAATTTTTCCTTTGTAAATGAATCAATTTGATATAAATTATATTGTCTTGTCATGATTTTCCCCCTAAATATATCATAAATTTTCAGATTATATTTTAAATCATTAGTTTGCACAAATAAATTGCTAGTATTTTAACTTGACATGTTAAAATAAGAAGCTTATGAATTAATTACCTTATGTTTTTTTTAAGATATATTCAACTAATCCTTGTCTAATTATTTCACCTTCATACATTCTTTCAAAAACTCTATTTTCTTTATATATTATTTCCATACCGTAAAAATATCTATCTGGATCACACTCTTCAAAATAGGAATGTATTACAGAAATATCATCTTCTATTTGATCATATTGATTTTCACCAAGGTCTATACCTTGTCCACATCGAAAATCTTTTGTGGTAAGAAAGTTCACAAAAAGTAACCCATTTTTCTTTAATACTCGTTTCATTTCATTTATAGATTTTGAAACATCTGATTTTACCATATGAAATACTGAATTATAGGAATACACAAAACTAAATGTTTCATTTTCAAATTTTAAATTCCTCATATCTCCAAGTTCAATATTTAAGTTCTGGCTTTTTTTATTTGCGTATTCATTAGCTTTTTCTAATTGTTTAGTATTAAATTCTATTCCATGCGTTACATATCCATATTCTGAAAACAAGCTTAGCGGTGGACAATTACCTCCTGCACCACAGTCTAATACTACCTTATCCATATTTGTTTCATTACAGAACATGATAAATCTATACAATGATATTTGTCTAAATATTTCACCCATGTTATGTTCTTTCCCCTTCTTTATCAAAATATAGCTAACAATAATTATCCCGTATATGCCTAGATGAAAATCCTTAAAAAGCGTCTTAACAACACTATCTTTTCTTCAGTTAATTACATTAATATAAAAACTTAAGCATTACTCAATTTTTCAATAGCTTCTTTTTCACTTGGCAAAAAGAATATATCTCTTCCTTTGTTACTCTCATAAATGAACTCTCTCAAGCTCTTACTTGAATACATAGAAAAATCACCAACTATTGCAATTTTCATATGATAGTTAATAAACTTTTGCAAAATTTCTCCTGCAAGTCGTGTTTTTAAATCAAAAAACTCCTCACATATTGAAGCCTTATTTATAATTGTACGATCACAATCTGTTTCATATCTTACCGTTCCAATGAAATCCAGCGATGACTGAACATCAGTTATCAAAATCTCGCTGCTATTTACAATAGCAATCTCTACATTATTTTCTTTTATCTTAGCTATTTTCATAATTGTCCTCCAATAAATTAATATTTTTCATTGCACTATATACATATTTTTATGTAGAACTTGGCAGCACTTTATTGTTCTACAAGCATTGAAATAGTGTCTAACATACTTTCTATAAATTTTACACTGCCCCAAAGAATTACTCTTAATCTTTTATCATTCTCATCATACTTTATATTAACTGTAGATCTTCCCATTTCTGGATCTTTGCAATTTGCTATAGCTATAATTGTATTTGATATTCTCATATAGTCATCTTTTCCAGTTTCCTTAATATCTATTACTGTTGATACATTTATCCTATCTGATATAGTATCTTCTTCATCACTTGTAGTGAAGTAATCAACATTTAATTCCTCATTTATTTTTTCACTTCCCATTTTACCACTGTTTCTTTCCATAAAGGTACTTAAATCATGTCCTGATATTCTCCATTGCTTTCCAACTTTGCTTGCCCCAAGTTTGCCTTCAGTTATAAATTTTCTTATGGTTTTATGATGCATACCTAACAATTCTGCAACTTGATCTATTGTATAGAACTTATCTTCCATTATGCTTTTTCATCCTTCCACAATTACTTTATATCCAAATTATAATAAACCTTCCCTATATGGTCAATTAATTTATTGCACTTTATTGCATTTTCTTAGATTTTATTCAACCTCATTGCATCTTACTTAGATTTTATTACATTTCTTTTGTACATATCTCATTCCAAATCCTCTTGTATACAGTTTTCGTAACTATTTTATGAAAACCGTGTTTTCTCATAATCATTACAGAATTATTTATTAGATTGAATACTTATCTTCAAACATGTTATGATTTCACTATGGCATGCCAATAAAAGTTATATTTTAAGATAACCTTCAGAAAAAAACTGAAGGCAAGGTCTTATTTACTTAAATTAATAATAAAAATTACACATGTTAGAAAAGAGGTGCCGGATTTTATGAAAGCTTTTATAGAAAAATATAAGTATAACTATATAAAAAAATGTTTGCTTAATTTAAAAAATGCTTTAAGAGATTGTGTAGATATTAATGTTGTTGAAGTAAATAAAGCGTATACACATAATAAAATATTAGGTATTTTTGAAAATTTATCTGAGGAGGAAAAGGAACTACTTGATATTAGCAAAATAAATAATCCTTCACAAATTGATAATTATTTATCCGAGTTGAATGAGTATGTATACGGTATGCCAAGTATTACCAAGCCACAAATTAATAGATTATTCAAAAAAGAAAAGAATTTTAAATTACCAAATTTAAGTGATCAGGATTCAAAAAATGTATATTTAGGTTGGATTGATGAATCTACTAGAAAACTATTTATAGCTTACAATATGGATGACAAGCTTATCGGTATGGTGTGCAAAGTTCCAAATTATGGTTCCAACAACACTCATGTGTGCGCGCTTTGTAATCATGTAGGTCTTGAAGATGAAGTAGCCTTTGTTTCATCTATCTGTAAAACATCTAATAGTGGAGAAGGTGCCTATAGGTCTATAGGCTTTAATATATGTTTAGATAGCCAGAAGTGTAATGATCGAATTGTGTCTGTTGAAAAGCTTGAGGAAATTTTAAAGGATGTTAATAATATAAAATAACAGTGCCATACATATTGACATTCTCTTTCCCAATAAAAAATTTATAATTATATTATTATGTTGCTTATAAAAGCAGCCTTAACCTAGTAATATCACTAGTTAAGGCTGTTCTTTATATATAGAATTAAATTTCTTACCTTTCACAAATAACTTAGCAAAAAAACAAGCACTAATACGTCAAAATTAGTGCTTTATTCTCAATTATTATATACTATTTTCATTCTCACTGATGACACGTAGCTTTTCCACACACATTATTCCAATATCTGTACAGTTCCTTGACCTCCATCAACTAGTACCCGAGTCCCTGTCTTAAGTCTTATAGTAGCATTTCCACAACCTACAACAGCTGGAATACCAAGCTCTCGAGCTACAATTGCAGCGTGGGACAAAGGTGCTCCTACATCAGTTATTACTGCTGCAGCCCTAGGGAATAAAGGGGTCCAACCTACATTAGTTGTCGTAGCAACCAAAATTTCTCCTGATTGAAGCTTTTCTCCTTCTTCGGGGCTTACCAGAATACGTACTGTTCCTTCTACTCTACCCGCTGCTCCTGAAAAACCCTTTAATACTTCAGAATCAGGTGCAATAGTAATTGACATGGTTGCATCATAGAAATCCATTCTTCTATTTGAATCCTTCATCCATTCACAAGGATTGAAGCGTCCTCGAATAATTGATGGGAATGGGGGTATAGATTTATATTTCTCATAATTTTCTTTTCTTGCTGGAACATATTCTACTTTTACATCTCTATTAGACAATAAATCTTCTACTTCATTAATATAGAGAAAAAATACATCCTCCCCTATTCCTGTAATCTCACCTACCCTAATTGCAAATGCTCTAAGAACTCTAAATACCCTTACGAACTCTGAACGGCATGCTTCTCTAATACGAGCACCTTCTGATGCTTTTGCTATCTGCTTTTCAAGCCATTTTACTTTGCTGGGAAACCGCTCCTGAAACCTCTTCCAAGCCTGTTCATATTGAATATGCTGCTTCTTTAGAAGTTTATCTACATCAGTATTAGAATCCTTAAATTCCTCAATCTGCCTTTCAAGCCAGTTTGCATCCTCCAAAGAATCGGCAATTGATAGCTCGAACTCATGAGGGCCTCGATGCCCATTTTGTTTAAGATATTCCTCACGGCTCATTTCTCCATTAACAATCTTTGATATGCCTACAACTGGCCCAAGGCTTGCCAGCTCTGAATCCCCCCTTAGGTTAGATAGAAGGGTATTAGCATCTTCAGTCCCAACCAACTTTGTAAGCTTTTTGCTCAATGTCAAAGCAAGAACAGCTTTAGTCCCACTAATAATCAGTCCCCACCAAGCCTTTTTATTATAGGGCTCAAGCTCATGCTTCCATAGTGTAAGTAGTTCTTCCTTTGTATTTACTTTTTTTATTTCTTTAGTTACCTCCCTGCACCATCCCGGTGTACTTTGAATATACTGAGGCATGTTTTTTGAAATTTCTCGATACATTTTAAAGTAATATTTTACTCTCGGAAAGATCTTTTTTATTAAATCAACCCTATTAAATGGATAAACCGGAATTGTTAGTCCTTCTGGTAATTGGCCGAAAACCTCACTAATCATTTTTTGTGCTAACTTTGAACTACCATATAATGCAATAACAGCTGATAATCTCTGACTAATATTTGAGTATATTCTTCCACAAATATTACCCGACCATAAATAATATCCTGGTATAAAACCAGATTCAATATCTAGCGACCTTACAATACTCCAAGTCAATGGAGTAACAACATCTGGAATTGCTTCTCCCACATTTGTATTTACCCAAATAGCATCTCCAGCTAAGCTCTCGTTTATTTCATAGGTATCTAGATTTCCGGAAGTAACTGTGGTTATGGGTCTTGCCTGCAAAAGATATAGTTTTCCATTCGCTACAGCCCATTCGATATCCTGAGAGTTTCCCAGTTCCTTCTCAAGCTTTTCTGCATATTGATACAAGTTACGAGCATATTTCTTAAACTCATCAGGACCCTCATATTTTCCCTTTGGCCTATTTAGTTTAAAATCATATGCATTCTTTTCTCCAGAAACAAGCTGTTCTCCCAATCCATGTACGTAGTTGCCTATCATACTTGAATAGCTGCCTGTTATAGGATCGGCAGTAAACAATACCCCTGAAATTTCAGACTGTACCATAAGCTGTATAACTACTGCTATCTGATGAACCTGATCCATACCTTGAACAGAGCTATAAGCTCTTACTCGCTCTGATTCTCTTGACCTAAAAACTTCATCAATGGCTTTCTTTATATCTTTATCCGTTTCAACATTAAGAATAGTTTCAAACTCCCCTGCAAATGAGGCTTTGACTGAATCTTCGCTTAAAGCTGATGATCTTACCGCAAATAGAGCTCCTTTATTTTTATTTCTAATATCGCCTAATAAAGCTTGCACCTCATTCCAGGCCTGATCACTAAGTTTTTCATTTCTAAAAGCAGAGGGTAAAATAACAAAACCGTCTGGAACTGGATATCCCTCTTGATGCATCTTTGCCAGCATGCGACCTTTTCCTCCTGCATATATTTGTAACTCAGGAGTTAAAGCTTTAAAGCTTTTAACCATATTCTCCACAATAAACCCTCCCTATTTTTGAATTCCATATCGTATCATATCAAAAAAGCCATTCCTCTCTTCAATAAAGTTTTGAAAATAGGTTTCATTCAACTCCTTATCTTCTACTAGGTCTGACAGGTATTTGTTCTCAAAATAATCTAATGTAATTTTGATTATTTCAAATGCCTGCTTTCTGTCTACACCTTTCCTTAGAGGAACTTTTTCAAATAACAGCTCCATTACTTCATCCCTTTTGTTAATTAGTTTTCCATATTTTTCGCAAATCTCCATTTTCAATTCTTCTGGTGTATTATAAAAGGCCTCTATTATAACTTTATATAGTTCAGGATTTTTCCTGTAGTAGTTAAACTTTATATTACTTATCTTTTCCTTAACCTCAAAAAAATCTCCCTGTTCCAGTATGTTATCAAAGCTAATTTCAATACTTCCCTTTTCAAAACACCTATCTAATAAGGATAGATATAAGTCTTTTTTACTCTTAAAATGATGAAATATTAGGGATCTAGATATCCCGGCTGCCTCTGCCAACATTACTGTGGAAGTTTTCTCATATCCATGTCTGGCAAATACAGCCAAACAGGCATCTAAAATTTGTTCTTTATCATAAAGCTTTGCAGGCATACTAATTTCCTCCTTGAATTTTACTGACTTATATGTTAGTAAAAATATAACATATGCTGACACCCATGTCAACATGCTTTCCTCATACTCTATAATTTTGTTTGTATCTATAAAAAAATTGATATATTTCCAATTATTGTGAAGGAATATTGAAAAAAACGTCGAAATACTTTAATAGGCCTATTTTGCAAAAATTACGTATTTATTTGATTTGACATTATGATATTTTGAGGAGGGTTAATAAAATGAGTAAAACAAGAATAGTTATTGTAGATGATTCACCTTTTCAAGTTTCTCTTTTAAGTGATTTATTAAGTGAGAATGGATTTGAAGTCCTTGGAAGTGCAGGTTCTCTTGATGAGGTTAAAGAAGTAATAAAATCCTTAAAACCTGATTTAGTAACAATGGATATGACTATGCCAGGTACTGATGGACTTGAATGTACTAGAGCAATACATGACATAGATCCTAATATCAAGGTGATTATTGTAAGTTCTATGATGGATGATGAAATTGTAAGAAAAGCTAGAAAAAATCATGTTTCAGGTTATATTCAAAAGCCAGTAGACAGCGAGGAAATTACACTATTAATAAACAGGATAATGGCAAATGAAGAATTGTTTCAAGAATTAGAAAGTTATTATAGTAAAGTATTTAAAGAATCACTATTAGATATATTTAACAAGTTAACAAAGACTATTCCAGAATTCACAAATGAAAGTACCAACAATATAGCTCAGAGCTCCAGAGGAGTTTCAATTGTTTTAGGTATAATCGGAAAATACTCTGGTAGACTGATTCTTGATATGTCATACGAAACGGTATCAAAGCTTTCAAATATCCTACTGAAAAGAGAACCAAAAGATAATGAAGAAATGCTAAATGTTATGGGTGAAATTGCCAACATGTACGCTGGCAATGCTTCTTCTATGATAAATAAGAAGAATAAATTATTTGGATTAAGAGTTGCACCACCTACAATTTTCCACGGTGAATCAATTAATATATCCAAAGGAGAATTAGAAACAAGCTTTTCTGCAATTGTAAATTCTGCATTTGGAGAAATAACTATGAGTATTGGATTCAATCGAGGTGATGAAGAATGGATATCAAATATATAACTCCTTTTGTAAATTCCTTTGCAAATATACTTCCACAGGTTGGTTTATCAGATATTAAAAAGAACGGACTTTCTTTAAAAGGTAAATATTTAGAAAGTTCAGGGGTAGTGATAATAGTAGGATTAATGGGTGATATTAAAGGAAATATTATTTATAATACTTCAATTGAAAACGCTAAAAAAATTGCATCTTCAATGATGATGGGAATGCCAGTAAATGAGTTTGATGAATTAGCTCAAAGTGCAATTTCAGAGTTAACTAATATGCTTACAGCTAATGCAGCTACAGAGTTTTCAAATATTAATATTAATGTGGATATTTCTACTCCCACACTTATACATGGAAATTTTACTGCTAATGCAAGTATTGATAAGGTAATATGTGTTGAAATGTCAGCTAATGATATTTCTTTTGATATCAATATTGCTCTGGAAACCCCTTAATAATTTTATTAGAATGCTCCCATAAACTAAACCCAGTAGTAAGCAATCAGAACTGCATTACTACTGGGTTTTAACCATTTGCCTCTGTTTGATAATCTAAACTATATATTATGTCTTGAGGTTTATCGTTTTTTAATTTATAAAAAAAGCCTCCAATTATACCCTCTAGTATCCAGCCCTGGCTTGCATATTTTTTTAATTTCTTCATATCACTTTCTTCACTAAAGGCAAATCCACTAAATCTGCTGCTAAAAGCTTTTTCAGTGTTGTATAAAGTGATGCAGGACCAATACTAACTTCATTATTAGTAAGCTTCTCAATAGTTTTCATAATTAAGTATCCGTGTTTTTCGTCAGTAACACTAGATAAAATATAAAAATCAGATTTTTTGTATATCATTTATTGATATATCATTAATTGAAGCTAATAATATATATTGGATTTTCATTGGTTATAATTGCAAAAACAGCCTAAGATACTTCATTTATTAGAATAACTGAGACAGTTTTTGTTGCTTATACGAAATGATTGAACTTAGTGAAAAAAGATGTTATGCTATCAATGTTAAACTTAATAAAATTCTTTACTACATAAAAACGAAGTATGAAATTTTAATTGACACGTTAATATATTAAAGAGCTTATTTTTATAGGCTCTTTTTTAATGATAAAGAGAGGTAATAATATGATAAAAGTTGATAACTTGTCCTACTCATTTCCCCAAAAGAATCTATATAATAATATTTCATTTACATTAGAAGATGGCCAACATTGTGCCTTTATAGGAACAAATGGCAGTGGAAAAAGTACGCTGATAGATATAATTATGGATCCTGAAAAATATATGTTCGATGGTACTATAGAGATGTACCCAAATTGTAGAATTGGATATGTAAGTCAATTCCCACAACTAGACAAAATAAAAGACATTACAGTTTTCGAATATATAGCTGAAGAATTTATTAATCTACAAAATGAAATAACATCTATATGTACTGAAATGGAAACATCTTCTGATATTGATACTTTACTAGAAAAGTATCAGCAAGCTTTAGACTTATTTGATGCAATTAATGGGCATGATTTCCAAAATATTATTGATAAAAAGCTAACTCTTACAAACTTAATTAAGTATAAAGATCTAATGATATCTGAACTTAGTGGTGGAGAATTGAAACTTATTCAAGTAATTAAGGCAATGCTAAATAGTCCAGACTTACTGATTATGGATGAACCAGATGTGTTTTTAGACTTTGGAAACCTTAATTCTCTCAAAAATCTAATTAATTCACACAAAGGAACAACTTTAATTGTTACTCACAACAGATATCTATTAAATCATTGTTTTAACAAAATTATTCATCTTGAAAACATGGAACTACAGGAGTTTGATGGAAGCTATATTGATTATAACTTCTCATTGCTTCAAACTAAAATTGAGCTACAAGAGCTTGCTGCTGCTGATGATGAAGAAATTAATAGAAATGAGATCTTAATAGATAAATTAAGAGTTCTAGCAACTGAAAATGCTGAACGTTTCAGAGGGAAAACTCTAAATGCTAGAGTTAAAATTCAGGAAAGATTAGAAGAACGTAGAATTAAAGCGCCATTTGTAGATATTAAAGAACCTAATATCAATTTCTTTACAGATAATGAAATGGAAGAGAACATTGCTTTAAAGGTTAATGATTATAGTGTTGCCTTTGATGATATACTTCTAGAAAATGTTAACTTTGAGGTTAAATCTACTGATAAAGTAGCTATTATCGGTTCAAATGGTACCGGTAAAACTACTTTGCTTCAAGAAATCTTTAAAAATAATCATGATTCTATTGAAATAAATAAAAATGTTGAAGTGGCTTATTTATCTCAACTCCAAGGCAAAACACTAAATGATTCTAATACAATACTTGAAGAGTTCTTCGATGCTGGTTTTAAAACTTATGAAGAGATTAGATCCCATGTTTCAAACTATGGTTTTGAAGAGGAATTAATTAATCAAAAGATAGGTTCTTTATCTGGCGGAGAAAAAAACATACTTCAGTTGGCTAAAATTGCTGCTAATAAAGCAACCTTGCTACTTCTTGATGAACCGACAAGTCATTTAGATACATATTCACAAATCGCACTGGAAAAAGCCATAAAAAACTATAAGGGTTCGATTCTAATGATTTGTCATGATTTCTATTCTATAGTAAACTGTATGGATTTTGTTTTAATCATTGAAGATAAGACCATTAGAAAAATGAGTATGCGAAAATTTAGACAGATGATTTATGCTAGTCATTTTGACAGAGACTATTTAGAAATTGAACAAAATAAAAAATTAATTGAAACAAAAATAGAATTGGCTTTAAAAGATACTGATTTTACGCTTGCAAAAGTTTTATCTGAAGAGTTAGAAAAGCTGATTAAGTTACTCTAAAATTAAACTAATAGGTCTAAAACCTCGACAACACATTTTTGTATTGTCGAGGTTTTCATGGTGGCGGCGAGGAACGATGGTTGAAGTCCACAAAGGTTTTATTTCTCATCAGAACATTAGGATATAATTGGAAATTATCTTTAAATAAAGTTAGAGTATAAAGTTACGCTTCAATTTCATCAGTGAGCTTAACTATCTCATCAATTATGCTGCCAATGTACTCAATAGTATCAAGAAGCGGCTTATCTGTGGTTATATCTACTCCCGCCATTTTTGCAAGTTCTACTGGTGTTTTAGTTGATCCTGCTGCAAGTACTGCCTTCCAATCATCTATAGCTCGCTCACCTTCTTTTAATATTCTCTTGCTAACTTCTGTTGCTATAGTAAGTCCTGCGCTATAAGTGTAAGAATAAAGTCCCATATAATAATGAGGCTGCCTCATCCAGGTTAATTCTGCTCCATCAACTATCTTTACGTCATCTCCCCAGAACTTTTGAAGTACTTCTTTCTTTATTTTACTAAGAGTTGAAGCCTGAACACTTCCTCCTTCATCAATTATTTTGTATACTTCCCTTTGATAAGCCGCTTCTAAAAGATGAGTTACAAAATTATGATAATAAGTATGGCCAATCATTGAAGATAAAACCCATCTTCTGAACCTTTTATCCTTATTAGTCTTTAAAAGGTAATTTGCCATAAGAAGCTCATTCATGGTGGATGGCGCTTCTACGAAATATGTAGAAACATCTACATCAAATATATTTTGACTTTTGTTGCATGATTTGAAATGGCCTGCATGACCAAGTTCATGGGCTAAGACAAATACCTCTGCCATCTTTTCACTCCATGATAGTAATATAAAGGAATGACTTGCATAAGGACTTGCGCAAAATCCTCCTGTGGATTTCCCCTTATTTTGTGCAAAGTCAATCCATCTCTCATCGTAAGCTTTTTTAACCATTTCTAAGTAATCGTCACCTAATACAGCCAAAGCACCTTCAATATATTTTTTAGATTCTTCTATAGTTACATTAGGATCGTACTCTGGATCCACTGCAATCTTCAAGTCTGCAAAAGTCATTTCATCAAGTTTGTGTATTTTCTTTAAGAGTCTTGCATACTTTCTCATATGAGGTGCTAATTTTTCAGTTATAATATCTATCTGTCTGTTATATAAATCTCTATCAACCTTTTGAGGGAACAATAAACTATCTATAACAGAGTCAAAACCTCTTAAGGCAGCTATATTTTTTTCTTTTTGAACTTGAATCTGATAAGCTGCAGCTGTAGTATATTGATATTCTTTTAATTTATCCGAAAATGCTTTAAACGCTGCTCTGCGCACCTTTTCATCAGTTTCATATTCATATTCATTTTCAAAAAGTGCATAACCAAGAGGATATTCTTTTCCATCTACAGTAAAGCTCTTAAAATCCATATCTGCATGTTTAGCTTGTTCATAAACTTGATAAGGTGCCTCCAAAGTTCCAGATAAAGCAGCTAATACTCTTTCTACCTCTGGATGAAGTGCATGTACCTTTTCTCCTTTTTTATCCTTTAAATAATTGCTGTTTTCTTTAGATGCAGTTATTGCAGCATCTAAAACTTCATCATCGGCTTGGATAATTTCACTTGTTATAAAGCTTAATCTACTTTCAATGTCGGATATTATATTTACCATTTTAGAATATCTATCCTGATTTTCATTATTTGTATAATCCACTGAAACCAAAAGCTCTACATAAGAACTTGTAAGACCCTTAAGTTGAAATAATTTTCTTAGCTGGTCTAAACATTCATTAATCTTGCTTGCTGTATTCAATCTACCCTTATACTCTTTTTCTATTTCCACCGAAAGCTCTTTCATCTCTTTTACAGCTGATTGAAATTCTTCATCTGTAGCATAAATAGCAGATAAGTCCCAAGTAAGTGCTTGATCTATATCTTTTCTTTCCTTTAAAACTTTTCCCATTAACAATGCCCCCTTTTATATATGTTCAATACAACTTACACTTTATACCTTTTTATTCCCTCAGTCCACTTAAATTGCGTATTAAATATAAAAAATCGTACTGGATTTTCCAATATGGCCCCCCTAAGCTTGCTAATAAATAAAGATGGCACTGAAATCCAGTGCCATCTTTTGTATTAGAAATTTGTTTTTTCTATATAGTGACAATTAACGTCGATATGGTTTAAGAACAACAATAATCTTTCATAGAGTGGGTAAGCTTTATCACCATACTTCGCTTCTAGATTTTTCCCAATATCTTTTATAGTTTTTTTGCCATCTATTTGTAAAAATGCATAGCTTGCATACTCATCCATAAAAATTCTTTTATATTCTGGAATTCTAAATTTAAGTTTTCTAAAGAAGTTTTGGACCTTGTGATCTTGTTTTTCAAGTATAGTCACAATATTGTCCTTATCTACTTCATATTCTAAGCTATCAGAGATTTTAAATATTATGCTTAAGACCTCTTCGTTATTATTCAGCATTTTTCACCTTACTATTCATTATAGGTATTATAGTAGCTATTACTAGACCTACTAATATTAAAAATGCCATTACATTAGAAGCAGTGAATCCACTTGGTCCAGCTCCTTTTATAACACCTGTTACTTGAAGTATTATACCTACAAGTCCTATTATAGAACCACCAGCAACAAGTCCAGATGATAAACTTATACCATTAGAAACTTTAACTTCCTTTTCTTTTTCAGATTTACAAGTTCTTTCTACAAATAAACGAACCAATGCACCTATTAGTATTATAGAGGTTGTAGATATTGGTAAATAGAACCCTATAGCAACCGTCATTACAGGAAGGTTTAATAAGAATAAAACAACTCCCATAACAGCACCAGCAATTATCATAACCCACGGTAATTTACCTGACATTATACCAGCAGTTAATGTTGACATTAAGTTAGCTTGAGGTAGTGCAAATGGGACGTTATCACCAGTCATTGCAAGTTGGTTAGAAAGTAATAATATAGTACCAACAACTACTGTAACACCAACTATACCAGCTATAGCAAAGTATTTTTGCATTTCATTTTTGTCCCCACCTATTATAAAAGTAACCTTTTGCGATTGAGAATAACCACCAGCCATAGCTATAGCAGTAACTATAAATGTACCAAATAAAAGTAATGATCTATTGCTTTCAGGATTTTTCCATCCCATTGCAACGAATAATAATGTTACAACAACTATAGAAGCTATAGTCATACCAGATACAGGAAGGTTAGAAGTTCCTATAGTACCCGTTAAACGTCCAGAAACTATAACAAATAGTAATGACAAGAATAATGATAAAATAGAAGCAGCTATTGCCATTAATATATTACCGCCAGATATCAAGAAACCGGCTATGAAACCTATTACTACACCACCAAGTAATATTATATTTCCAGCAGATGATCCCTCACCACTATTTGAAGACTTAGCATTAATAGTTTCTTTTATGGAAGATGCTATTGTAGGTATAAGCTTTATAGCACCTATTAAACCACCAGAAAGCATCATTCCAGCACCGATATATTTTACATAACTACCAGCTATATCTTTAACCTGCATAGCTTTTATAGCGACATTAGGATTATTCCATACGGCTGCACCGTCTTGTCCGAAAGCAGAGAAATAACCTATTAAAGGCATAATACAGAAGTTAGATAATATAGAACCAGCAAACATAGTTAAAGAAACCTCTAAACCAACTATATATCCTATACCTAATAATAGGGGATTGACTTCAACTTCAAATTTCCACTTGTAAAAGGTTTCGTTTACATAGCTTATAACGTTGTTAGCTACATTTAAAAATGAACTAGTTACAATAGTTATAATACCACCTATTCCAAACCCGATTCCCATGTACTTCATTGATTCTCCAGCACCTTCTGAAGCAACAAGTGTTTCAGCTATAGCCATTGACTCAGGGTACATTAATTTGCCGTGTTGTTCAACCATTAAGTAATTATAAACAAGAGAAGCTATTCCTATACCGAATAAAACTCCGCCTACACCAACAACAAAACCTTCTAAGAAAGTAACTTTAGAACCTATTAATAGAATTGCTGGTAAAACAAATATTATACCACTAGCAACAGATTCTGCACCACTTGACATACCTTGAATTAGGTTTTTACCAAGAATACCTTTTTGTTTAGAAAATGCTGCTATAAGAGCAGATCCTAGTATAGAACCAGGTATACCAGCCGCAACTGTAAGACCTGATTTCATACCTGAATAGGCAGTAGATGCCGCGAATAAAGCAGCCAAAATGATACCAATTATCAATATGACAACGTTTCCACCAGATTTAGAACCACTAGAAACGTAAGGTACGTAGTCTTTACCAGCTACACCTCCATATGCATATTTAGATAACTTATTATCCACGATATATCCCTCCAATGTATTTTATATACATATCATACATATTCCCCATTAAAATATATTATTCCTAAAATATCATATCATGGTTATTTTTGCCAACATGATTGCAATGAGACTACTAATTATAATAATAAAATTTACATTTAAAAGACACAGAACAATTTGTAAGTATAATAATAACTTAGTTAACTAGCACAAGGAAATAAATTATAAGGACCAAAGATCAAAATCTTTGGTCCAAACATTTAATTATTTTACATTCTTCAATACTTCCAATAAGTATTCCCACGTCCTCTGAACTGAGGAAATACTCATATGTTCATTTGGAGTGTGAACATCATATAGATTGGGTCCAAAAGAAATGGCATCTATTTGACCAAATTTTTCTGCAAACAATCCGCACTCAAGCCCAGCATGAATTGCAGTTATATGAGGTTTCTTCCCGTACATTTTTTCATATATATCTTCAAAAATTGTTCTTATTCTTGAATCAGGATTATATGCCCATTCAGGATAACCAGATTCGGCAACAACACTTCCACCATTCAGTTTAGCCGTTGCAACCAGTCTATTATATAATTCGTTTTTTAAGCTTCTAACGGAACTTCTGATTGAGCTTATGAATTCTACCGAATCTTTATGCGTAAAAATCACTCCAAGATTCAAGGAGCTTTCTACTAAACCCTTAATATCCATGCTCATCGAAGTTACCCCATTTATAACTAAGTATAAGTAGTTAACTACATTATTAGTTGATTCTTTTGAAAGCATTTCTGGAGGCAAGGTAGGTAAACCTTCGAATTCTACTCTTACGTCAGGATCTGGTGTTCTCAATTCAGTTTTAAGCAATTCCTCACACTCAGATATTTTTTGCTCAACTAAAGCTTTATCCTCAGCTCTTACTAAGATAACAGCATCTGTCTCACGTGGAATAGCATTGTGCTTAGATCCACCCTTTAATGAACTGAGTCTAAAATCTATTTCAGATAAAATAGACATTAGTATACGACCCATTAATTTATTAGAGTTACCTCTTTCTTTATCTATTTCCATTCCAGAATGTCCACCTTTTAAGCCTCTTATTCTAATTATATATGGAACAAGGTTTGCATCTATTGCTTCCCATACTGCAGGAATTGTTGTTTTAGCTGTAACCCCACCAGCACAGCTCACTAATAGCGTACCTTCTTCTTCGGAGTCTATGTTAATAAGTGTTCTTCCTTCTATATTTTTAGGTTCTAATGCCATTGCTCCATCCATTCCTGTCTCTTCTGAAGTGGTAACAAGCAATTCTATTGCCGGATGTTGATATTCATTAGAAGCCAAAATTGCTAGTCCCATTGCAACTGCAATTCCATTATCTGCTCCTAAGGTTGTGCTAGTTGCATATACCATGTCATCAATTATTCTTAACTTTAGCGGATCCTGAGTAAAATCATGTTCTATACCTATATTTTTTTCGCATACCATATCCATATGACCTTGCAAAACAATAGCAGGACTGCTTTCATATCCGGGTGTTGCTTTCTTTTTTATAACAACATTTAATGCGGAATCCTGAACATATTCTAGATTATGCTCCTTAGCAAATGATACTAAATAGTCGCTAATCCCTTTTTCATTTCCAGACCCTCTTGGAATCTGTGATAGCTTTTCAAAGTATTCAAATACTTCAACTGGTTGTATACCTTTAAGTACTTCTGTCATCGTTTTTACCATCCTCTCCCATTTTATACTATTTACAGAAATATTTCAAAATATTATAAATATCTCTATAGGTATATTTACCACAAACTAAAATAAAAATCAACATGTATAATTTTACGTATTTTTTATATAATTAAACTATTATAAATTATTTTAATAGATTTATTTTAAAGTCGATAAGACCTACCAATAAATACTAGTGTGACTATACGTAGATAACTATATTTTAACCAGGCTTTCAAATTGCTTATATCTTTCATAATCTGACTTATTACATTCCATGGATATCAGCGCTCCATCACTGTTATACTCATTTGATTTGATATTGGCATTGTCGTTAAAGTATGACAATATATTTCCTTTTTCATAGGGGATTAGCAGCTGGCAGCAAACATGCTGTGGGAAAACCCTCTTGCAAATTTCATTTACTAGCTCATCTATTCCAGCTTTATTTTTAGCAGAAATATATATGCAATCTTTCTCATCTTTTGTGATCTCACCATCTACCAAATCTGTCTTATTATAGGCATAAATAATAGGGATATTATCTGCACCTAATTCTTTTAATGTGTTCTTTGTAACTTCAATATGCTGTTTATAATTAGGATTTGAATAGTCAACTACATGAACTAACATATCAGCTTCAGTAATTTCCTCTAAAGTTGAGCGGAATGCATTTACAAGCTGGTGAGGCAGCTTACTGATAAATCCTACTGTATCACTTAACAGGAAAGATTTATTATTGGGCAGTTTAATGTTTCTTACATAAGTTTCTAAGGTAGCGAATAACATATCCTTTTCAAATACCTTCTTATCAATTGAAGAGCTGTACAAATCAATCATGGAATTCATAATGCTTGACTTACCTGCGTTTGTATATCCTACCAAAGCAACTGCAGGCATTCCTGATTTTTTGCGTTGTTTTCTTTGGTTCTTACGCTCTACTACAAGTGTTTCCAGTTCTGCGTTCAGTCCACTGATCCTATCCTTGATCTTTCTGTGATTAAGTTCAAGTTTTGTTTCTCCAAAGCCCCTGCTTATAAACCTGACACTTCCCTCCTGCCGACCTAGTGATCCTTCAAGTCCAGCTACTCTCGGCAGAATATATTGTAATTTTGCTATTTCTACCTGCAGCTGTGCTTCTTTGCTTTTAGCTCTCTTAGCCAAAATGTCAAAAATCAGAACCGTTCTATCTATTACCTTGCATTTTAAAGCTGTATCTAAATTACGAATTTGTGAAGGAGACAACTCATCATTAAAAATAACCATGTCCACATCTTTCTCATGAATTAATGTAAATAATTCTTGGATTTTTCCCTTACCTAGATAATGAGAGGAATACACTCGCTCTAATTTTTGAGTAATTTCACCAACTACCTCAATATCACATGCATCAGCTAGGCTAGACAGCTCCTTCATCATATTTAAAAATTCTTTATCATTCTTGAGATTACAGCCTACAATTATTGCTCTTTGTTTTTGTTCCATATAACTTCCTCCGTTCATTGCCATTCCACTTTATACAAATAAAAAGGGTAGTCCTGTCACTACCCCTTTTAATATACTCTCATTCATAAAGCTAAAGCTCAAAAACCTTTGTTGCAATATTTTTACAAAATTCACTGTCATGTTCCACAAACAGTAAAGTTGGTGAGTATTCAATCAGTAACTCCTCTATTTGCATACGTGAGATAATATCAATAAAATTAAGGGGTTCATCCCAGATATGCAAATGAGCTTTCTCACAAATACTTTTTGCAATGAGCACTTTTTTCTTTTGGCCGCCGCTAAAAGATAACATATCTTTTTCAAATTGCTCTCTGGAAAAATCAAGTTTTCTTAAAATAGATTTAAAAAGACTTTCATCAATATTGTTATTTGAAGCGTAGTCAGTCAGATTGCCCTTAAGATGCGATGTATCCTGGGACACATAGGATATTTTAAGCTGACTTCCTTTATTGAAATTACCTGTGTAGTTTATATCCTCACCACAAATAAGCTTGATAAGGCTTGATTTTCCTGAGCCATTTTTACCTTTAAGTGCAATTCGGTCACCTTTCTCAATATTAAAGCCAACATCTTTACAAACCATGGTGTCGTCGTAAAAAATTGAAACATTCTCAAGTTCCACAAGTTTGTTTTTATGATAAACAAGTTGGGAAATCTTCAAGCTGTCGGAGCTTTCAATATTTTTGAGCAGCTTAGACTTTTCTTCAATAGCAGCTTGCTGTCTGCTTTCAATTGACTTAGAGCGTTTCATCATTTTAGCAGCTTTATGGCCAACATAACCTTTATCCAGCTTAGATCCAGAGTTTGTTGTTCCTTTCTTGGATTTTTCTACTTCATTGGACCAATTACCTGTTCGTTTAGCCGACTCTGATAAGCGATTAATATCTTTTCTAAGCTTCTCATTTTCTGCAAGCTCAAAGTTATCCTGCATTTGTTTATTTTCCCACCAGCTAGAAAAATTACCCTTTTGTATTTCTATATTTGTCTTATTTATTGAAAGCACATGATCAATACAGTTATCCAAAAAATACCTATCATGTGAAATCAGAATAAATCCTTTCTTTTTTCTAAGGTAATTACTTAGTTTTTTTCTAGCTTCAGCATCCAAATGATTTGTAGGTTCATCAATGAGTAGGAAGGAGTTCTCCTTCAAAAACATTGCAGCAAGCAATGCCTTGGTCTGTTCTCCTTTTGATAGTGTATGAAACTGTCTGTATAAAACATCATCGTCTATATCTAAAAGCGATAATTCTTTCATTATTTCCCAATCCATTGAATTCGGACTGATTTCTCTTATGATATCTATAGTGAAATTTTCTTGTTTCTGCACCTCATAAGGAAAATATTCAAGCGTTACATTCGCCGAAATATTTCCAGCATATTCATATTTACCAAGTAAAAGATTCAGAAAAGTAGTTTTTCCTCGTCCATTTCTCCCGGTAAAGCCCAATTTCCAATCGGTATCAATTTGAAAGCTTACATTTTCAAAAATATTATCATAACTGCCTTCATAAGCGAAGGTCAGGTTTGTTACATTTATTAAAGACATATTCTTATCCTCCTTTGTAATTAAAAGTACACATAACAAAGTCGGAAACATAGGCGACTGGTATTACTCCATATAAACAGAGTTCTTAGTGTCTTTGACACTTAGAACTCGTTATCCAGGGACGTAACCGCTCTTTACTTCCCCTTAGAGAGGGAGAGTATTAGAGCGGGTAGTCATCGGATAAATGTCGCCCAAAGTATCCGGCTCTATATGGAGATTGTCATGCGTTAGCGAAGTATCTTTATGATCCATTGTATAATCCCTCCTGCTTATTATTCTCATGATCTGTAAAAAAATAAGAGCTGCAAGAAATTATTATTCTTGCAGCTCATAAATACAGCGAAGACAAACCCCTATTAGGAGCATGGCGAGTATATATTTTCTGAGCGAAAAAACAATTAATTTCTTGCATAGGCACAACAAAAAAGCGGCATTGTACGAACCCACAATTTTATTATGCTTGGTAAAACTAGCAAGAAAAATTAATCATCTTTTCAACTCCAATCATCATATTTCTTCAGATTATATCATACTTACTTTCAAAATGCAACAAACATTTTCTCTAATTGTGAATTAAGGTTTTATGATTACAACAAAGACCGCAACTGCAACGTGTATCACCAAATTTTAAATCGTAAACTTCTGAAAGCTCTACATTAACTTTAATAACCTTTTCTGCAAAATCTGATTGCGCTTTTGGTACTTCTAAAAGATTATCTGCCTTAGCTTGTGTATTTATAATTGCACCAATTGGAACATATCTATTTGCAACTATCCTAATTCCTCCTGTTACAATTGCTCCAGTATCAATATAGCAATTGTCCTCTACTATAGCATTAAATACAATTGAATTAAACCCAACAAATGTATTGTTTCCTACAATAGCTGGTCCATGAATTAATGCTCCATGAGCTATACTTACTTTATTCCCAATATATATTGAATATCCTATACCATTTACAGAGTACTTAGCATCTTTTAGCCCATGAAATATTACTCCATCTTGTATGTTAGAATTATAACCTATATAAAATGGCGTTCCCTCATCTGCTCTTATTACTACATTAGCACCTACAAATACATTCTTTTCTATTGTTACATCACCTATTACACTTGAAAATGGTCCTATAAATGCACTTTCGCTTATTTGAGGATACATACTTACAGGATTAAATGAAGTAATTGGATTTTCCCCAACAAAGTAAGCATATAAATTAGTTGGCCCTATTGGCTTATGATCTTTTTTTATACTATTACACATTATAATTTTCTCCTTAAATTAATATTATATTATATTAAACTTAATATTAATTTGTTAATGATTCTATAAATATAAAAATGTACCAGCATTTGCTGGTACTAATAAAATAAAAATTTAAAAATATTTTCAAAAGCGATTAAGGATACTATTCTTTTATATATTAAATATATTTTGACATATGTATATCAGTATTTTTAAAACCAACCTTCTCATATAAGCTTATAGCTCTCTTATTATGCGCAAATACATGTAATGATACTTTACTTATACCATGTTTTTTTACTTCATCATCAAGTGCTATCATTGATTGAGTGCCATATCCTTTACCACGAAATTCTTCAAGAATTAAAAAATCGAATATAAAGGCAGTCCTCCCAATTAGACTTTCACTAAACTCAAGCCATAAATAACCTACCTTCATATTTTTATCATTATCAAAAATTGAATAAAGATACTCTCTTTCGGTCTCAATATCATTTGGAAGTAATTTTTTAAATGATTCTTCTGATAGTTTATATGCTTCATCTTCTGCCCAAGTACCTGCTTTAACTTTTTCAATTGCATATGCATGAATTGCTATTGAAATATAGTGGTCAAAATCTGATTGGGCCATCTTTTCTAATTTTACTATAATAATCACCTCTACTTTTAGTATTATATAACCTTTTATTATAATTTAAAATAGTTATCACTCATGTGTTTCTTAAGGTTTTCTAAACATTTCAAAAAATCATCTATATCTCTATCATCCATATTTAATATGGAATTAAATAAAAATTTACTGCTTGCCTGTTTATCTATTGAATCAATTAAATTTCTTCCTTTATCTGTTAGATAAACTCTACTTATTCGCTTATCATTTTTATCCTTTATTCTCTCCACAAGCCCCTTATTTTCAAGTCTTGTTATTTTTTCAGACATCGTATTTTGTGAATTATCAACATTCTTTGCTATTTCTCCAATAGTAGGAGCTTTTACTTCATCATTAACATACAACATAAGGTCATCTAATTCTATTAGTAAATGAAACTGTTCTAAACTCAAATCATATTTCTGCGCCAGTTCATGATACTTTCTATGTATAATATTATCTATATCATTTTTATATTGTACTATAATTTCTATTTTTTCTTCTTTGTTCATAGTAACGACCCCTTTATATCGTATAGCGATTATTTCGTTATACGATATATTATATTATCTTCTATGATAATGTCAAGAAAATCATTCAGTAATAGAGTTATATCAGAAGTTGCCTTTATTTTTTTATTATCCATATTGTTGGCGAAAAATCTGCAAATAAAAACTTGTAAACACATAGACAAATTTATTATAATAAATTAACATATACTCTATGAGGTGAATTTTTTTGAATAAACAATCAAATATAGATATAAGAAAATTTATAGACACTTTTGAAGCTTTAGCAAGAATTGAAAGGCATAATCAAACTATAATGGGAATAAAGAAAAGCGAAGCTCGAGTTTTACTTTGTATAGACTTTCTTTCTAAGGAAAAAAAATGTAAAGTTAATATTTCAGAAATTAGTAAAAATCTTTCTATTACTTCTCCAAGCACCACTGAATTCGTAAAAAATTTAACTAATAAAGGTTACATAGAAAGGCATATTAATCAAAATGATAAAAGAGTTATTGAAATAACATTAACTGATGAAGGAAAAAAAATAGTACAGGATTTAAAAAAGTATTTTAATTCTTTATTTTCTGGCATTATAGAAAGATTAGGAATAGAACAAAGTGAATTATTAATTGAATTATTAGATAAAGTTAATATCTATTTTAATGAATGGTATAGTAAGATTAATTAATAATTAGCCCCAAATAGAAACTAAATTTCTATTTGGGGCTAATCTATTTTTTATTAGCTTTATAGAAGCTATTCTATTTGCTATTGACTAATTATTATAAACATGCTAGTATATTAGTTAGGTAGCCTACCTAACCAATATACTGTGAACATATATAAATTAATATAAAAATTTAAATTTTTGAGGTGAATAAAATTTTGAGAAAATCATACGTTGTAATGTCATGCATGTTTTTAATTGCATTAGGTGTAATTTCTAAAGCATTTATTTTAAATGAAGGAATAAAACTATTTTTACTAGTGTTCTTCATAGTTGGTTGTGGTTTAGGTTTATTAAGATTATTTGTTAATAATTCAATCAAGAAAATGAAAGGTAAAGATTGGAAGATAAAAGCTCTTTTTGTTGGAGTTTTACTTGGTGTAGGTCTTCCTTTCCAAACTTGGTTTAGAACCAAGGTATTATTTAGCATGAATTCTGAATATTTACCTGGAAGTATTTTTATAATGGTTACAGGTATCATTTTTATGACAACTTTCTTTGTTTTTCTAAAAGATACAATCGCTAAATCTAAATTAGAAATAGTATAATATTTATTTAAATTTCATAGAAAAATAGCCTTACCGAAGTAATATCAATAGTTAAGGCTAAAACCTCATTTACTTATGGTACGGTTAACCTCTCCAAATTCCAAATCTGTACATAAGGAAAAACCCTAGACTAATCTCATTGGTTGAGGATTTCATTGTTTGAGACGAACGTTTGTCTTCTATCCCCCTTTCCACTACTCTAAAAACCCATATAAAAATTATGCCGCATTTTTAATGGAATTAGTATCAAAACATATAAAAAACAAAAGCCCATAGGATCAAAAATCCTCTGGGCATATGTATAAAAAGTTATCGTCTTTGACCTTGTTTCCTGTGTTTTCTTTCAATGCTACAAATTGTTCATGGTAGTTCTTTTCGGCTCTCTCTTTGCAGATTTCAATACCCTTGATACAATATCATCATCCGTTTCAATATAGATACCCTTATGTCCTTGAAACAATAACCATACCATATTACTTGGTATCTGTTAATATTTTCTCCATGATTTCTACACCTGTTATGATCTGTTCACGACTGATTCTATTGGATGAAACGCCTTTTTCGATACATGAAATAAAATGATAAAGCTCACGATAGAACATCCCTGTGGATGGTAAGTTGATGCTTGTTGGCACTATAATATCTTCTTCCAAATTATAATAAAATGGTTCTTCATTAGGCTGATACAATGCCACCGTATTGCCGTCACTTTCCATAAGTCCTCTTTCAAAGTAAACGCGCCAGCTTGCCCTAAATGGATAATTGCAATTGAACCACGCAGCTTCTGCAGTGACGTTCAAATTCTCAAAGGAGTAGTTAATCCTGTATTCCTCCTTGTAACTAAGCTCTTCTTTTCCACAGCATGTATAGTTGAAACCTTTGGGTTTACCAAAAAGGCTGATAATCAAATCCAAGTCATGTACGTGCAAATCAAAGGGGAGAACTCCGCTTTTCTCCTTGTCAAAAATCCAATCCCCTTTAATCCACTGAGGACGCCCAGAGACCCTTTGAAAGTATCCATCTAAAGGCCTGCCATATTTACCACTTTTAACAGCCTCACGAAGGATTTCAGATTCCTTTGTAAACTGGACAACCTGAGCTACAAATATAAGGAGTTTTTTCTCATAGGCTAAGTTAAACATTTCTTCGGCATCTTTCTTGTGAAGCGCAATAGGCTTCTCCACAATGACATGTTTGCCTAGGTTCAGACTTTCGAGAACCTGCTCTTTGTGAAGGTAGGTTGGTGTACAGATATCTATTACATCTACTTCCTCATTCTTTACCATGGATTCTATATTTCTATAAGGGGCAATTTTATACTCCCTTGCTTTTTCTTCACTTTTCTCAGAGCCGCACACAGCTGCAACAACTTTACATCCATCGATATAATTATAATTATTATAATGAACATTACCCATTCCTCCGATTCCGACAATACCAACCCTAACCATTCTCTCCCTCCATCATCTATGACTTGAGATTTTTAAATATCTCAATCAGTTCTTTAAGACTCTTGCTGTCAACATCTCCGAAACAAGATTTATTATATCGCACCGCAGTTCCAAAATGGTATTCTGAAGCTCCAGTTTCTTCAATTATTTGTTTCACATTGTCAAAGTTCAGGCCTCCTCCTACCATTACTTCTATGTGACCTGAATTTTTAACCATATCTTTTATGGTCTGAATATTCCTTAATATATTCCCTTTTCCTCCTGATGTCAGCACGGTCTTTATCTGAGGATATCTAGAAAGTAACTTTATCCCCTCAACAATATCAGGCAGCTCATCGATTGCTCTATGAAACGTTATGTCAAGGCCGCTGCAAAGTTCTATTAATTCCTGAATACTATCTTCACATATTCTACCATTACCATCCAGAGCCCCAAATACCACACCATTAGCTCCCAGTTCTCTGGCAACAGCAATATCCCTTTTCATGGCATCTATTTCCTCGTTGGTATATACAAAAGATTTAGAGTGAGGTCTTATCATAACATTTACGGGGATTTTTACCGTCTGAACAACCTTCTCTATCATTCCATAGCTTGGAGTCAGACCACCTTCAGAAAAAGCGCTAATAAGCTCTATCCTTTCTCCCCCACAATCTTCAATACGTCTTGCATCATCAGGTGTCATAGCAATAATTTCAATCATACAATCATTCTCCTCTATATATCCTGTATAACTATACTTAAGAGGCACCTCCCTAGGCCCCTCTTAAGTTTTTGCATAATGCTTATTTTATAATCGCACTATACCTACAAGCTCATAATTTTTACTATTAAACCTACTACTCCAACATTGTATCCGCTACAAGCGTATATACCTTTGCTACCTCTTGTAGCTACTGTAAGAGGTAAGTTTTCAGGATTAACATACATTCTACGAGCCATAGTAGCTGCAGTATCAGAGAAATCGGAGTAATACACCTTTGCAGTTGGAATTGCCTTACATGCTTTTTTAAATGTCTCGTTACCTAGTGCATTCTTATCTCTGATAATAAAAATAATTTCACAATCCATCTTATTTAAAACATCCTGTGCCTGAATAAACTCATTTAAAACATGCTCTGTAGGCTCATGTCCTTCCTCTAGCCATACAAACACCGCGGGTTTATCTTCACTTACAACCTCTGTTGAACTTACTTCTTTATCTTCATTATATAGCTTGAATGGTGTAAAGGATATATCGGTAGTTAAATTCGATATATCTACCTCACGCAATGATATAGCAAGAGTCTTTAATCCACCGGTTTCCAGTTTGAAACAATATTTTTTTGCAAACTGATTGCCGTTAGGTGTTCTATTTGATGTTATAAGTCGATAATTGCCAGGTTTTAATGAAAGCTCCATCTGACCATTTGACCAGTTGTAATCAGCAAGCTCCAAGGTCTGGTACATACCTTCTATTAAAACAGCGATAGTCCAATTGTTCAAATAAAACCATTTTTCTTCCCCGCCTACAAGAATTAATCTGGCATTACCTTCATCTTCACCAGAATTATCCTCTACATTTATAAACCTGTCCTTCTCATAATACTGAAGAGTCAAGTCAACTGGATTAATACGTGCAGGTATGCCTAGAGTCCTGCAAATAGCTGTAAAGAGTATCTTTTTACCTTTTAAACCTGCAAGACCGCTGCGAATAATACCTTCAGGTGTTCCAACAAGCCGTTCATGGTACCTGCTGGAGTCTAATTGAAATCCTAAGACATACTCCCAAATCCTCCTTGGATGCTCTTTGAAAGCCATCTTCGTTTGATTATCAAAGACTGAAGAAATATATTTACGATATGGTGTGAGCTGTTCATAATGCGCTCTTGGGCACATAATATATTGTACAAATATTTCAACAGGATAGTCCTTTTGATACTTCAATGCCTCTTTAAAATGTTCTGCAAGAACACTGCATTTCACATCTCTATAATCTTTTTTCACTAGGGATTGAAGCATTTTAAGCTGCAGTTCTTTGTTTTCCATGCCAAAATCCATTAAAAGAAAATCATGTATTTCCTTAAAATTCCCTTCCGCAGCCTTCAAAATATCCATTACTTGCTGTGGCTGACTGAACTTAGCAGCTAACTTTTCCGCCTTTTCTTCCTTATAAAATCCCTTTGCGTACTCTTTTCGTTTCTGTTCTGAACTGCTTATTACCTGATGTCGCAGTTTCTTTTGCTCTTCTGTAAGCTGGACATTATTCCTCATACTGTCCTTTGGTGCACTAAAGTTAAACTCTTGTTCATATTCTGGTTCTATTTGTACAGCCTTTGAAAAATCCAGTGTGATAGAATCTGTATCACTTGTATCAATAATAGCTTCAACAAATCTACAATCCTTCTCTGCGTGAATATGTATACTACCAAAACCAAGTGTTAGACCTGCACATCCTGACTCCTCAGTTACAATTGAGGCAAGAGGGAAAAATTCCGATCCATTAAGCATCTCAAAATGTACAGTAACTCCAGCCATAGGCATTGGGTCTTTTACAGTTACAGTGAAATATCTCGACGGCGCATAGCGGCTCAATTCGTTAAAAATAAGGGTTTGTCCATTTCCGGTAACAACCTCTTCCTCTGCAACCGGCAAATAAGCTTTTGCATCCACTAGCATAGCCCTTGCAGATGCATTATTGAACCAGCCTCTATTTAAAACAGGTTCTGGCTCACAGGCTCCTAGGTAGTACCATTCTCCATCACACCATACCTCTACCCATGCGTGATTATCATCACAATGAGCCCATCTTGGGGTATATACCTGCCTTGCGGGAATGCCCACGCTGCGCATTGCTGTAGCCAACAAAGTAGACTCCTCCCCGCACCTTCCGTAAGAAGATCTTAATACTGTCAAAGGTGAAGCTGTTCTTTCATCTGTAGCTTGATAAGTTACATACTCAGCACACCAAATATTCACTTCAAGAGCTGCTTCCTTCATATTTTTCCCCATGACTCTATCCTTTAGTGCGTTATATAAAAACGGTCTGCAGTCTTCAATATTTTCGTTATTAACTCTATAGTACAAAACAAAATTAAAGAAAATGTCTTCTGGAATCAAATTCTTCCACTGAGAGTTTTCTGCAAGGAATAGTCCGAAGTTTGCAAATTTCTTATATAAAGAAAAATCATAATCCCCAATATCTGCAGCAGGCATTGTGCCGTAAAAAAACTCTAATATCACCTTCTCATCTTCACTGCAATCCTGCAGTTTCATAAGAATTTCCTTTTCAAGCAGCCCTAGTGGCAAACTTTCCATAAACTTATTGTGAATTGTATTTTTTATGATTTTCGTAAACAACATTTCGTTTTCCTCCCGTACATACTCTGTTTATAAAAAAATCTAAACCTCAGTATCTTTTATGTAATGGCAAGCAACCCAGTGACCAGGTTTAATCTCAGTCATTTTTGGCATCTGTTTCTTGCAGATATCTGTAGCCTTTGGGCAGCGTGAACAAAAATGACAGTTGTCATCTAAATTAATTGGATTTGGAATTGTTCCTTTAAGCGTAATGCGGCTGCGGGACATTTCCAAATCTGGGTCAGGAAGTGGTATAGCTGAAATCAGCGCTTGTGTATAAGGGTGAATAGGGTTTTGAAACAATTCATCGCTGTCAGCCATTTCTACCATGCTGCCCAGATACATTACTCCTACACGATCGCTGATATACTTAACCATCGAAAGGTCATGAGCAATAAAAAGATATGTCAAATTGCCCTTTTTCTGCAATGTCTTTAGAAGATTAATTATCTGAGCCTGTATTGAAACATCAAGTGCTGAAATAGGTTCATCCGCAATAATAAAATCTGGAGTAACCGCTAATGCACGTGCAATGCCTATACGCTGCCTTTGTCCTCCCGAGAATTCATGTGGGAATCTGTTAGCATGCCCTTGCTGCAAACCTACTAACTCCAAAAGTTCCACCGCCATCCTGGTGCGTTCCTGAGCATTTTTAGCCATACCATGAGCATCAATACCCTCTGCAATAATGTCTATAACCTTCATTCGAGGATTTAGGGACGCATAAGGGTCTTGAAATATCATCTGCATACGCCTTGAAAGCTCACGCCTCTGCGTAATATTAAAATTGTCATGAACATTTATTCCATCAAATTTAACAGTCCCACCACTTGTTCCATAAAGCTTGATTATTGTACGTCCTAGTGTGGACTTTCCACATCCAGATTCTCCAACCAGTCCAAAGGTTTCACCTTTATAAATATCAAAACTGACGTTATCTACTGCTTTTAGAATTTTATTTTTTCCTACATTAAAATATCGCTTTAAGTTTTTGACCTGTAATAATACCTCTTTATTAGACATTTTTACCACCACCCTTTGCATCCCTAACAGCCCTAGCCTTTGCCCTGTCATCTAGCAGCCAACAAGCTGCGCAGTGCATATCTGAGAGCTTAGTGTAGTCAGGCATATATTTTTGACAAACCTTCATTGTATGTTCACATCGTGCAGCAAAAGGGCAGCCTTTCGGCGGATCCATTAAATCAGGTGGAGTACCTGGGATTGAATAAAGCTGCTTATCAGTTTTGTGCATGTTGGGAATAGATGCCAAAAGCCCCCTTGTATATGGATGTGAGGCTTCATAGAACAATTTCCGTTTGCTACCTACTTCCACCAGCTTACCACCATACATTACAGCAACACGATCCGCAATGTTTGCAACGACACCTAAATTATGCGTAATAATAATGATGGAGGTGTCAACTTTTCCCTGCAATTCCTTCATTAAATCTAGTATTTGTGCCTGTATCGTTACATCCAGCGCCGTGGTTGGTTCATCAGCGATTAAAACCTTAGGGCTGCATGCTAATGCAATAGCAATGATAACACGCTGACGCATACCACCGGACAATTGGTGCGGATATTGATTAAACCTTGTTTCAGGATTGTTTATTCCAACCAATTCAAGCTGCTTAATTGCCTTTGCTTTCATCTGCTCCCTAGAAAGGTCACTGCAGTGCTCCTGCAACACTTCCATAATCTGTTTACCAATAGACATGGTAGGGTTAAGCGAAGTCATGGGGTCCTGAAATATCATGGAAATTTCACGACCACGGATTTTAAGCATCTGACCCTCACTTAGTCCTGAGATACGTCTTCCCTCAAGAAATATAGACCCTTCAACTATTTTCCCATTGGATGGTAGCAGTCCCATAATACCTTTCATGGTAATAGATTTTCCAGAACCAGATTCACCTACTATTGCAAGAATCTCTCCCTTATCTAATGTAAAGCTTACATTGGATAAAGCTTGAACTACACCCTGATGCGTTTTTATATGAACATTTAAATTATCCACTTTTAAAAGATTATCCATTTTACTCCCCCTTACTGCCTCATTTTAGGATCCAGCGCATCACGAAGCCCATCCCCTAAAATACTAAAGCATACCATGATTAAAACAATAACTATAGCAGGAAATATCAAAAGGTACGGATAATTATGAAGCACCTGATACCCGTTGTTAATTAAAACACCAAGGGATGCCTTTGGCTCTGCAAGGCCTATGCCAATAAAACTTAAAAATGCTTCAGTAAATATAGCAGATGGAATTGTAAACATTACATTAATTACAATAACTCCAATTGTATTGGGAATTAAATGCTTAAGTATTATTCCCCTGCTGCTTGTGCCTAAAACCTGGGCAGCCATAACAAACTCCAGATTCTTCAATTTAAGAATTTGCGCACGTACAAGACGTGCCATATTAACCCAACCCGTTATTGAAAGCGCTATGACAACCGTCCATACTCCCGCTGGCATTACCATCATCAACAAAATAACAATTATAAGATGAGGGATACCTACAAGGATTTCAATAATACGCTGCATTATGGCATCTATTCTACCACCAAGTAAAGCTGACACTGAACCAAAGGAGACACCAATGAACAAGTCAATACATGCCGCCGCAACAGCAATTAACAATGAAATTCGTGTTCCATGCCAAATTCGTGTCCATTGATCCCTGCCAAACTGGTCCGTTCCGAATGGGTGTGCTATAGTAGGTCCTTGATAAGTATTCTTATAATCTGTGGCGTAATATGAATACTTTGAAAAAACTGGTCCAAAAATAGCAGCCATGATAATTATAGCTAAAACCGCCAAGCTAACAACTGCAGCCTTATTCTTTCTTAAACGGAGCCAGCCATCTTGAAATGCAGTCAGGCTAGGACTGGCAATACGCTCTTTTTCACCGTTGTCTACTATTGCATGTTCAAAAAGTTCTATAGGAATTTCAGTTTTTTGCATCATTGAATTACTAGTCCTCCTCTCCTGCCGCAAGACGAATTCTCGGGTCAATCACCGAATATAATATATCAACAATCATTATTATGAAAATGTAAAATGCACTATAAAAAATAGTAATACCCATAATAGTAGAATAATCATTTGTTTTGATAGAATCCACGAAAAGGCTGCCTATACCTGGGATGCCATAGATATTTTCTACCACAAGGGAACCGGTCAGCAGATTTACAATAATAGGGCCCAAAATAGTAACAACCGGGATAATGGAGTTTCTTACCGCATGCCTCATGATAACCTTAAACTGGCTAAGACCCTTTGCCCTTGCAGTAATAATATAGTCCTGCGCTAGCACATCAAGCATTTCAGTACGCATAAATCGTGCAATCATTGCAGTAACACTAAAGGATAAAGCAATAGATGGGAGTACAGAGCTCCTCCAGCTTTCCCAAAATGCCACTGGAAATATACCCCACTTTAAACCTACGTAGTATTGCAGCAAAGCTGCAACTACAAAGTTAGGCACAGAAACGCCTAAAACAGCCATTATCATTGTAAAATAATCAATCGCGCTATTATGCCTCCATGCAGCTATAATGCCTAGAACAAGTCCAATTGAAAGACCAATCAGCACCGCTTGAATTCCAATTAGAGCAGATGGACCGATTCGTCCAAAAACCACATCGGTAACAGGCTTACCTGAGTAAAAAAATGAGGTTCCCAAATCCCCCTTGAAAACATTAATAATATATTTTCCGTACTGCACAAGCAAGGGATCCTTTAACCCATACTTTTCTAAAAATTGTGCTTGTTGTGCTTTAGGTAATAGCGCAAAACGTTCCGAATCAAATGGGGTCCCAGGGAGATTTTTCATTAGAAAAAATGTGGCAGTTAGAATAATTAACAGGGTAATTATCAGATAAATAATGCGTTTACATATATACGAGAGCATCTTATATACCTCCTTTTCGAAAAGTAGTGACTTTAATATAAATTGATTTTTGAATAGTTTAGGTGTTAAAAAGGTGGGAGGACAATTAATTTATCCTCCCACTTATTCCTACACATATATTTAAAAATATTATTTTAAGGAAGCATATTTAAACTCAATTGGCGGTCCAAAAGGATGTGTAACCAAATTCACCACATTTGGTTTTGTCAAAATAGCAAACCCTCTGTAATAAAGCGGAGAAACTACTGCGTCTTCAGTAAGTAGTGTTTTTTCCGCATTCAACATATCCTGAAGGCGTTTTGAGTCTTCTGTTTGTTTTTTTGCATCTGCAATCAAGGCGTTGTATGTTTTGCTCATATAATTTCCTCTGTATGGTGTTCCATTGGTCCAAAGATCCAAATATGTCATCGCATCATCATAATCAGCACCCCAACCAGTAATAGCCATTTGGTAATTGTTGTCATCCATCAATTGATTCTTTGCTTTCTTAGTCTTTGAATCTATTTTTACATCTACACCTAAAGTCTTTTTAAACTGACTCTGTACATAGGTTGCAACTGTTTTTGTCACTGAATCATCCTCTGTAAGAAGGGTTAATGAAGGTACCCCTCCAAGCTCAGCAACTCCCTTATTCCAGTATGCTTTCGCTTTTGCCTCATCGTAAGTAGTAACATTAGGGTTTAACTCACGGAAGGACTTTGTACCGTCACCATACATTGCGTTCGCTATAAGGCCAGTAGCAGGTGCGGAACCGTCACCCAAAATTGTATTTGCAAGAGTATCACGGTCAATTGCATATCCAAGAGCAAGACGGATATTCTTATTTGAAAGAGCTTTATCTTTTAGATTATATTGCATATATGTTGTTCTAAATTCGCTTATAGAGCTAAATTCAGGATTTGACTTCATTGAAGGTACATCTGAAGAAGCAAGGGTTACTTTAGAAAGTTCCCCAGACTTATACGCATTCAGGGCAGTAGATTGATCCTTAACAATACGAACATTTACATTTGGAACCTTAACATTAGCTGCATCCCAATAAGCATCGTTCTTTTTCAGTGTACTGCCGCTTGCAGGGTCATAGGAAACCAATGCATAAGGACCACAATAAATCATATTTTCAGCTTTCATACCGTACTGATCACCTTTGGACTTCACAAACGCCTCGTTTAGAGGGAAGAACATAGGAAGAACTGTTAGTCTTACAAAGTACGGTGTAGGCTGCTTAAGCTTAACCACTAATGTACAATCGTCAAGAGCTTTTATCCCTACGTCAGCAGCATTTGCCTTATTTTCAAGATACTCAGCACCGTTAACAATATAATCCGTCATAATGAAGGAATATCCATTTGTAGCGTCAATACTCATCTGTTTAAGCCAGGAATACACAAAATCCTTTGCTGTAAGCGGAGTGCCGTTGCTCCACTTAAGATTTTTCTTAAGTGTAAAGGTATAAGTTAGCTTATCATCAGAAACTTTATAGTTTTCCGCCAATGCTGGTTCAGGTTCATGCTTTGCATTTAGCCTGTAAAGTCCCTCTGATACATTGTTCAGAATCGTAAAAGAGTTATTGTCTGAAGCAGCCCACTGCACTATAGTCCTGACATCATTAGTGTCATAAACTGTAATAGTATCATTAGATTCTTTTACTGTACTGTTTGTCTTACTTGCTGACGTAAAGCCACAGCCACTGGTTCCAACAGCTGCGGTCATTATCAGGGACAAAACAGCAATTTTCCATTTTTTCATAATACACCTCTCCCTCTTATTTTTGTGATTTTGCTTTGTTTATTATAGAAAGCATTTGTAATTTGTTATGAGCTAAATATTTTCATATGCTTTCTACTTAATATACTAGGCTTGTACAGCAGGAAAGAACCTTTTATGCATTAAAGCCTAATTTATTAAACATTGTATCAATGCCCATCTTGTTTTCAACATAATTATAGATACTCTTTACAGTCTTATTGGTCATTTATATAGTATCCCAAGAAAGCTGATCCAACTATACCTGCATTGTTGCCAAGAGTTGCAATCACTATATCTCCATATTTTATATCTGTGGTATAAATCATCCTTGCAACATTTTCCTTAACCCGTTTAAGCAAAAAATCTCCCGCCTTTGACACTCCGCCACCTATGGCTATTATGTCTGGGTCAAGCACATTGTATATGTTCATTATGCCCTTTGCCAGATACTTGCACATTCTGTCTACTGCTTCTAGTGCAAGGTCATCACCAGATTTTGCTGCAGCAAAAATTTTTTCTGCAGTTATATTCTCTATTTCATTATCTGCAAGCTCTAATATCTGCGAGTTTTTTCCATCATCCTTGATCCTATGCTGCGAATATCTGATTATGGAAGTTGCAGAAGCTAATGTCTCAAAACAGCCGTTATTTCCACAGTTGCAGTCGTAGAAATTCTCTCCAACTATCATATGTCCTATTTCAGAACCAGCTGCATGACTTCCGCTGTAAATACGTCCATTGATTATTATTCCACTTCCTATTCCAGTGCCAATGGTTATCAGTACCGAATTGACTGCTCCCTTTGTAGAACCGAAAAGACTTTCAGCCAACCCAGCTACTGTAGCATCATTTTCTACATAAACTTTTCTTCCTAGCCTAGAATAAAGTTCTCTTCCCAGCTCTATATTCTTCCATGAAAGGTTGGAACAATAAATGACTTTTCCGGTATCATACTCCGCCAGTCCTGGTACACCAATACCAATTGAATGTATGTATTCTATGGGGATGCCCTGGGCACCCGCCAGTTCCTCAATCTGTTCTGCAATGTCATTTATTATGGACATATGCCCTTTTTCAATCCTGGTAGGCCTTGAATTCTGCCTTAAAATATTCCCTTCAAAATCCACCAATCCAGCCTTGATGGACGTACCTCCTAAGTCTATTCCAATAAGCATATGTTCACCTTTTATAATGTAAATTAGAATATTTCATTACATATTTCCCTTTCTGATTGTCCTTAATATACTTTTACTAAATCATTGAGGTTAGTTTGTTCACTTTGTGAACTTTCTATAATTATACATTATCACATAATTATAGAAAAGTCAAAGCTGGAATTTATATTATTCATAATTGGTTGAATATTGCCTTATAAATTCTTTGTCATTGTATTTATAAATGTGTTATGCTATTATTATGCTATTATTATAGTATATTTACAAAGTTTACTAACTCTCGATATAAGTAGGTAATATGAAATGAAACATACTGTAGATCAAACACACATAAGGTCAATAAATCAAAGAGTCTTATTAGACAAAATATACTCTAGACGGCATATATCCCGAGCGGATCTTGCACGTGAATTACACGCCAGTAAGGCTGCAGTGACAGTGAATATTGCATCATTGCTATCCAAGGGAATTATTCAGGAAGTCGGAACAGGAGTTTCTATGTCATCCGGAGGAAGAAAGCCCATTTTATTAAAGTTCAACAATACTTACCAATACATTGTTGCTATTGAATTAAATTTTGAAGATCCAATTTTTGTACTAGCTGATTTGGATGGGGAAATACTAAATAAGTTTACAATAAGCATACCTGAAGCTTCATCTTATTCTACAAGGCTGAAATATGTACTAAATGCAGTTAAATCCTTAATTTCCTTAAGCAAACTAGACAGCAGCAAACTAGCTATCATAGCAATTTCTTGTCCCGGTATCTATGATTCTGTAACAAGAAATTTTATTGCAAGCCCAAATTTTGCAAATTGGAATATAGGTGATCTTTCACAGCAACTAGAATCTCACTTCAATACCTCCGTACTTGTTGTCAACGATGTAAACTCAGCAGCTTTAGGTGAATTTACCTATGGAGCAGGAAAATCTGCAAAGAACTTAATATATATAAGCGGCGGTTTAGGAATCGGGGCTGGAATAATACTGAATGGTACTATTTTCGGGGGAACCTACAATTGTGCAGGAGAAATTTCATATGAAATAACAATTGAAAATGATCTGAGCTCTGCACGTAAATATTCATTCAACAATTTGGTTGATTCTACTAAAATAAGTGCCTTTATGGCTAAGGTTAGAAATGAAGCTCCTAAAAAAACCTCAGATGCATTTGCTGCATTAGGGAAAAGCCTTGAAACATCCACCTTTAAAGATCTCATTAAGGTTTGGCAAGGTGGCGATAGTTTCCTTGAACAATGCATAGAAGATATTGCTGTAATTATCGGTGGAACAATTTCTAATATAGTTTGTCTCTTAAATTGCGATCTGGTAATTTTCGGTGGAGAGTATTCTGTTTTTAATTCTCAAATACTTCCGATACTTAACCGTATTGTGAAGGAAAACGCCTTCATGCCAGTTAGGGTAGTTCCTGCCTTGCTAGGGGAAAATTCTGGGGTATACGGCCTTTTTTCACTTTCTAGGAATATCATATTTGATAAGTTATGTAACTCCGATCATAGCAAATCCTAGATTAGTCACTGTGGTTGTATATCACCTTAAGCTGCAGGTTGTTCCTTAAAAAATTATAATTTCCCCCATATGTTAGAAATAGACGAAATCCCTTTATTTTTTTTAATAAAAAAATAAAGCCTATCTTCAAAAGAAGATAGGCTATTTTAATATCCGAGCATTATATGAATGCATTTTATAGTTGTAATGTACTTTTACCTTTGGACAGCAATGTTAGATTCGTGTAATAACTGACCCCTGATAAATACAGCTGCATCCCTATCCACTATGATGGTAACATCAGGATGAAGCTGGAGTATGGATGCCGGAACCTTGGGAGTGATTCCGTCATATATGGCCTTATATATAGCCTCTGCCTTGGATTTGCCGCTTGCAAGCAGCAGTATTTTTTTTGACTGCATAATCGTCTTTATACCCATACTGATTGCCTGTTTGGGAACATCTTCTATATCATTAAAAAATCTAGAGTTTACATTAACGGTATTTTCATCCAATCTCACCAAATGAGTAGTTGCCTCAAATTTCAGGTTAGGCTCATTAAAGCCTATATGCCCATTGTTTCCAATGCCTAGCACCTGAAGATCAATTCCGCCCCTTTCCTGTATCCTGTTCTCGTAGTCGTTACATTCCCTTTCGATATCAATAGCCATACCATCTGGTATGTTTGCATTATCTAAATCAATGTTTATATGCCTCAAAAAATTGTCATACATATAGTGATTATAACTATTTATATTACTCTTCCCCAATCCTATATATTCATCAAGGTTAAAGGTCGTAATTTCGCCAAAATCCAGTTCCCCAACTTTATATCTCCTTATAAGCTCTTGATACATCTGGAGTGGTGTACTGCCTGTTGCAAGACCTAAAACACTATTAGGCTTCAACAGAATTTGTGCTGCAACAATGCTTGCAGCCTTTTCACTCATATCTGTATAATCTTTCGCAATTATAATTCTCATATTCTACCTCCTATACACAAGCCTGCCATTAACTATAGTTGTACAAATCTCTATATCCTCATTAAACAGTACCATGTCAGCATCCTTACCTGATTCAATACTTCCTTTTCTCCCTTCTATACCCAAGGCCCTGGCAGGATTCCAGGAAACCATTCCTACCACATCCGGCATGGCTATTCCATGATTGTGTATGAAATTCTTTATTGCTCTATCTATTGTAAGTACACTGCCTGCCAAAGCCCCATTATTCAACCTCGCCTCTTTGTTCCTCACAATCACTTCCTGCCCTCCTAGATCGTATAAGCCTTCTTCCATCAGACATGCCCTCATGGCATCTGTAATAAGTATCAACTTATCAGCACCTTTAAGTTTAAGTAGTATTTCTTGTGCAGCAGGATGTACGTGCACATTGTCCACAATCAATTCACAAGTTGCATCACTCAGCATAGCTGCCCCTACAACCCCCGGATTCCTATGATGCATTGGTGCCATTCCATTGTAGGTATGGGTGATATGACATGCACCTGCCTCTATGGCTCTAGCTGCCTCATCATAACTAGCATTACTGTGTCCTATTGATACCACTATTCCATTCTTTCTGCACTCTCTAATAAACTCCATACTCCCATTTCTCTCAGGAGCCAATGTCACTATTTTTATAATATCCTTATATTCCTCAATGAATGAGAAACTTGGATCAATAATGTGCTGACCATCCTGGGCGCCTTTGAATTTACTGCTTATGAAGGGGCCTTCCATGTGGCAGCCGAGTATTTCTGCTCCATCAAGACTGCCCATTTTTTCCCTTATATTACTCAGGGCCATCATTATCTTATTCATTTCCATGGTCATTGTTGTTGCCAGGAATGCAGTGACCCCTGTTTTTGCAATGGCTTTACTTATATTGTTCAAGGTTTCCTCTCCTGCATCCATAATGTCCTCACCAGAGCAGCCATGTATATGAATGTCTATAAATCCTGGTGCTAGGTAATTGCCCTTACCATCAATTAGCTCATCTATCATATAATTTTTAATATCATTTTCCGGGATTATACCTACAATCTTCTCATTGAAAATTACAGCCTTCTTTTCAATTACTGCATCCCTTGATATTAGCCTGCAGTTAAATATTGCTTTCATATGCTTCACCCCACCATCTATTTTTTCAAGGTTATTTCAAATTTATATTTATCAGTTCTGTACGTGGATCTTGTAACCTCAAATGGTTTACCTGATGAGGTGCACGTCTGCCTGATGAACAGCAGTGCAAGAGAGTTTTCCTTAATTCCTAGCAACTTACCTTCATATTCATCAATCATGATTGGCTCAATCGTCTGATTTGCATACTCCATATCAAGACCGTATTCAGTTCGCAAGACAGAATATAGTGATTTGTTTTCCAGTTTATTTATATTGAAATCATGACATAATGTGAGGGGTATATAAGACACCTCAAGTGCATAAGCAACCCCTTCTACTTTCCTAAGCCTTATGATCTTATATACCTTTTCCCCTTCCTCCAGCTCTAGAGAGACTCTAATTGACTTACTTGGAGATTTCTCTTCAAAGGATATTATCTCAGTATTCACTTTCAGTCCTCTCCTTATAACCATTTCTTCAGTTAATCCTGAAAGTCCTGATATTCTATAATTCATTTTAGGATCCGCCACATAAGTTCCACTTCCCTGCTCCCTGTACAAATATCCTTCCGTAACAAGACTGGTGATAGCCTTATTTACAGTCATCCTGCTAACGCCATGATATTGACACAGCTCTCTCTCTGAGACTATTAGATCTTTGGGCTTCAACTCTCCATTATCAATCATTTCCTTTATTATTTCCTTTATCTGATAGTACATTGGTATTGGTGAATTCTTATCAACCTTCTTCATATTACCTCCATAAATTGTATATGATGTCATGTTGTATATACCAATTTCCATAATACCACATATCTTAAAGATTTCAAGTACTATCTTACGGTGTTTTTGTCAAGTGAAAATCGCTTTACACAATCCAAAAAGAGTTAATCCGCGAAAACCTTTTTATAAACGGGCAAAAACCCTCGACATATCTATCGAGAGTTTCAATGGTGAAGACGAAGCACGACCTTTAAGATCTACTGCCCCCCTATATATGAAAAATGTACCAGCATTTGCTGGTACTAATAAAATAAAAATTTAAATTCTACATACGAGGTGTATATCCAGTTATAATTAATGTTGACCATTCACTATCTTCCTTATCAATCCACTGGCATTCAACATCTAAATATTTAAGCCATGCATTAAGTCCATAACTTTTCTTACTTACGTTAGGAGACTTTCTGCCATGATGTTCTTTTATAACCTCTAGCAATTCAGTTTGCTCATCCTTACCTAACTCTTTATCTACAAGTTCTAATATTACTTCAAGACATTCTGTATATGCTCTCCCATCTCCAAGATAAATTTCATCTGAGTAAACTTGTCTTTCCTTATTTAAAGCATCAATAATTTCATTAATTTCTTCTTTATTAGACAAATAATACTTTGCTCTTCTTAAAGCTTCAATATCTCCATCTAATTTATTTATCTTCTTTTCTAAGCTTTCTTTTATCATAAACATACTCTCTCTTTTCATATATTAATTGTTCTTCATTAAATACATTAATAAAGACCAATTAATTATATCAGCAATAATGTATTATTACTATTTATTTTTATATTTAAATTTTATTATTTAATTATTAATAGATTCCGCTATCTTTATTAGAGAATTTTCTGGCAAGGTACTGGATAGTAAATATTGCACATCATCTATTATCCAGGTAATTTTTGTAGTTATAACACCTGTCTTTTCATCTTTCATAGAGTCAATGTACGCCGTATTATTCCCAATAGATATACTCTCAGTTCCTGATAATTCGGATAAACTTTTACTTTGTAATATCTCAAAATCAGCTGAACTTGAGCTGTATTTCAATTTAACACATTTTTCATTTTCATCTGGAATAGATATATCAGTTAGTGTAAACCCTTCTGGAATATAGGAAGGAATCAAGATTTCACTTTCAAAGTATTCTGCAGCTTTTTCAATAGTTAATGTTTCAGGAACTAATGCTAAGCTAGTATCTGATTGAGCTTCTGTGTTCATTTCACTATCACTAATATCAGCCCTATTTTGCAAAATACTATCAGAGGCTTTACTAGAATTCTTCCTGCTTTGCGAATCAATTTCTATATTTTCTTTTACTGAATCAATGGTTTTATTTTTAGGAATATTATTTGAACCCTTCATTGCAATATCTACATTCTTCTTCTCTGATATAGCCACATTGTTTTTTATATTGATTTCGCTATTTGAGGCTGCAGGGGAATGCTTGCCCAAATCACTGCTGCCTGTTGTTTTGGCCGCTTCTTGTATTTTGCTTTCATTATCTAAGGAATTTTTCTGTTTCTGATTTATGGATTTTGCTATGTTGTTATTATTAATAGCCTGCTTATGAAACAAAGAAATAAATATTCCAACAAAAATTATTAAAGCGCCAGAAAAGGCTGCTGTTAATTTTACATTCATTATCGATTCTTTTCTATGAGTACATTTTTCTAAAGTTTTTCTTTTTAATTCATCAGTAACGTAAATATTTTCAAGTACTAAGTTTGATGCTTCTCTAAAGTTTTTCATATTATCTTCCATATTCAATCTTCCCCTTTAAATTAGATTTCAATATCGTTCTTGCACGGAAAAGGCGGCTTCTTACTGTTCCTTCTGGTATTTTTAATGCCGCACTTATATCCATTGTAGATAGTTCCTCATAGTAATAAAGAATGATAAGCTCTCTATATTTAAGAGGAAGATTCATAACTTCTTTTAATAATTCCTCATATTGCATCTTCCTTGCAATTTCTTCATCCACATTTTCATGGGTACTTTTTAGTGAATCATCACCAACGTCTTTAAAAAAGCGAACTTTTTTAAACCAGGAAATCCTTAACATATCTCGACAAGTATTTGCTGTAATGCTCATAATCCATGTCTTTTCACTGCTATTATTTTTAAATTTATTATAATTTTTATAGACTTTTACGAATACTTCCTGGAAAGCATCTTCCGCTAAATGCTTGTCCTTCAAATATAAATAAGCAATCTTCAAAACGTCATTTCCATAATCACTTATTAGTTGTTCTATTTTTTCATCCATTTCTTATCTCCTGTTAAGCATCTATGTAATAAAATAGAAATATATTTAATTAATTACTATATTTAATTAGACGTATAAAATTTGAGTTTAGTTTCATATATTTAAAAATTTTTACATTGTTACATAAATTTATGGAGCAAATTTATATTATAGCTCGTCTAATATTATGAAAACAAATATAAAGGAGAGATTATATATGAAAACTAATAACTTATTAAAGTCAAGATGGTCATTCATTTTCGCATTTGCAGCTGCATTTATCCTATTCTTTAACTTTGGAGCTTCAAAAGTTCTAGCTGCAGATTCCAGTGCAATAACTGCTGATTCATCAAGAACAATAAATGTTACAGGAAGTGGTGAAATAACTGTAACTCCAGACATAGCCTACTTATATTTAGGAGTAGTAACAGAGAAACTTACAACTATGGAGGCTCAAAGTGCTAATTCAACTGCCATGAACACTATTATCGCTGCTATTAAAAAAGAAGGCATAAAAGCTGAGGACATTAAAACAAATGATTACAGTATAAATCCTAAATATGACTATGACAAGAACACTGGAAGAAGTTCAATTGTTGGATATACAGTATCTAATACATTAAAGGTTACTGTTAAGGATATCATGAAGGTTGGACAAGTAATTGACATAGCTGTAAAAAATGGAGCAAATACTTCCAATAGCATAAGTTTTGGTATTAGTGATTATGACACATATTATAATAAGGCTTTACTAAAAGCATTATCAAATGCACAAGGTAAAGCACAAGCAATTTCCAGTTTTTTAGCTGTAAAACTTACGACACCTGTAAAGATAATAGAAAATTCAAATGGAATCCCTAATGACTACCCAATTTCATTTAATGGCAAATTAGAATCAGCTGCTTCTTCAGACTCCACGTCTATTCAAGCTGGAGTTTATAAGGTAAAAGCAGATGTGAGCTTAGTTTACCAGTATTAAGCGATAAAAAGGCCTTAAGAGATATATACCTCTTAAGGCCTTTTTATTAAGGAACTGTTTCATTTATAAAAGGTATTTTTAAATAATTCTACATAAGAATCCATTTCTATTAATATTTCATTATACTTGAGTTCAGCTAATGAAAGTGTTCTTGCCTTTTCCTTCTCTTTTTCGGATATACCTTCGAGAGTCCATAAAATCACATTTATTGCTCTAATAATGTCTATGTTGTCTCTAAATTTAGAAGTGTCTATATTCTCTAATACTTTCCTATAACTATATTCCTGATGTTCATTATTTTTATCATCTAAATATTTTTTTACTTCTTCTGATTCTTCAAGGTTTGCTGTTTTTATAAAATCAAACATGTCTGGGTGTTTACCTACCAAAACATATTTACTTGATAAAAATTGTCGTAACCTTTTTAAAATATCCCTTTCACTTAGGTCTATTTTCCCATAAAGCTCCTTCATAAGAACATCTAAAGTATAGTCGTATAAAAACAAAAATAAGTCTTTCTTACTGGTAAAATAGTGAAACAACATTCCTTTTCCAATATTCGCATTTTTTACAATTTCATTTGTGGACGCATTATTAAAACCCTTTTGTGCAAATTCCTTCATAGCTGCATTCAATATACGTTCTTGCTTTTCTTTATCTAAGTTTAAGAACTTTTCAAACAAAGAGAGTCCTCCTTTTAAGGTAACAATTCAATTACGTTGACCACTTCGGTCTACATAATATTTTAGCATTATAGTTTGTATAAATCAATATATATTAATAATAAAATTAATTGATAATCATTACCTTAATAGATCCTTTATCTTAAATTGTCTACCTATAACCTATAGCTTATCACCAAAGCTACAATAGCCAATATGCAGACGATTCCCAATGCTATTCTGGTGGATTTTATTCTAAATTCATATTTTGCATTTTGTGATACCTCAGGCCACATAACACATATAACGCCTTTAATAAGAGCAAGCCATGCAATGAGAGTGATAATTACAGGCCAACTTAAGACCCAAACATTATGCAAAATCACTGTTGGTAATGACACTAATATTGATACAATCCCATACATAAGCTGGAATCCCCTATTCTTAACCATTATAGTCTTTACTTCATGAAGAACTGATGGTCGAGCAAAAAACATGAATGCTACTATAACTGTAACCCATCCCCAATACTGAGCAAAGAAAATTGTTGTGTTCATTTTAATTTCCTCCTCTTAAATATTTTATAGACCAAAGCGGTCTACATTGTTATTATAACATCATAGACCACTTTGGTCTACGGTTTTTAAAAAATTTTAGATTTTTCTAAATATAAAAAGAGAACTATCTCACTTCACACTGATAACTGGATACCCCCGATGCTTGGAACTATATAAAGATCATATTATACTATATAATATTTTTGTAAAGTTAGCGCGATACTTTGTCAACTTAATCGTATATATAATGACACTGTTTAAAGAGATGGATGGAGGTGACGGTTTGGAGGATGATATATTTATTAAAATCTATAAAGAGTATTTCCCTTACGTTTATAAATACCTTTATGGGCTTACGTATAATCATCAGACAGCAGAGGATTTGGCACAGGAGGCCTTCGTTAAGGCTCTGTGCGTTCTTCAATTTCCTAATGAAAGTATCAAATCCTGGTTACTGACCGTTGCCCATAACCTCTACGTCGATTATGTTAAGAAAAACAGGCGATTGGATTTTCGGGAAGATGATATGTTAAATCAAACAAAGGCACAAGACTTTATTGACGAACTAATACTAAAGGAAAGTACCAAATCGGCTTTTGAATTAATTCATCAGCTTCCTGAAAATCAGCGTCAGGTAGTGCTGCTATGCTTGGTAAATGAACTTTCATATCATCAGGCAGGAGAGGTCTTAGGAATAAGTGTTTCAGCAGTGACAAATTTGATTTACAGGGCTAGAAAAACTCTTAGAACTTTAAGGAGGAGTATTAATGAGTAATGATTTTGAGGAAAAACTGCAGCTATATAAAAAAGGCAAATTGAATCAAGATGAGATAGCACAAATAGAATGTGATATCGATAAGTTCATTGCCATATCAGATTATCTTAATAACGATGAAATGGATTTTTTAGAAGAGATGAAGCAGAATACGCCGGCAGGCAACGTAGATGATAATAGAATTGCTAAATTGTTAAAACGCAGAGTAAATCTAAAAATTATCATGCTAACAGCATTTTCGTTTTTTTCCGCTTTGGTAATCTTTATTTTTATATACTTTACGGCATCAAAGATTACTACGTCCTGGTTTGGATTAGATTATAAGGAAGCATACGTAAAGAGAGAAATAATGGTTCAATTATCACAAATGTTTCAGCCCAAATATAAATCCTATAGAAGCGGCGTAGATACATCAAATTTTGCACAACAAAATATCAAAGTTTCCCTTGAAAATACCATTGGAAACACTAAAATAGATGAAACCGAGATAAGCGTCAGATATAGTTTTGGCAAACCTGTCAAATCAAGAACAACAGTAGTGCCTCCATTAATATTTGAAGATTTTTCTCATTTTGTTGCTCATGAATCTAATTCTATATCTGGTTTTAAAGTCCTGGAAAATGCACCTAAAGGTACAAAGGCAAAAATATTTGTTGAGTTTAATAAAGCTTTAACATCTCAGCAGATAAAGGAGAATTTTATAAATAAAATAAGTAATATAGATACCGCACCTTTAGATATTACACCTATAGCATCAATCGATTCAAAGTTTGTATTAGCAAACCCTTCATATTACCAGGTTAGATCCATTTTCCCATATGATGCTAATAACACTAAGCAACTCGAGGGTAATGGTTTAAGGCAAAATCAATATGAGAATATGGACGATGAGGCTCACAAAGAATCTTTAATCGGCAACCTCAATCTTATAAAGAGCAACCTAAAGCTGCTGCAGTCAATGTACTATGAAGATATGTTCAAAAATATTAATATTGATGATATGATTAAACATGTTGAAGATAATGGTGCCGAATATGTTGGTATGTATATTTCTGCAGATAGCAAAGAACTATTAAACCTTAAAGGCAGTCCACTTATTCACTGTATGGGAGTTGAGAATATAGTTATATGGTAAAGCTAATTATAATTTATAGAGAGGATAAATGTCAGAGTTTATCCTCTTTTGCTTAGATAAGCATAATGTATAAATTATAGTATAGAAGCTCGATTTGAAAAAGCTTTTCTCTTTTTATTATGTCACCCCAGTATTTCCACATAGCCTTCCGTTCCGTTCACCCGAATCCTCTGACCATCTTTTATTAGTTTTGTAGCATTTTCCACCCCTACTACTCCTGGAATACCATATTCCCGTGTAATAACAGCACCATGAGTCATCAGTCCACCTACTTCAGTTACCAAGCCTTTGACAGATACAAACAGCGGTGTCCAACTAGGATCAGTAAATGCTGTTACCAATATGTCACCCTCTTCTATTATTGCATCATCTACCTTTAAGACTACTCTAGCTCTGCCCTCTATGACACCTGATGAAACCGGTACACCTCCTAAAGCGCCCTGTGGAATATTGCCAATGTTGTATTCTCCAGATATAATTTCGCCCTCCGAGGTCATTACTCGAGGTGGTGTGAGCTTATCATAAACCTCGTAATCCTCTTTTCTTTTGGCTATTATACTGTAGTCTAACTTATTTGTTCGAACTACTTCACAAAGCTCCTCAAAATACAGATAAAAAATCTCCTCCTGCTCCTTAATGACACCATTTTTCACAAGAACATCCGCTTCCTTTAGAATGGCATTTTTATAAATTTGAAATCTTTTTATGAAGGAATATTTAGGGTACTCTCTAAAGCCAATCACATTTCGTAAAACACTTATCATGCGCTTTGTCTTTTTGGATTTTCGTTTTCCACCGGGTAATTCTTCTAATCTTCTCAAAAGCTCTCTTTCCTTTTCTTCTGCTTCTTTTCGACCCTGATCAAATTTTGTTATACTTGAATGCACCTCATTGCTTTTTATATTGCTTATAATCATAGGTATGATTGCTGTAGGCTTTTCAATCCAACGAGGTTTTGTAATATCAATTTCACCAGGGCAACGCATACCATATTTTTTAAGAAATTTTCCCATATAACCCCATACCAAATCCCCACCTTTGATCTTACTTAAATCTCTCATAATAGTGTTATCATTAGCATGGTTGAGATATTCCATTACTTCTGGATATTTACGGACTATATTAGCCACATCTAGAAGTTCAAGACCCATTTCCGAGGTAACATTATTAAATACTGATTTAGATAGTGCATCAACAGCACTCTTTTCACCTAACCATTTTTCCATCTTCTTATTAATCCAATTGCTAACAAAACCTCCTACCGCCATCAAGCCCATATTTTGGGGTCCAGTCAGAACTGATTTCAAATCCTTGGTATCCTTTAAAATAAACTCTAATAGTTCGGCTCCTGTTACCATTTCTATTTTTTGCTCCATATCCTTTATGAGATCTTCATTGTATGAAATGGTATCCTCAACCACCCTTACATCATTTTTTCGATATGCTTTAATTGCAGGTTTTAGCCATCCTACGACTCCTGAACTCATATTTATAGATCCCTTACCTTTAGGCAAGGTCTTCACAAATTCCTTTCTATCCATTAAATTTACTAGGGCATTCTTCATCAAGATATCAGCATTGCCAGTACTTGTGAGTAAGACCTTTCTTCCTATAGGTGATGCTAGGTCATATGTTCCATCTATAAAAAGTCTCCCCCCTGCTGGTGTTAAATTTTGCCCAAACCAAAATGATAACATTTGACAGAAAGACATCCCTAGAGGCTTTATGGTATCTGTCATCATCTGTAGATGTCCCATAGAGACATATATACGATTCTTTCCGTCGTTTTGTGGTACAGGGTATAGGGTAGTAATAGGACGACTCTGAACAATATAGAATTTTCCTTCAGCTAAGCACCATTCAATATCTTGGGGGCTAGCAAAATGTTTCTCAATTCGTCTGCCTATATCTGCAAGCTGTAAAATCTGTTCATCTGACAATGTTTGAACATTTCTCATATCTTCTTCAATTTCCTGTTCCCGGGTACCACCATCTTTTAATGTGTATATTGCTATTTTTTTTGTAGAAATCTTTTTATCAATTATAATTCCATCACGCAATTTATAGATATCGGAATTTACTAAACCCGATACCAAGGCTTCACCAAGTCCAAAACTTGCATCTATAGATAACACTTTCCTGTTAGACGTGACTGGATCCGCTGTAAACATAATCCCTGAAGCTTGAGGGAAAATCATCTGCTGAACCACGACCGCCAAAAATACCTTCCTATGATCGAAGTTATTTTGAATACGGTAAATAATTGCGCGTTCTGTAAATAGGGATGCCCAGCATTTTCTTACATGTTGAACAATTGCATCCTTCCCAAATATATTTAGATAGGTATCCTGCTGCCCCGCAAATGAAGCTGTTGGTAGGTCTTCGGCAGTAGCACTTGATCGTACTGCATAAGCGTGTTTTTCCCCAAGCTTTAATATATTTTCATTTATTGCTTCCTCTATTTCCTTTATAACCTCTACTCCCTCTATGAGATTGCGAATTTTTTCACTTAGTTCCCCTATCTGCCCTCTTTCAATTACCTTTAGCTGTGATAACTGATTCAAGAGTACCTCTAACTCATCGTTAAGTTCTACTGTTCTTTTGTAAGCCTCTACTGTAACACAAAAACCTTTTGGTACCTGTATTGCAGGGATTTTTGATAATTCTCCTAAATTAGCTCCTTTACCTCCTGCCTCAGGCACATTAGTACTGTCAATTTCATTAAGCGATAAAACATACTTACTCATAGAACTCACCCCTTTGTAATTTTTGAACTAATACATTGTATTTATTTCATAATACATGATACAACAGGATTCTGCAATATTATTTTTGAAATTATTTTATTGATATATTTCAAAACTTATAGTATTCTATTCTTGAGGTGAGTTATATATGGATGGTTTTGAACGACGTACAGAACGAAAAAAAGAAAATATCCTCAAAGCAGCATTCGAATTGTTTTCTACTTATGGTGTACAAAGAGTTAGCATAGCTGAAATAGCGAAAAAGGCAAGGGTGTCCCAGGTCACTATTTATAACTACTTCGGAAGTAAGGACGAACTTCTAAAGGATGCCATTTTATCACTTCTTAATAAACGGCTGCAGGAAGATATGGAAGTGATTGAAAGCGATCTACCCTTTCCTAAAAAAATTGAGACTTTTATCTCTGAAAGAACTAGTGAATTATCGGCAATGAATCCTGATTTTCTTAAAACAATGAAGTCAGAGGACCCCACTATCAGACAGATTGCTGAAGATTTTACTAATAATAGATATATTCCCTTGATATTAAAACTAATAGAAAAAGGTCGTGAAGAAGGATATATTCAGCATAATATTTCCAATCAAGCTATACTAATCTATATTAATATGTTTAGAGAAGGCAACCGCTCAGATTCACTCCTTAACCTTAAGCACAGCAGGGATTTATTCAAAGAACTAGTCACACTATTTTTCTATGGTATCTTTGGTAAGGCTATAGACAAACAATAATGTATATTAAAAAATTAAAACCTCCCAAGGCTAAAGCCGCCCTTGGGGGGTTTTAATTTTTGATTCCTTAAAAATACAACATCATGTATGGAAGCCTTTTGTCATGTTTAGAAACTTCGTATCTCTAGATGTGTTGTATATAAAAATATATCATATAATTTAGCAACTTTTTATATAGCCTCATTATAATTTAATAATTCTACACGTGTTGAAACTCCTCGAAGTGCAATTAGGTGTATTTGTTCATTTATAGTCGTACAGCAATCAGGTAGTATCTTTACACTATATTTTTCTGCTTCTTTAGAAATAGCAGTGAAAATAACACAATTTTGTGTCATCATTCCACACACAAGAATTTCTTCTACTCCAAGTCGTGATAATACTTCCCCTAAGTTTGTTTTATAAAAGCCATCTGCAAACCTTTTTATAACTTTCTTTGCATTTGGAGCAGCTTTTAATATCCTTTGATGAATTTCTGCTCCTTTGGAACCTTCGGTAAAAAGTGTAGACCTAGCATCTGAAGCATGTTGAACTAGAATTACAGGGATATTATTAGTATTGGCTTTTTCAATAGCTTTTTCCACATTATTTAAAGTATTTTCAGTATTCCATAATGGAAGTTTGCCATTTTCAAAGTAATCATTTTGTATATCAATAACTATAAGAGCCTTTTTCATTCTTATAACCTCCTCAATTCAGCTTTATTTAAATTTATCTTATTTCAATTAATTCATCAAAGTTTACTGTATTAATAATAGCATGGATTATTTCATTATAAAATTACCCACTTTTTTGTGTGTATTACTTTTATATATTTAAATAAAATTAATAAAAAACATCAATGCTTTAATCAGCACTAATGTTTTTTGTTTGCTCATTTAAATATTCTCGTCCTACTTCCTGCATAATTTCTAAAGCCTTTATTATTTTACGACCCCTATCTTCTGTCAAAAAATACCCTACCCTGAGGGGATAACCTTGATACTGAATCTTGTCTACTAATCCAAATTCTCTTAATTCGTTTAGTTGCTGCAGTAACATCTTTTGGCTTATCCCCTTTATGTCCTTTTCCAACTGAGATAAGGACGTTTTACCATGATACTTTAATTGCCAAAGAATAACTGTTTTCCATTTGCCTTTTAATATATCGTGTGTAATTTCTAATGGACATGTGTATTCTTTGCGAAGCTTCATATAAATCCTCCTCCACAATTAATTTCAGCCCTTATAAGCATATTTCTATTTCAATTCAATTTCAATCTTAAATTTCAAAGTTTCTTTTGGTTTCAACACTAAAACCTTTCCTTCCTTAGAAGCTATATCAATGCTGTCATAATAACCATTTGTAGGTTCAAGTGCACAGTTATAATCTCCTCTGAAGCCCCCTTCAGTAACCCAAAAACCAACATAGGGAAGCGTTTCTTTATCAAAATATACATTGTAGTTTACATCTTTAGATGGATAATAAGCGCCGCATTTTCCTTCCTTAACTGCTCCCTCTACATAATATTTTTCTTCATTATTGGAAGTTATATCAAGCACTTTATCTAAATGAATGTTGTTTCCATTTTCATCCTTTGTAACAGGATAAGAATGAACTTTAGAAACTTCACCAAGATATTTACTTTCATGTACATTTATAACCTTATCGGTTCCCTTTGGAAAGAAAAGCTGCATATCCTTTTCACAATTTATAAGACAGTGCATTGCCCATATACAGGGGAATTCCGTTTCTCCCAAATTTTCTATACTATATTCAGCTATTATCCTATCACCTTGTAAATATATAGTTTTCTTATAATCATAATCTAAAATAGTACTTTTATAATTTAAAATTATCTCTTCATTTTCCAATTTATAATTAAACTTTGCAGTCCATATTTCACCATGGTCTGGATAAACTATATTTTTCCTATTTATAAGTACATTGCTTTTATCGATTGTAGGAAAAGCATCATCAAATCCTGAGGCATCAAACTCTTGAAAGCATGAATATAATTGTGGAATTTTATAAAATTGCTCTTTATTTTGAAATAAAAGTTCAAACTCCTTATCTTTTCTAAAAATTGAAGCTATTTTCCCTCCTAGTTCTGGAATCACTATAACCCTTAAGAAGTTATTTTCAATTTCAATAGCATGGCGTTCTTTAAATTTTATATTTAAAATCATTATTTTCCCCTTTATCCTCAGGAATATATTTCCTCAGTTCCATCACCAATGCAACTAAGGTAAAAGCTTGGCTCATATCCTATTTTATTTTTGTAATTTTCTCTTACCATATTAATAAAGTTATCTAATTTAGCTTTTTTCACAATAGCTATGGCACATCCCCCAAAACCTGCACCAGTCATTCTCGCGCCAAGACATCCCTTAACTTTTAACGTTTCAGAAACAATGGTATCAAGTTCCTTACCTGAAACTTCATACAAATCTCTAAGGGAATTGTGAGACTCTGTAAGAAGTTCTCCAAATTTTTCTATTTTACCTTCGTTAAGATACTTATAAGCTTCCTTCGTTCTCTGGTTTTCATAAACTGCATGTTTGGCCCTTTTTCTCACATTATCTTCTCTAATTAGCTTCTCCATTTCATTAAATTCTTCTGTACTTAACTGGCAAAGAGCATTTATTTGCTTTTGTGTTTGAAGTATTCTTAAAGCTTCTTCACATTCTGCTCTTCTTTCATTATATTTTGATTCATTTAAAGCTCTTCTCTTATTCGTATCTAAAATTACAAGATAATTATCTTTAAGATCTACATTGCAATAGTTATACTTTAATGTATTACAATCTAATAATATGGCTTTATTTTTCTTGCCCATCCCTATAGCAAACTGATCCATTATACCGCAATTTACTCCTACAAAGGTGTTTTCTGCCCTCTGACAAAGCTTCACAAGTTCAATCCTATCTAGCTTTCCTTCATTAAACAGGTTATCAATAATCACTGCCATTAGCACTTCAAGGGATGCAGAAGAGGATAAACCAGCACCACTAGGAATATTTCCGCTGACAAGTATGTCCATGCCATAAACCTTATATCCCCTTTGCATCATTTCTACTATTACACCTTTTGGATAATTAGCCCACCCATCACTTTCACTGAACTTTATTTCATCAATATCAACTTCTACTTTTAAATTGAAGTTTGTTGAAGCAAAATTTATTTTTCTATCGTTCCTTTTACGAGCGCAGGCATAGGTTCCAAAGTCTAACGCGCAGGGCAGAACATATCCCCCATTATAATCTATATGTTCTCCAACTAAATTTACTCTTCCTGGAGAAGTAAATGTTCTCATTTCTCCGCGCCCATAAAGCTTTCTAAATTCCTCTTTTAATTCATCAATCTGCATACCTTATCCTCCTCTACATCCCTTCAAAGTTTACTGTATTTACAAACTTTATTAACCCTTTAAATCCTTCTTCATTCCTTTTGTAAACTCCAGCATCCATAAGAACATTTAAAAATTTGTACCCCACTTCATCTTTAATTATTTTGCTGCTTTCCTCATTACTGCAGCTTGTTCCATATTCATAAATTAACTCTTCTATCCATGACATATGTTTATATAATGAGTGATTTTCATCCTTTTTCATTTCATCAGTAAGCTTTGCACTTCCTTGAAGAATTTTTTCTATTTCTTTAAGCTCTATATTAAGTCTCGCAGGAAGTACTGCTAATCCCATAACCTCAATTAACCCTATATTTTCTTTCTTAATATGGTGAAGATTTTTATTAGGATGAAATATTCCATCTGGATATTTATCCGTTGTCCTATTATTACGAAGAACTAAATCCATTTCAAATTCACCATGTTTATTTTTTCTTGCAATAGGCGTTATAGTATTATGATTAATAATCTTTCCGTTTCCCTTAGTAAAAGCAATAATGTCTAACTCTTCGTCACTATACTTACGCCATGAAGTTAAAATCTTTGATGAGTACTCAATAATCTTATCTACATTTTTCGAAGATAATCTTATGACAGACATAGGCCATTTTACAATTCCTATCCTAATTTCTTCATCTTTTCTTGAAAAGTAATATTCAATAGGCGCCTTTTCCATTGGAAAAGTATGTCTTCCTCCTTGAAAATGCTCATGGCTGAGTATTGATCCGCCAACTATGGGTAAGTCTGCATTTGACCCCATAAAATAGTGCGGAAACTGTTCTACAAAGCTAAACAATCTACTAAATGTTTTATTAGAAATTTCCATAGGAACATGCTCTTCATAGAAAAGAATGCAGTGCTCGTTATAATAAACATAGGGAGAGTATTGTAAATACCACTGCTCAGCATTTAAATTTATGGGAATAACCCTATGGTTTTGTCTTGCAGGATGATTAATCCTCCCAGCATACCCTACATTTTCAATGCATAATAAGCATTTGGGATAACCTCTTTCAGGCATCATTTTAACGGCTGCTATTTCCTTAGGATCTTTTTCAGGTTTAGATAAGTTAATTGTTATATCTAAACTTCCGTAATCCGTTTCTGTATTCCAGTATAAATTTTGTGATATTCTATCCATTCTTATATAATTAGATGCCTTTGAAAGCTCATAATACTCAGCGGTAGCATATTCTGCACCCTTATTTTTATAAGTATTAAAGAAATTCTTAACAACCTCAGATTGTCTTGGCATAAGAAGTCCCATGAGTTTTGTATCAAATAATTCCCTATATGTTACTGTGTTATCTTGTAATAATCCTTTATCTATAGCATAAGCTAAAATATTATCTAGGATTTTCTGTGGTGTTTCTATGTCTTCATTAGATATGTCTGAATGTAAATATTCATCCACATTGAGTAAATCAGTTAAGGCATTCCTTGAAGGTATGATATCTATCTTTTCAATCATTTTATGTTTTAATGCAAATTGTAATAATCTATCAATTTCTAGAGAAATATTAATTTTCTTCATATTAAACATCCATTCCCTTCCCTATGTTTAATGAAAAAGGCCTCTCAAGTAAACACTTAAGTATTTTAGATTTCTATTTACTTTAAAACCCCATTACCATACTTATGTATTAAAAATGTATAAATTTTATGATTAATATTTCTCCTATTTTAAAATTAGTTTTGGGAACAATTTTATACATAATAATAAATATAATTTTTTATGTTACTTTACTTAATAAAATAAGAGTTTAGAATATTTTTATTTAATCCTTATTATAATTATAGCAAGGATGCTTAATTTCTAATTATTAACCTATTGCACTTCTTTCACATTAATGGTAATATATAGAAATAAGAGCATTATCTGGGGGGATTATAAATGAAAAAAGAAGATAAATATTCTATAGGTGAAGTAGAAGAAATTTGTAATATTCCTAGGAAAACATTGCGTTATTATGACTCCATAAAATTGGTTGTACCTAAATTTAGAGAAGAGGAAAATAAATATAGATATTATAGTAAGGATCAAATGGTAACAATATGTATAATTCGCAAATTAAGAATGCTTGGATTTACATTAGAGCAAATTCAGCAAATTGTAAAGGATAACAAAGCTGAGCCTCTTAAAAAAAGTATAGAGTGTAAACTTTTAGAAATATCTGATGAAATAAACAGCCTCCAAAAGAGATATTCTGATGCTTATGCTTTTTTGGAAAGACTAAAAAAAGGGGTAGATATCATTTCCTACTGTGACAAAGAGGACAAAGCAGATATTATTACTAAGAGTATTCAAATTGAAGAGATTCCCGAAATAGATTTAGTATTTACCCGAAAAGTAATGAAAAATTATTCAAATTCAGAAGTGTCTTTAGAAAGATGGGTGGAAATAATTAATTTATGCAATAAGCTACAGCTAAAAAGCAAAGGATCAATTGTTGTTACATACTATTCAGATCCCCTTGAGCAGTTTCTCTTTAAAGATTCAACTGTTGAATTTGGGATGTGCATAGAATCTCCAATTAAATCCGATAATTGCAGGAAGTATGGAGGGTTTACTGCTGCTACTACTACTCACGTTGGAGACTACTCCACTATTGTAAACACTCATATAAAAATGATACAGTGGATTAATAAAAATGGTTATAAGATTACCGGTAATATATCGGAAGAATTTATTATATCACCCTTTGATGTAAATAACGTGGACGAGCATATTACTAAAGTAATAATTCCCGTAGCAAAAATCACTTGTCAGGATAAAAAATAGGCTCTATTCTTGTTTTTGAAGTGATACCCCTTGGGTAGTATTATTCACTAACTGAAATTACTACGAAGCTAATAATGATTTTGACGAATCTCTGCTCTGTAGTATATTCACTAACTGAAGCTACTACCCCTTTTTAATTGTGTCTTTTTCAATGATAACGCAAAATTTCTGAAACTTCTTTTCTTCTTGGGGCCTTTGGCTCCTCTGCTGGATATCCACATGCAACCAATGCAATAATCAATTCGTCTTTCGGCAAATCAATAAGTTTTGTAACCCCTTCTTCATCAAAAGAAGCCATAATTACAGTCCCAAGCCCTAATTCCTCTGCTGCAAGGCAAATATTTTGACATGCAAGCCCAGTGTCAAACATCTCCCATGTTGCTCCCTTAGCGGTAGAAGTAGACCCATCTCTTTCGTAGCCAGAACGGTTCTTTACAATAGAAAGAGCCAGAAGCATTGGAGTATTTTCAACAATCCTTACATTTTCAGGTGCTACCAAAGTACTCGCAATTGTCTGTATCTCATTGTCTTTCTCAATAACTGTATATCGAACAGCTTTGCAATTATTCCAGGATGGGGCCCATCTTGCACAATCAATAAGCTCTTCTATCACCTTATGTTCTACCTTATCTGCCTTATATCTACGGATGCTTCGTCTTTTTTTAATACATTCTATTACATTCATATTAATTTATGATATCCCCCTATTTTTCACGTGACTGCCTGTTAAAGCAGTCACGTTATATATTGCTATATACTTAGCTTATAGTACACCTTCTGCAGTTAGTTCTTTAAGTTCTTCTTCTGTAAGTCCGAAAACTTCTGCATTGTGTTGTCCGAGCATTGGAGATGGAGTTTCTACGCTACCTGGAGTTTCTGAAAGCTTTATAACACAACCCTGGAAGTACTGGTCTCCTGCTGTTGGATGCTCACAATGCACCATCATTTCACGAGCCTGAATATGTGGATGCTCTATTGCTTCCTTAATATTTAATACTGGACCGCATGGGATTCCTGCATCATCCATTATGTCTTCTATTTCTTTCTTTGAGTGCTCCTTACACCAGCTGCGGATTAAATTTTGTAATTCTGGTATATAATTTTCGCAGCGTAATACGTTTGTTTTATAGCGAGGATCTTCTATAAGTTCTTCATGTCCGATAGTTGAGCAGAATTTCTGGAACAATCTATCATTGCCCACCCCAAGAGCAACGAAGCCATCCTTGCAGTCAAATATATCGAACGGAGCTATAGATGGATCTACATTTCCGTTACGTTCTGGGATAAAGCCACCTACTGTGTAATTTACAATTGCATTTTCAAGTAAACTAAAGATTGTATCAAACATTGCTACGTCAACATGCTGGCCCATACCTGTCTTCTCACGGTTATAAAGAGCTAAAAGTACACCTACTGATAAATAAATACCTGCAACGTGGTCTGCAACTGAAGGACCAACCTTTACGGGATTTCCATCCTTAAAGCCTGTAAGGTTAACCATACCACCCATAGACTGTGCTACGATATCATAGCAAGGACGGTGTGTGATTGGTCCATATTGACCAAAACCTGATCCTGAAGCATAGATAATATTTGGATTAACCTTCTTTACAGATTCATAATCAATACCAAGCTTCTTTGTAACACCACCCTTATAGTTCTCAACCAACACGTCAGCATCTCGAACAAGCTCATAGAACATCTGTCGTCCTTTTTCGGATTTAAGATTAAGAGTGGCACCTTTTTTATTACGGTTTACAAAGCTGTAAAAACCACTTTCACCGCTCTTTTCATCAATTGGTCCCCATTCACGGCACTGTTCACCGCCAACTGGTTCAATTTTTATAACATCTGCGCCATAGTCTGCTAATATCATTGTACAAAACGGTCCATTTAATGCTGAAGTAAGGTCAACTACTTTTATACCTTCAAGTGCTTTTCTCATTTATAACTCCCCCTATACCTGTAATTTATTAATAGGTCTCGTAAACAAACTGAACTACTGTTGATAATGGTGGATCAGGTAGTACATCAATAGAACTTGGGAATTCAGGATTTTCAGGAACTTCAATAATCTTGAAAGAACGAACCTCAATTAATGCACGGTTTCCATCTATGCTTTTAATTCTTGCAATATACTCCATGTAGTCACCTGCATGTGAAGGAACATAAAGGCGAACCTTCTTTACTTCAACACAATGACCTGTGTTTCCAAATACCTTTGCCATAAGACGATTTGCTGTATCATTCATAAGTGTGATGTTTCTTGCTCCATTTACAACTCCGCCACCATAAAATACGTCACGGTCTGACATTCTATAACGATATGTTACTGTTTGTTGTTCATTCATAACACAATTCCCCTTTACTCTATATTTTTAGTTTAACTCTTTTCAAGCCTTAATTTATTCTGGAAAGTCTTCAAGTGGGCGCCATGGATTAATTACTACTCCGTCTGGCTGTTCTCCACGCTGTAAGTGCTTCTTAACCACAAGTCGAACATTTCCTTCTGTACAAAGTACAGGCTCATCAAACCAAACCATATCTCCTGGTTTACAATCTGTCTTACCTTCACGGAAAGCAGGTGTAGCAAGCTTGAAAACTTCTATTTTACAGTCACGGGATGTGTTTCCTATGTGTGTAAGAGTTGCTTTAAAGTCAACCATATCCCCTACATAAATATCCTTATAACATTTAACATCATGATATCCAAGACAAAGTGACTCATCACCATCACATAAAATCATTTCTTCTGTCTCAACGTCTCCTATGAAATCAAACTGACGTCCAATTGGCACTAATCCATCTGGATTATTGGCATCTGCTGTTGTCATATTATAGCTTAAAAAAGATACTTTTCTCATTATGACATCCCCCTAATATTTTATATTATTTAGACGCTTGCAGAATTCCACAAGCATCTATTAACCTAAGTTTTAAGCCGTTAAACTTCTATATTTCCCTCTACCGCTGCTTTGTTTTTTGAGAATACTACATAGCCAATAATTCCCGCAGCTACTGTCCATGGGAACCATGCAAGCTTTTCAGATGCTAGTGGAAGGCTCTCATAGAATGTATTCAAGAACCCTAAATTTATATTTAATTTAATTCCATAAGTGTAAACGGTATCTAAGATACCAAATACCAATGCTGTTATCATTGCATAACGGCATAGGTTTAAGTGTCTTCTATTTTGGTTATTTGGCATTAATGAATAATATATAACAAGTACAATAGCTGCTGGATATATACCATCAAGTATTGGTCCGAGGATTGTAAGTATTGAAGCAAGACCCATACATCCAAAGAGTGTACTAAAAATCAAAACTGCAATAGATGCCTTCTTATAATCAATCTTTCCTCCTGTTACATCCACAAAGAACTCAGCACATCCGGAAGTCATACCGATTGCTGTTGTAAGGGCTGCAAAGAATAGTGCAATTGAAAATAAGATTCCTCCTAAATGTCCAATAAGTTTAGTAGCAACTGCTGTATAAAGAGCTGTATAACTTAAATCAATTGTGCCCCCTGTAGAAGCACCTATTAACATATGACAAAGGTGTGTCATGCTTAGCATTGCTATACCAACAACGCCTACTCTGATAATATTTCTACTCATACGTTCATCAGAAACACCTTTTTGTTTAAGTCCATTTAGGATAACAACACCGAATATTAATGAACAAAGAATTTCAGCTGTTGCATAACCATTTGTGAAACCATAAGCAAATGCGGAACCTGGATAAGACTTTGCAACTGGCTCTGCAATTGGAGTAATCATTCCCTTGCCTACAACGATAATAACAATAATAATAAGGAATGGGAAAAGAATTTGTGAAATACGATCCATTGTCTTTCCGGGGCTCATTAAGAACCAATAAGTTACCAAATAAAATAATACAGTAAATATTATCAGCGGTAATCTTACTTCTGGATTCAAACTAAAAGCTTGTACTATGGAGTCCCAAGCTGCTGCACTCATACGAGGAATAGCATACAGAGGCCCAAGCACAACAATAGTTATGACTGTATATGATATGCCTAGTTTCTTTCCAAGTACGCGTCTGGTAATTTCATTATAAGTGCCTTTACCTTTTGATAATGCAACATAAGCAAGTAATGTAAGTAATAAAGCTGTTATAAATGCTCCAGCAAATGCAACCCATACAGATGAACCACTTTCTTTACCCCAGTTTACTGGCCATACCATACTCGATGCACCAAAGTGCATTGAAAAAAGTGCACCACCCATTAAAAATAATGCTGGTAATTTCAAGTCCCCATTCTCATTTAAATTATTGTTCATACACATCCCCCCTAATACTATTATATTAATTACATTTATTGGAAAGTCAACCCTATATTTGATATTTTTTTAACGCATATTTGCGAATAGGCACCTTAACTGTGCCCCTAGGGTAAGGTTAGTTATTTATTGTTTTTTACGTTTGTAATTTCCTCAATCATCATTGGAACAATCTTAAATAAATCTCCAGTGATACCATAGTCTGCACAGTCAAAGATTGGAGCCCCCGCATCCTTGTTTACTGCAATTATTAGTTCTGAATCCTGCATACCTGCCTTGTGCTGAATTGCTCCAGAAATACCAAGTGCAATATAAACTTTGGGATGTACAGTCTTACCTGTCTGCCCAACCTGATGATCTGCTGAAAGCCAGCCAGAGTCAATAACAGCACGACTTCCACCTACAACCCCGCCGCCAAAAGCTTCTGCAAGCTTATGTGCAAGCTCGATTCCTGCATCAACATTTTTACCAATACCACGACCTACAGAAACGATAACCTCTGCACCAATTAAGTCAATCATCTGTTTTGCTTCTTTAACAACCTTAAGAACCTTAGTCTTTATGTCACTCTCAGAAATAGAAACAGGATATACCTCTATTTCACATTCATCTGCCTTAGCCTTACTAAACTCTGCCTTCTTCATAACTCCTGGACGTACAGTTGACATACAAGGCCTGAAACGTGGACAGATGATTGTTGCCATAAGATGTCCTCCAAATGCTGGACGTGTCATCTTTAAGTTCATATCCTCCATCTGGAAGGTTGTTTTGGATAAATCAAGTGTAGAAGATGTTTCAAGAAAATCAACATACTTCTTCATGTCAATATCAAGGTGTGTGCAGTCTGCTGTAAGACCTGTATGCAAACGAGCTGCTAATCGCGGTCCAAGATCACGACCAATGTTAGATGCACCAATTAAGATAACTTCAGGCTTTCTCTCCATTGCAACTTCAGAAAGTACCTTTGTATATGCATCTGTTGTGTAAACATTTAACGCAGGATCGTCACATACAATTACCTTGTCTGCACCATATCCTCCAAGTTCCTTAGCAATATTTTTTATATTGTGTCCAAGAAGTATGCCGATAAGCTTTGAGCCTCGTTCGTCAGCCAGTTTACGACCTTCAGAAATTAATTCGAAATCAGTATTCATTAATTTTCCATTACGCTGTTCACAAAATACCCAAATATCATTGAATGCACTTATATCGGAACTATTAAACATCATATTTTCATGTCTCCTTTCAAATTATATAACGTGGTCACTTTGTAATCTGCCTACAAAATCTGATATTGCCTCTCTGTTATCACCTTCAAACATTACACTGACACCCTTCTGTGGTGGTGTGAATGACTTGAATATGTTAGTAGGTGATCCTTTAAGCCCAATTGTGTCAATCTCAATTAACGGCTCGTCCTTAAGTGCTTCGAAGTCAAGGATGGTAAGTGGTTTCTTATAACAATTCATAATACCGTCTATAGTCATATAACGAGTAGGAACATTATTGTCTTTTATACATGTGATAAGACATGGTGTCTGAACCTCAAGCATCATATAGCCATCTTCAAGCATACGCTTTACAACTAGAACATTATCTTTCTTATCAATTTCAGTTGCATAAGTAACCTGAGGAATATCAAGCTTTTCTGCAATCTGTGGCCCAACCTGTGCTGTATCTCCGTCAATTGCCTGACGACCACAGAGGATAATGTCATCTTTACCGATTACAAGATGTGTAATTGCTGCTGCAATAATCTGTGATGTTGCAAATGTGTCAGAGCCGCCAAACTCGCGTGAAGAAATTAAAACAGCATCATCTGCACCCATTGCAAGAAGCTCACGAAGCATTCCTTCTGCTTGAGGAGGCCCCATTGTTACTGCTGTTACCTGGCATCCAGTTTCATCCTTAAGTATAAGTGCCTGCTCCATTGCGCTCATATCATCCGGATTAGTGATACTTAACATAGAAGCACGATTCAAAGTTCCATCTGGATTTACAGCAACCTTTCCTGAAGTATCTGGAACTTGTTTAACACAAACGTAAATTCTCATTATTCCTACACTCCTTTTTTATTTACTCATCACTGCTCTGGAGATAACTACTTTATGAATTTCTGAAGTACCTTCATAAATTTCTGTAATCTTAGCATCACGATACATACGCTCTAATGGATAATCCTTCATATAGCCATAGCCACCATGGATTTGGAGGGCTAAATTTGTAACAAAACGTGCATTTTCAGAAGCATTAAGCTTACACATAGCAGCCTCTGTTGTGAAAGGTTTCCCAGCATCCTCAAGATATGCAGCATACTGTACAAGAGTTTTTGCAGCCATTGTCTTTGTTGCCATATCAGCTATATACCACTGAATGCCTTGTAAATTTGCAATTGGCTTACCAAACTGTACACGCTCATTTGAATACTTAATAGAAAGGTCTAAAGCGCCTTCTGCAACTCCCACAGCTTGAGCACCTACACCTATACGCGCTCCATCAAGTGCCTGCATTGCAATTTTGAACCCTTGTCCTTCTTTTCCAAGAAGGTTAGCAGCTGGAACACGGCAGTCTTCAAATACAAGTTCAGCCGTTTCAGAACCGGCAAGGCCCATCTTTGTCTCAATTTTACCAATACTAAAACCTGGTGTACCTTTTTCAACTATGATTGCGGACATGCCCTTTAATCCCTTATTAGGCTGTGTAAGTGCAAATATTATAAGTATATCCGCACGACTGCCCCCAGAGATAAAGCACTTTGTCCCATTTAATATATACTCATTTGTTTCAGGATCAAAAATAGCCGTTGTCTTTGCGCATCCTGCATCAGAACCAGCATTTGGCTCAGTAAGTGCAAATGCTCCTAAAGATCCGCCCTTTGTAAGCATGGGAAGATATTTCTGCTTCTGCTGTTCATTACCATATTTAGATATAGCTTGGGGTGCAATTAAATGGATTGATAAAATCGCTGCTGAAGACATACATTTCTTTGCAAATTCTGAAACAGCTATAACCTTTTCCAATGCACCACCGCCAGAACCTCCGTACTGACTAGGAACGCCAATCCCTGTAAAGCCTAATGCCGCCATTTTTTTTAAATTTTCCGCTGGAAAAGCATGCTCAAGGTCAACATCTGCTGCAACTGGTTCTAATTCATTTTCAGCAAACTGCTTAGACAACTTTTTAATCATTTCCTGTTCTCTGGTTAATGAAAAATCCATACTTTCTTCCATCCTTTCTTTTAATATACAAGTAGAAACATTTCTTGAAATCATACTTAACGCATACGTTTTCATGTTTCAAACCTATTTTTAATATTCTTTTGACTATCCTTCATATAAAACTTTACTTTATACAGTTGGTGGAAGGTCAATAGACTTATGGAAATTTTAACCACAAGTATATCCTATTTTCTCATTAAGCCCTCCAGCCACTGTAGAGAAGGAAAAAAGGAGCCCAAAAGAATTATTTCTCTTGGACTCCTTTGAATCTTAATTTAATTATTTATAGCCGTTATCATTAGTTTAGAACTACCATCAGTAGATGCAATTCCATTAATCCACATATTGTAATTACCTTCTCCAAACATAACTCCCTTGTAGTTTGCAAACATATATTTTGAAAATGCATTAGTCATTACTTGTTTATACTTAGAATTGAAAATAAAATCATAATTCTTAATGAATTCAGCTTTATTTTGTATTTTTCTAGTCTTATCATTTATTTTAACATTAATTGGATAATTTATTTCTCCAGCTAACTTTTCTTTATTATCATTTATTATATAACTTTGAATTTTGCTAGCAAATTTCTCTACATCTTTATCACTTATTTCACCTACTGCTACTGCATATCTTTTTCCATATTCACTTCCAGGAAGAATACTCTTAAGGGATAAACTAAATGGGTAGTTTATTTTTCCATCTCCACTTATCCAAGTTCCCTGGATTTTATCTACTGTGTCCATAGTCCCTTTAAATATCCCTGTATTCTTACCTGATTTATCATATTCATATAGTATAATTTCTTTTTCATCTGCTTTACCTTTTAACTTAATTTCTTTTCCCTGCTTATTATAAAAATACGAGCCAACTATTTCATTTGATAATGGATAAATACTCATTTCAATTAAAAGGTTATTATTTATAGTACCTTGATAATCGTAATATCCCTTTTCAAATTTACTTTTTGACATATCTAAGCTTTTATATTCATTGTGTAAATCATCTAGCTTTTCACCACTGCCATTGCTTGAAGTTTTTAAACCTTCATTAGTTGAATTATTAGTAACTTCTTTATTTGTACTAGATGTGTTCTTTACCTGCTTTGATTGATTAAATGCAGTAAGCGAAGCTAACACAACAATTATAGATAATATCCTTATAAATCTGCTTTTAATCATAATAAAATTTCTCCTTACATATAAATTTTTATCGTAACGTAACATCTATAATCTTACTTTGAATTTGAACATGATTACTGTCTACCCATCTAACATCCCTATCTTCTCCATAATCTCCAAGGTAAATACGCTGATTTTTCTTAAATATATAACAGTATTTTTTTCCTAAATCTACACCAGTAGAACCACCTAAGGCGCCTTGGTCTATAGAATAAACTTCAACTTGCTGCTTATTATTTGGAGAATTTATTGTCTTTACTAATGTTGTAGATGTAAAAAATAATCTTACAAACAAAGTAAATGACATCATGACTAGAAGCAAAATATATGAAATAGCAGAAAAAATTTTAAATACTATATGGCACTTTTTAGCGCAAAGCAAAGGAAATATAAGAATTAGAGGTAACGCAATAAAATGATCAAGATATGCTACAAATATAACTAAGAAATTAAATATTATAAATACTCCATGGTGAATTCTTAAATCATACTGTTTACGGATAGTTAGAATACCTATAATTGATAAAGCAACATATATTCCATAATAAATATTTTGTGCTACATTGGAAATAAAATAAACTTTATTTAAAGTTAATATAGTGCAAATCAACAGTGCTATTCCTAAGACCCAAATTTTTTCTTGAATTATATTTTTGAAGTCCATTTAGTCCCCCTTATAAATTGTTAACATCTAAGCATATTTGGTTAAATGAAAATATCAAATTAAACTCAACCCCTTACAATATAATTTCTTAGCTATCCAATATGAATATATACCCTATTCTAACACTTACTGTAAAATCATTAAAGTATACTTCTATATAAAAAGAACACCTGCAATTATTTGCAGATGCCCAAAATATGCTTTTTCTAATTTTCTACTTCTTTATTAACAACTTTGAAAAGCCAGGCTCCACTCCACTCACATGCATATCCTAATATACCGCCTAGTACAAGTGAAGGTAATACAACTTTCCAATCTCCATTTGCAGCAAAAGTTGAGAAACTTCCAAAGAATGTTCCTGGTATATATTCAAGCCATTTACTTTTTGCTTGAGCACACATACCAAAGGTTATTACAACTGTCATAATGGCTCCTGCTGCTGGAATATCGATCACAGGAGTTAATTTTATTGCAATCATGGCCCAAATTACTCCAGTTATATTTGCAATAGTAGATTTTTTTAATCCTTCCCTTTTTCCTCCCGCCGCAAAGAAACTTGTGCACCCGGAAAATCCAGCCCATCCTAAAAGACCTACTATCCCAGCTACATAAACCCAAACTCCACAAAGAACTGCTGTTGTTAATGAAAGTGCTATTAAAGAACTCATCTGTCACCTCTGATTTAAATTAATGTCTTACTATTCATGAAGCATTAGTTGATTTTATTTGTACAAATTTCTCTAAACTAATTCTTCCCTGAACAACCCTATAAGTATACATTAATGCCATTCTAAGTTCAACTCCTGATACTCCATTTAGCATTTTATCAAATGAGTTTATTCCTATTAAATAAAAAGATACCCCTTAAATTTAAGGGATATCTATAATATCTACACCTATTTTTTATAAAATTTCTTAATTGTTTCACATACAAATTCAACTTCTTCAGTAGTTATTTCAGGATAAATTGGAAGCGCAATAATTTGCTCTGATACTCTTTCAGCTACCGGGAAATCACCCTTTTTATATCCAAGATACTCAAAACACTTCTGCATATGAAGAGGCATTGGATAGTATATACTGTAGCCAACTTCATTCTTCTTCAAGTACTCTGCTAGTTCATCTCTTTTTTCAGCCAATATATTAAATACATAATAAACTTGCTTTTGGTCACCTTTAACTTTAGGCAATCTAATATTTTCACAATCACTTAACCTGTCAAAATATAACTTAGCTATTTCATCTCTTTTCTTTAAAGCCTCGTCTATATATTTTAATTTTACTGATAAAACAGCTGCCTGAAGTGTATCTAATCTTGAGTTATATCCTATGAAATCATAATGATATTTCTTGGAGGCACCATGCACTCTGAAGTATTTTGCAAGCTTTGCTAGCTCCTCATTATTAGTTGCGATCATGCCGCCATCACCGTAACCTCCAAGGGTCTTAGTTGGAAAGAATGAGTATACTCCAAAGTCTCCAATAGTTCCGGAATGCTTATATTCGCTGCCGTTTCCTTTCCATCTCATTCCAAAGGCCTCTGCAGCATCTTCTAATACTCTTAAATCATGTCTTGTTGCTATATCCATTATTTTATCCATATCTGGCATCTGGTCAAATAAATGTATTGGTAGTATTCCTACTGTGTTCTTGTTTATTTTTTCTTCAATTTTATTTACATCTATTCCAAAGGTATCTTCATCAATATCTACAAAAACAGGTTTTCCCTTGTGTTTTGTTATACATGATGTGGAAGCTAGGAATGTAAAAGGAGAAGTTATAACTTCCTTTCCTTCCTTAAATCCAAGTATGTCTGATGCTATAATTAATGCATCAGTACCTGAAGCTACTCCAATAGCATATTTTGCACCTGTGTATTCCTGAATATCTTTTTCAAACTGTTGTACCTGCTCACCAAGTATGAAATTTCCTTTTTCGATAACTGATTGAATTGCTTTGTCAAACTCACCTTTTTTCTCAAGGTATTCCCTTTGAGAAGTATAAAAATCTACTTTCATTTTTACATCTCCTTTTTATTGTTTATATTTTCTATATTTCTTTTGCTATTAAAACCTTTAACCCAAGCTTCTGAATTTCCTCAACTTCTTCCTCTGGTGCTTCCCAATCTGTAATTAGTATATCCAGATCTTTTGCACCCACTGTCTTTGAAAAAAACTCTGTGCCTACTTTATCAAAATTTGCAAGGCATATCCTTCTGCGTGATACCTGTGCTACCGTCCTCTGAAAAATGGCTCCTTCTGGTGTAGAACTGCTTAATCCATGTTTAGCTGAAATTCCTCCACCAGTCAAAAAAGCTATATCAATTCGTAGGTTTTTTATAAAGTCAGTTGCCAAGGCATCAACTATTCCTTCTTCACTCTTTATCTTTCCACATACTATGTAGGTTTCAACATTACTTAAACTCTTAAGTTTTTCTGCAATTGTAAGCGAATTTGTGATTACTGTATAATTTATATCCAAAGGCAGGTATTTTAATAAAACATAATGAATGCTGGCTCCACCTATAAATACAGTATCGCCTTGTTCTACATAAGCTGCAGCTAGTTTGGCAACAGCATTTTGATGCTCTGTTCCATCACCATATCTAATTTTTTCATCCATTGGGAGTCTTCTAACCTTAGATAAGGGTACTGCACCACCATGAGTTCTTTTTAAAAGCCCGTTTTTCTCCATTGCTTTAAGGTCTCTTCTTATGGTATCTATTGAGACTTGAAGCTCTTCCGCCAGGTCTTTTGCAAATACCCTTCCGAGTGTCTTTACCTTGGAGAGTATAAGCTCCCGGCGTTCTTCTGCAAACATTTTATTAAAGCCCCCTTCATTTGTACCTTAAGCATAGCTTTTCCTACATATTATAATAATACCACTTATTTGCCACTTTGTTAATGATTTTTTGCTTTTATTTGCTTTTTTATGCATGTTTTCTGATAATAATATAAACTTTAAAGAGGACCGCAACACAGCCCTCTTTAAAGTTTATTATATTACAATTTCATTCATATTATTTAGCAACTTATCTTAAGCTTTCTTTTCTTATTTTCTTCAATGCTTTTTTAGACCCTCTCTCAATGTCTCTTTCTAATTTTCTTTCCTTATAGCTTACAAATAACTGATTTAAATCATAACCCTCTGGATAAAGATCACTTGCCTTTAACTCTAGTTTCATTCTCTTATAATTAACTTCGATAAATTCATTGTTATATAGTACAGTCACATTATTTAATCTATCTCTTCCCTTATATACAATGGCTGACTCATTATTTTCTAAAAGAATAACTTTATCTCCTACAGAGTATTCATATAAATTCTCAGCTTCCTCTTCCTCTTTACTTTTAACACTCTTAATATCTTTTATTAAATTATAATTATAATTTTTAGTATTAATATATTCTCTTGCTCTACTTATAATTGAGTCATATATTCCCATCTTTTTAGAAATATATAAGGCATTACTATCTCCTACCTTCCCAATACTAAGCTTATATAGCGGTTCAAGAGTGTCCTTTTCAAATTCCATAGCTGCATTTTCAAAATCAGGGTGCTCCTTTGAAAAGTTTTTTATTTCTCCATAATGAGTTGTTGCTATAGTTATACATCCTTTATGATATAGTTCTTCTAGTATTGCAATGGCCAAAGCTGATCCTTCATTGGGTTCTGTTCCACTGCCAATTTCATCAAACAATAATAATGTTGAATTTGTGCTTTTTCTTATTATTTCAGCTAGATTTTTTACATGTGATGAGAATGTACTTAAAGCATTTTCAACGCTTTGATTATCACCTATATCAACAAACACATTGTTAAATATCGAAAGCTCTGTACCTTTTGCTGCTTCAATATGGAACCCAGACTGCACCGCTAATGTGATGAGTCCAATTGTCTTTAACACTACAGTTTTACCCCCTGCATTAGGTCCTGTTATTATTAGTCCCCTGTAGCTTTTACCAATTTCAAAATCTAAAGGTACGCTGTTCTTAATTAAAGGATATTTTGCTTTAATTATTTTAATATATCCATGATCATTTAACTTAGGCTTAATTCCATCTATTTCTTTGCTGTATTTAGCTTTTGCCAAAATCATATCATACTCGGATATAACATCAATATTCATCTTTAAATCCCTTATTCTCTGGAAAAGCATATCTGTTAAAGTAGCTAATATTCTATATTCTTCAACGACTTCTTCTGCCTTTAATACATTTAGTTCACTGGTGTACTTTGATATAGTGTTTGGCTCTATAAAAACAGTACTTCCCTTTGAGGATGCTTCAACAACTGTTCCTGGAACTTGATTTTTATATGCTGCCTTAATGGGAATCGTATATTTCCCATTACGCTGACTAATAAAGAATTCTTGAATATATTCTTTATTTTCACTGCTTCTAAGGAATTTATCTAGTTTCTCCTTTATCTTACCCTCACATATATCAATATATCTTCTTATTTTCTTTAATTCTTTGCTGGCATTTGAGTCAACCATACTTCCTTTAATTGAGATGTTTATTTCATCTTCAATGTAGCTTAAATCAGAAATATTTTCTCCATAAGCACTTAATGTAGGTGCATACCCATCTTTATCCTTAATAAATAGCTTTACTTTCCTGCACCCACTTAAAAAGTTTGACATCATAGTTAAATCAGCTGCCTCTAGGGATGCTCCCTTTTCAATTTTATCAATAAGAGGAAGTACATTAAAAATCCCCTTTAATGGCATATGGTAAGAAGCATCTATTAATGATCTTCCCTCTGATGTTTCATTTAGTCTTTGATTCACAATTTTCATGTTGCTGCTTGGCTCTAATTTATCAATTAATATTTTTCCTAATCCGCTAACGCAATATCCTTTTATTATTTCTTTTAACTCATAGTAATGTAATTTTTCTAATGTTTCTTTATTCATATCAATAACCCTTCCTTACTTTCTTTTATTACACTACAAGTCAACGAAATCTAGATAGATTTCTAAATTTTGTATAATAAAAAAAGCCATGGATACTTCCACAGCTTAAAATTCAACACTTAATAAAGGTAACCTTAATTACCTCTTTAAAGTAAATTCGTGGACTTGTATCTTCAATAGTACAAATTAATTCCATAGGAAATAAAGGCATAATAAAGCCCCATTTTTTTTGGAATTAATATTAAGTTAACTATTTTAGATACTAGACACTCACAAAAATACCTCTCTTCTTTGAAATCTATCTCTTATAATATATATTAATTTTAATCTAACTGTCAATGTTATTTTTATTAAACCTACTTTATTAAATAAGCTATCCATCTAAAAAATCTTCCTGTATTTTTAAAAGAAATTATGTTGCACAATAATTCAGTGAGCTTTCCAAACTTCCTATAAAAGAAGTTAAATGCTAAAAATGGAACCCACTGCTTTTTGGATTTCGGTAGTCTTTTCATTATATTCTTAAAGGTGTATACCTCTTTATATATCCATAGATATCCATTATATAATTCTTCTGCTGTCATATTCTTAGGTTTATATACCACATGCGCAGTATTATAATTTGATAAATTAAAATCTACAATTCTATTTTCCCCTATCAATGATGAGTATAGCTTTGTACCAGGGTACGGGGTGAGGATATGTGAAGTTACCGTTTCTATCTTATTTTTAACTATCCATTCTAATGTATTCTTAAATACAGAAGGGTCATCCTCATCTAATCCAAAAACAAAACTTGCATTTATCATTATTCCCCTTTTATGAATTTCATCTACAAGTTTCTCATATCTCTTTACACTATTTTGCACCTTATGGACACTATCTATCGATTTACTATTTATACTTTCAAAACCTATAAATAAGCTTTGACAACCAGCCTCCTTCATTTCATCTAGCAGTTCAGGCATGTCTACTATATTAGAAGTAACTGCTGCATTCCACTTTAGTTTAAAAGGTTTTATTTCCTTTAATAATTTTTTTGTCCACTTAGGATCTCCAATAAAATTATCATCAATAAACATTATATGCCTTGTTTTTAATGCATTTATATCTGTAATTACATCCTCTATAGGTCTGTTAATATAAGTTTTAAGTGTATCTTTGCAGCTATTATAGCAGAAGTCACACTTAAAAGGACACCCTCTGCTTGTACTAATTATATTTGTATATAAATACTTTTTATTATCAATAATGTTATAGCTAGGTGATACTATTTCCTTCCCAGAAATAGATTCCATATCATAGTATACCTTCTTAAGTGAATTTTCTTCTTTATCCTTAAGAATTTTTGTCCAAACTCTTTCAGCCATTCCCACACATATTGCGTCAAAACTATTAAATGCTCCCTCTGGGTCTGCCGTAATATGTATACCTCCTGCAATTACTGTAACGCCGCGGTTTTTAAACTCCTTTGATATTTCCACAGCTCTATTCATAACATCTACAGTGACAGTTATTGCTACCAAATCCACAGGCTCGTCAAAATCTATGTTTTCAACATTTTCATTTTGAATAATAACTTCATGCTCCTTTGGTGTAAGATTTTCTATTGTAAGTAATGCCAGTGAAGGAGACATTCTTGTTTTTAACTTTGTATCCATAGGTCTTGGCAGCATTGCAGGTTGAATTAATTTAATCTTCATATATTACCTCCTGAAATAACTTTACAGAGCATTTAGCTAATCTACTTTCAGTATTCCCTTGTAATTTATGTGTCATTTCTATATTCTAAAATGTCACCTGGTTGGCAGTCCAAAGCTTTACATATTGCCTCCAAAGTTGAAAATCTAATGGCTTTTGCCTTTCCATTCTTTAGTATAGAGAGGTTTGCCATGGTTATTCCAACTTTATCTGTAAGTTCTGTTACACTCATTTTCCTTTTAGCCAGCATCACATCAATATTGATTATAATTGCCATGTTATTCACCTCACACAGTTAAGTCATTTTCTGATTTTATATCAATAGCATCTTGCAGGAGCCTTTGAAGAACAGCAGCAAACACTCCAATGGCCATTGAAGCAAAAATTGGGACCATCCCCATTATTATAAGACCTGGGGCATCATCTTTCTCTGCTACAAGATAAACAAATGGTAGAATTACAACATACACGATACTGATTATGTTTGCACAATACTTTATATTCCTTAAAGCCTTTACAGATAGTTCCGAAAAAGCTTTGTTCTTGTCAATATAGCTTAAAAGTCTTAAAGCCTGATATAGAGCTCCGAAAAATGGTATCGCTGATACATATATACCTATTATTACAGGGTAAAGTATATGTGCATAATTTGGATTTGTTGGATTTTTAGTTAACCAATACACCCCAAATATACACAAAGCAAGAACTGGGATTCCAATAATAATCACAGCTATCCTTAGGAAAATCGTTGAATATTGTTTCATAAAAAGCACCTCTCTTTTAATTTATGTATATAGAATAGCACATCATTTATCGTTTATCAATAAAATTTTATTGAATTTAGTTATGTTTTTATTGATTTATTCGAAAGCAATTAATAATCACATGTATATAAAAATAACTGCACTGGTATAATACCAATGCAGTTATTTTTAACTTGCCACGTGCCACCCACGTGGCAAATTTATGGTCTATATTGTTGATTCATTTCTGTTACTATGCCATTTTGAAGATTTATATCAAAAATTTTCCATACATTATAATCTTTGCTGGTTATAAAACCAAAATTTCCATTAAAATCTGCCATATCTAACCCCTCATCAGTATATATTATTCCGCTGATTTTTAAATCCCTACTTACCTCTAACGTAACATTACCGCTGATAGGAGCATCAAAGCCATCATTGGTAAGAAAGTCACCATATTCATCATCGTGTTCAATTACGCTTTCTCCAGTTTCTCTTTCATATTCACGTGCTTCATCTAAATCAGAAATAAATTTATCAAAATATCCTTCTACATATCTTTTGCCGTCTTTTATATATCCTTTATTTACATGAAACAAGAATCTCTCCTGTCCATTTAATATCTTTGCTGCTACTTCACTAACAGAAGCTTTACCACCTAGTAAAAATAAATTGGAATAATTAGTAGCATCTAAATATCTCTTTTGTTCTATTATATTACTTCCATCTGTAAGTATAATTGGTGCGTTTAGTTTTGCTGCTAATGCACTTCCTGACAATGCATCCGGGAAGCCTTTTCCACTTGCAATTACTGCTGAAGTCGTATCTAAATCAAAATATTTACATATATTTAATGAAGTTTCATATCTAGTATTTCCACCAATTCTTACTATGCTGCTATCATCTAATGAGGATACTATGTTCTTTAATTCATCTATAAGAGAATTACTTAAAGACCCTTCTCCTCCTATTAAAAATACCTTAGAAGGTTGAATATCATTTATAGCATCTTTAATATCACTAGGTAAATTAATCTTATTACTCATAAGTATAGGATATCCGTTTAATGCAGCAACACTTGAAATACTTAAAGCATCTGCAAATCCATACCCATTAGCTATAACCACTGGAGTTCCCTTTGGTGCATTCATGGAATTTACGATTGTTTTATTTGTGGCAAATCTATCACTGCCTCCAAGCCTTTTTACATTGTACCCTTGAGATTTAAAATAGTCTAGAAATCTATCGTCTACGGATGCTTTTCCCCCAAGTACATAGATTGTACCGTCTTTTACCAAATTGTCTTTTATATAATTTACTGCATTGGAACTGCCGCTTACTGTTTTATCTACAAGTAAAATTGGAGCATTGAATTTTTTAGAAAGTACACTTCCTGTAAGTGCATCTGGAAAATTACTACCGCTTGCTATAATTACATTTTGTACTTGAGTGCTGCTAAATTTTCTTGAAATATTAGCTGAAGTTTCAAACCTATTTCTACCGTCTATTCTATTTACGCTATATGCTTCCTTTGCCTGTACTGTATTTACCATGGTCATAGCCATAAGTGCTGAAATAATAATATATCTTTTTTTCACTTTGTTATCCCTCCCTTTATACGCTCTATTGTAAAACCAAACTTTATTATCGGTAGATAAGACTATCTCTTTAGTATAATATTCTATATTTCATAGCAATAAAAACTATCTCCGCATAAGATGATTACTATATAGTTAAGGAGGGATTGTCGTGGAATTTTCTGTTATTATTGAAAGTGTTATTTCACTATTTCTTATAATATTAGTTGGAGTATATGGTGCCAAGAAAAAAATTATAACCCCACAAATAAATAAAGGGTTAATAGATATTCTTATACAAATAACATTGCCTCTTATGATTCTTTCTTCTTTTATCTTTACTTATGATGACGCTATTAAATCTAATGCTATAAAAACATTCTATTATAGCATTGCCGCTTATATAATAGTGATTCTTGTTTCATACCTGCTCCTTTTACCAATAAAAAATGATAAAAAAATAGTATTGCATTTTGCTAATGTGTTTACTAATACGGGTTATGTTGGATTCCCTATACTAAATTCTATATATGGCGCTGAGGGTATTGTATATGGATCAATATTTAATATGTTCTTCGTAATATTTGTTTGGACATATGGAATTATTCTATATAAGGGCAATTTTCAAAAGAAGGAATTAAAAAATGAGCTAAAAAAAATTCTTCTCAATCCATCTATTATAGCGGTGTGTGCAGGCGTAATAATCATGATATTTAATATTCAATTGCCAGGTGCAATATTATCCAGTATAAGAAATATTGGGAACATCACTGGTCCATTATCAATGATTATTATTGGAGTTATAATTTCAGATGTGAAGATAAAAGAATATATAAAAGATTGGACAATATATTACGGAATAGCTACCAAATTGATACTTATACCCTCCATCATTTACCTAATTTCATTACTTGCACTAGCAACATCCAAAGCTGTAAATACAGTTATTATTATGACTGCTATGCCAGCTTCTGCCATGACTTCGATACTAGCAGAAACTTTCGATAAAGAAAAGGATTATGCAGCTGTTATTGTATCTGTAACTACACTACTTTCTTTAATTACAGTTACTATACTATTGAAAATCATATTGTAAGGGCCAATATCAACTAAAAAAATCCCCCTATAAAATGAGGGGGATAGGTTATATTTTATTCCTTTTTCACTTGGAACCAATCAGCATATATAAAATTATTCAGAGTTAAAATAATTACGTTGCTTTCTGGCAAGACGTGAGTTTTCTGTTGCTTTTAAAATATATTCCAAGAAGAACCACTGCAACTGCCACATACAATACAGAAAATATTACAAAGAAATAAGCATCGCCTACAAAAAAAACTAATGAAAAATTAAAACAAAAGTGAATCCAAAATGCTATAAACAAATTATCACACTTCTTCATAAATATCCCCATTATAATAGTTAAAGACATCATCACAACTATATTTGCAGCAATATACATCAATGCCTGCAATCCACTATAATCAGAAGCAACAAACCAAAGCGGTGTATGCCAAAATGCCCAAACCACACCTAAAATGAGATTCCCTTTAATGAAACCATATCTTTCCTCCAGTTCCGGCCTTAAGTACCCGCGCCATCCAGATTCTTCCCCAGTTGGTCCCTGTAAAATCGTAAATAGAATGGTGCTGAATAGTGCAGATGGAACAAACATAAGTTGTGCTGTAATAGATGTTTTTTGAATTGCAGACAGAACCCATACAGATATCAAGAAAATACCGATTATTAAAACTGGTATAATTAAAATCAGACTAATTTTCAATTTTCCTTTAAAAGCCCTGTTATAAAATCCCCTAATATTCATATTAACCTTTAGATTTTTTAACATAATAAAAAGCACTATAGTTGGTGACCAGCTGCACAATACCGTAATCCACTTCATAACAATAGTTGGAGCATGAAACACCATAGATGCCAAACCGCCAATTCCTAAAATCATTACCCAAAACAGTAGGTATGCATTGATTACATACTTCCACATCACGTCAATCTTTTTCTCTTTCACCTTTGTCTCCCCCTTTCTCTATTGGCACTGCCAAAATTTTTTATATACTTTAGACTGGCAGATCTCCTGCCACTTCTCTTAATATTTTTTTCTTCTTTAGTGCACTTGCTTTTGGCTTTTGTCTCCTGAGTAAATCAATATCACCCACCATATAATTCCATATATATCAACAATATCACATACACTTTTCATAATCAATACTGAAACTATTACACAAATAAGCTTCTAAATTTAAAAAGATGACTCCTGTAAAATACAGAAATCATCTAAACAATAAAGATGTCCCTCCTATATAAAGGGGTCACATAATAAATGTTATGAGGTTGACTTTCCTTTTAGTTCATTATAAAAACTATCCCATAGACTTATTAAAGTTTTGCCTATATCATAACTGTTTCCCCTAAAGATGCTCTCCATCTCAACACCGCTGGAGGAGTTTATGAACATGTTTGCTATTTGATCATCACTCATAGGAGAATTAATTTCGCCTTTTTCTCTTGCAGTGTGAATAATATTTTTCCAACTGCTTAGCTGAACCTCTTTAGACTTTTGCAATCTTTCCTGAAAATCCGGAAAAAGCTTTATAGCATCAAAAATTAGAGAAATATAATTAAAACTTGGTGCACCGCTTTCCTCATTTTGTTGCTTTAAATTTTCTGCATAATAATTAATATAATCAATATAAAAATGATAAAGGGAGTCTTTACTAAATTGATCATAAGGAATATCTAAAACAGAAGACAATACATCATTGACCAATTCGAGAAAAAGCTGCTCTTTACTTGTAAAATAGTGATAAAAAGCACCTTTGGACAGCCCTGTCTTTTCTACAATCTCTTTAAGAGTAACTTCTTTAAAGCTCTTTTGTAGAAAAAGTTTTAAGGTAACATCCAAAATATGTTCTCTTGTGTTTTTCACACTATCCCACCTTTCCTCTAAATTTTTTCAATTTGATAATATCCACCTTATTAATCAACTAGCACTTGATGAATTTGTATAAGGTTACCACACGTATCCTTAAATACAGCAATGATGGCTCCTATTGATTTTGTTGGCTTTATAGTAAATTCAACGCCCAGTTGCACCAATCTTTCGTACTCCTTCTCGATATCTTCTACAGCAAAGGATGTTGCTGGTATACCCTGAGCAAAAATGCCTTCTTGATATGTCTTTGCAACAGGGTTATCATTAGGCTCAAGAAGCAGCTGTGTACCTTCTGGTTCGTCAGGTGATGTAACTGTTATCCAATTTATTTCAGGTATATGTACTTTCTTCACAAAACCTAATACCTCAGTGTAGAACTTAAAAGCTTTATTGGTGTCATCTACAAACACATTAGCTAATTCAATTTTCATATCATCTTCCTCCTTAATATATCGGTATTCTTTTTAAATCTTATTTAACAGAAAAGCAATCATTATGCAGTCCGTTTCTAATACCGACCGTTTGGTATGTTTGTATCATAACATTACCCTTTACTACCGTCAAGGACATTATTTCTTATTTAAAATGTATATGTAATAAAAAAACGGTAGCTTTTACTAATGCTACCGCTTATAAATACATAAAAAGTTATATTAAACATTCATTAATTTTCATTTCTTATGTCTTTTAACAATCCTTCAAACCATTGGACATTTACTAAATGATGAGAACGTGAGTTTTCTAACATTTTTCTAAAACAATTAGGGATAGTTTCACCATGTCCAAGAGATTCTTCTAATAAAGAAATTTTCTTTTTAGTTTGTTCGATTTGTATTTCTATTAGTTTTACTAGTTCCTCGCTTTTATATTCATTAGCAAATAGCATTGCTGCATAAAAAGATAAGTTTATATAATCTGTCTTAGATCCATATTTGTACATTAATTTTTCAAATTCTCTATCCCCTAGTTCAGTGAGGATATAATTACGCGTTTCTCTAGTATTGTCTAACTCTTGAATTTTTTTAATATATTGTTTTTCTTCTAATTGTTGAAGATTATAATAAAATGATCCTTTAGTGAAATTTACTATGTATTTATAGTGCTTCTCTTCCATTAAGGCTAATAATTCGTATCCATAAGAACCTGGATTTTGTTTTAACAAACCTAAAATTAGTAATGGTATCAAAAAAACATCTCCTTTAATTACAAGGTTTAATCATTGTTGATTTGCATGACCTGAGATACGAATTCATCATATGATATTTTTCCTAATGCAAAATCCATACTTTTTGTATATATCTTTTCTCCTTTGGTATGTGTTCTAGCATAACTTAAATTTAGCAACTCATCTTCATTAACTAATGGCTTCAACACATGCTGCTTATTAGAAAAGGCTTCAAAATATCGCAAACCAAATTTCCTTTGAGAAATTGCATTAATATGAATACCATCGGGATTAGAAGTTAATCCTGAGGCTGTAACAAAGTAACAATTATCCTGTTCAAAGGCAAATTTTTGTAACTCTTGATTAATGAACTTATATTCAGTACAGCTTTTCCCAAATCCTTCTTTGCCTAAAAAATCACCTAAACCACCAATAATAATTGGAATATCTGGAGCATTCAACTCTTTTCTAAGTGCATCAATAATTAAAAGTAATTTCTTGTAATAGACTTTGTAGTTACCATTCATACCATCACTTTCTCCTTGATGCCATAGAATTCCTGTGAGCTCACTACTTTGCATAGCAAATTTAGCTTCAGTTATTGCATGTTTAAAAAGCACTTCGTCTACAGCCCATTCATCTAGTGTACTTCCACCTTCAGCACAAGGAATTAAGCCAATGGTATCTTCTTGATTTTGGTGACACCATGCATCTGCAAATGAACCAGCCAAACTTATTCCTGAAACAGGACGGTCATAATTGATGGGCTCAGTCATCATTTGCCATCTACCATTACGCATCATTTGTATTCTTTCATTATAAATTGGGGGTACTTCATGAATAAACCCTCGTCCAGCCATATTAGACTGTCCTAACATTAAAAATGATTTAACCATTTTCTTCATCCTTTCTGTTTACTTGATATTTATAAAGAAATGTTTCCATTTCTCAATAAATGTTAAGTAGTTATTTATTTAATTTTTTAGCTATTGCACTCAACACATTCGTATTCATCTTCTGCCCATGTCCTTAATAGTAAGTTATTATTAATCTATTACTCCAATAGATTTTCCTATATATCAAAAACTACTAAAGTGTTATTAGTCTAATTAGACTAATTGTCAATAATATTTTTCAAAAGTAAAGCCAAAATATATTTTAGCCCATTAATAGGTGTCCAATGTAAATTCTCTTCTGAACCTACTAGTATGGCTTAGTAACTGACGAGCGGTTATTATAGATATTGTTTTTAATTACAAGTCTAATTCTCTTTCTATCAACGCTAATGAAATATGAAATGCCTTAATCCGGCGTATGGCCAGTGTGTGTTGAGGAGTACCTTCTCTAAATTTTGGCTTCACTTTCTCAATTCTTTGAATAAATAATGGTATTGCTCGCATAGCTTCCTCTAACTCCTGTTTTGAGTAATTATATGAAAAATCCTTCTCTAATGCTTTTGCTATTAATGAGGATGCTATATAGTGTACTCTGAGATTTTTAGCAACCATAGTCATCTGAGAAGTACATGGAGTCTGTTTTTGGGACAAGGTTACTTTTGCTTTCTCATTTTTGCGGATTGTTGATAATATTGCTTTCTGTGCTGCTTCTAATTCTGTTATTGTAAACTCATTCATGTAATCTTACCTCCATTTCAGTATTTATATTTTTATTATATAACATTACTGCAACGAGTAAACTTTTTTATATATATTCGATATAAACCAGACCTTGTTCCGTAAAAACCTTAGATATATAGTATAATGTTTATATCTTTATGAGCAGGAGGTAAATATATGTCAATTCGTCCGATAGATATAGCTCGACACCTTAATATCAGCACCTCGACTCTCAGATTATACGAAAAAAAAGGATTGATACCATCTGTGCCTCGCTCTTCAACTGGATATAGGGTTTACACGGAAAAGCACATAGCATATTTTATTTGCATTAGAGAAATGTCATCTGCATTTGACTTAATGTTTATTGCAAAAGTCTTGAAAGAAGTAAAAGATGGACATATTGATGAGGCACTTTGGATTGCCAACAAAGCACAATCAGATTTATGGAATGAAAGGCAAACATATAAAAAAACCGTTAAAATACTACTATACAATAATTTCAATACACCATTTACAAAAAATATGACTATTGGAGAAGTAAGCAAAGAAACAGGTATCCCCATAACAACTATTCGGTATTGGGAAAAAGCAGGACTTCTATTCCCAAAAAGAAATGAAGAAAATAAATATCGTATTTATACAAACGAACACATACGGCAGATATTGACCCTTAATGCTATAAAACTTTCAGTACAAACGCATCGATTAAAACACTTTTTCCATACAATGCAAGAAACCTATGAGGCTTTTGATTATTCAAATTATGATGATATTGCAAAGTTCTTAGATAATATATCAATTCAGTTAAACCAGATGAACCGTTTGCAATTTAAAAGCATTTATGCACTTTATAAACTCTGCCAGCAGATTGAAATTAACCTTTTTGAGCAATCGTAAAATAAATGTAGCAAACAGGATTTTTCCATCCGCCTGGCCAAACTTAACATTCACGTTGCTATAGCTGTTCCCTTGTTTGTGGACAAAAGAACTACTGTCTTCACATGTGTGAGAACATAATATCTATAAAAAGGACTGTCGCACAAAGAATAAAAACTACACTATATTACGATTTAATTTCTTAATGCGGTAGCCCCATCTACCCCTGTGGGTGAGTAACTATACTTAGTATAAGGACATGTTATAATTTCTTATAGATTCTTATTGCAAAGATATAAGCAATAACTATTATTGCTATACACCAAGCAAGGGCAACCCAGATATCACTTCCTACTGGTTGGTTTGCTAATAAATTACGAATAGCTTCTACGATAGGGGTTACAGGCTGATTTTCTGCAAAGGCACGTACTGCTGAAGGCATAGTATCTGTTGGCACAAAGGCAGAACTGATAAACGGTAAAAAGATGATTGGATAAGAGAATGCGCCTGCACCATCTGGTGTTTTAGCAGCAAGTCCAGCAATTACCGCAATCCAAGTTAAAGCAAGTGTAAATATTCCTAGAATTCCAAATACCGTCAGCCATTCTAAGATTCCTGCCGAAGAACGGAAGCCCATTAATAATGCAACAAGTATAATCACTACTACAGAAATTCCATTTGAAATTAATGAAGTTAATACATGTCCCCATAATACTATAGAACGAGCGATAGGCATAGAGTGAAAACGTTCAAAGATACCACGCTCTTTATCTATAAACAAACGGTAAGCTACATATGCAATGCCACTACCAATAGCCATTAACATTATACCCGGCAATAGATAATTAACATAATTTTTTGTACCTGTTTGGATTGCACCACCAAATACATAAACGAACAATAACATCATCGCAATTGGTGTGATACAAACTGTAATAATTGTATCCATACTTCTAAAAATATGACGCATAGAACGTCCAAACATAACACTCATATCTTTGAAAAAATATTTATTTGTAGATTCCATTTATTTCTCCTCCTTTTTACCAATGATTGTTAGGAATATTTCTTCTAATGTAGGTTTCTTCTCAACATATTCAACTTTTGCAGATGGAAATAATTTCTTCAATCCCTCTAGCGTATCTAGAGCAATGATTTTTCCTCCATGAAGAATGGCGATTTTATCTGCAAGTTGTTCTGCTTCATCCAAATATTGAGTCGTTAAGAATACTGTAGTTCCTACAGCTGACAACTCTTTTACAATCTTCCAAACTTCTAAACGTGCTTCTGGATCAAGACCTGTTGTTGGCTCATCTAGAAAAATAATCTTTGGATTTCCCACAAGACTCATTGCGATATCAATTCTTCTTTTCATACCTCCAGAGTAAGTACCCACTCTGCGATCTGCAGCCTGTGACATACCAAAACGATTAATTAAATCATCTGCTACTCCATTTGGATTTTTAAGATGTCTAAGTTTTGCTATCATTTGAAGATTTTCACGTCCAGTCAAAATTTCATCAATAGCAGCAAATTGACCAGTAAGACTGATAGAACCTCTAATGTCCCCTGGATTTTTTTCAATATCAAAACCATTGATTACAACACTTCCAGCATCTGCTTTAAGTAAAGTGGCCATAATTTTAATCATCGTTGTTTTTCCTGCTCCATTAGAACCTAGTAATGCAAAGATACCTCCCTGCTCTACTTCAAAATTTACTCCTTTGAGTACTTCTACATCCTTGTAAGCCTTCTTTACACCTTTAATTTGTATGATATTTTTTTCCATTTTCTTTTCCTCCTCTACAATATAGTAACCTTACTCAAACTTAAGTCTAATCCTTTCAATGCAGCTTCATCAGTTTCATAAATAAAGAGCCGACAACTGTGATTTCACTCACGGTTATCGGCTCTGCGTCTCAACGTCTGGCTCTTTGATAACTGATATATTCAGTTTTTTTACATTGATTATAGTTTCCTGTTTACACTTGGGACAAAATAGCGGGAAGTTTTCAAGTACCGTATCAACGCCTATCTTGACCCTTGTTTTGTTGCCACAGACCGGGCATAATATCCACTGGTATTTACACACTCTACCATCCCCTTACTCGTTGTTGTTGACCGCTATCGATGTCACCGGCTAGTTTCCGTCAAAGGCTCAAACCTTTCACTTCAATTGCTTTTTCCATCCCGCTATCTCTCTTTTACTTTGTTTTATCGGTAACCTTTTTCATGGCCTTGTTAACTTCTTGGTCAACAGACTCTTGATAGATGTCAGCGTAAGTTTTTGAATCTTTGATTAGATCGTCACAAAAGGCCGCTACGTCATTGCCCGTTACTTGGAGCACGCCTTTCCCCAAGGCTGCACCCTCTTCAAAAAGATCGATAATCCCAGAGAGTAAACCTATTCCGTCGGTTAGCTCAACAGGGCCAACCTTAAAAAGATATTTTTCAATCTCTTTATAAACAATTTGATAATCCTTCGGGAGCGCTTTGACACGGGCCACGTGAGCTCTCCACTCTTTTTTTCCTTCGATGATATCTTGTATTCTCATTTTACCCTCCTATTTACCTAATTTTTTAGCGATATTATTGTTGAGTTGCTTGCGCCACTTATCACGATAAGACTTTGCCCCTTCTTCGCCCACCAGCGCTGAACAAAAGCCTTTGATATCGTCACCCAAAACCTCTTGGACACTCTGACCGTCCGCCGCCGTTTCTTCGAGCATGCCAAGCACACCGTCAAGAATTGGCATGAGGTTGCGACCGGTGAAATCTGAGTGAGACCAAAGATTGGCTTTAATTTTTTCCCATGCCGCTTGATAATCAGCCGGTAGCTTTTTAGCTCGGGATTCAAAAGCTTTGAGTTCCTTAGTCATGTCGCTTCCAGTAACCTTTTCCCAAAAATTCATTATTTCCTCTCCTTTAACTCGTTAATTTTTGATGATACGAACTCCCATTTTTTCCAAAATCTCTGCAGCTCCTCACGCCCTGCGTCGTTAAGCGTGAAAAACTTTCGCGGCGGTCCCATATCCGATGGTTTTTTTGTAATTTCTACTAATTTATTTTTCTCAAGTCGCACCAAAATGGTATAAACTGTCCCATCCACAACGTCCGAAAATCCTAGGGCGTTCAGATGCCGCGTGATCTCATAACCGTAGGTTTCCTGGTGGCTGATGATTTCAAGAACACAGCCTTCCAACACTCCTTTGAGCATTTCCGTAAGGTTCTCCAACGTAACTCCTCCTTGCTATTCTGTATCACTGGTATTAAGTATTACTTACTACAGCTATATAGTAACACATAGTAGTGACAGTGTCAATATGATGTATATATATATTTATTTTTATCAATGAAATTTAAAATAATACCAAAGATAAGAATACCCACCTTATAATACAATTGTTTGAACACTTTTATAACACATATCACATGTCTTTGTTGTTTGATTTCTATACTATTTTTCATATACTTTTCATAATGTAAAAATCCCCTATCTCCTGGTGATGAGGAGATAGAGGATTTTCCATTCTCTTAAAAACGCACCTACATTTACTTTTGAAACAAGGCACAAAGCCTTTTAAAAGGAAGCTTTCTATTAATGAAACTCATTTTATTTACGACTTTATATCTAATTCTATCAATTTCTATTTAATATTCCCCTATAATAAACTCTCCTAACTGTAACTATAACTCCAATTAAGAAAACTACAATTAGAAATAACATAGCAGCTGGCCAAATCCCAAAAGCATCTTTAATTGTAGCACTATTATTTTGTAGGTTTGGAACAATAAAAAATAGCCACCCTATAAATAACACTGGAATTACTTGGGGCATTAGACGAAGATAATATCTCCAAGTAGGATGTTGTTTACGTCTATTAGACCACTCCTTACTTCGTATAATGCCCTTTATACCCAAAAATAAGTATATCAATGTAATGAAACCAAGTGATAAATCTGTTATTTTAGGTATAGGCGCTTTAATATCAGGTTTCTGCCCTTCAGTTAGTTTTATAATTCCCGAACTTATCTCATAAGCATGTTCAAAAGTAGTTGTGAAGTTATTAAGCATAACAGCTACGGCATATCCACTAGAAGGTATAATGTCTTGTTGTGCTTGAAAAGTAGATAATGATCCACTATGAGAAATACGTGCTGGTTTAACCTGTGGTGAGCTTAATGACCAGCCAAGACCATATTTTTCGCTTCCAGGTTGGGGAGAATAGGATTCTTCTAACAATGATTTTGATAGTAACCTTTCTCCATTCACATTTTTCCCCTCATTGGTGTGCATGGAAAGCCATTTCCCCATGTCAGATGCTGTAGTAACGATTCCTCCTGAACCACTAAACATTTGTTCAAGCTCCGACCATGGAAGTGCAGTGCCGTATGCAGTTACATATCCTTGTGATAACCCTTTTACAGCATCACCTGAGTTTATAGCTGATATCGTATCATCCATTCCTAGTGGGGAAAATATCTTTTGCTTAAGATATTTTGGAAATTCCATACCGCTTATTACTTCTACCAATCGAGCAAGTATCCAATAATTAGCATTGCTATACAAATATTTGTCTCCAGGTTCCCATTTAAGTTTCCAGTCATGTAGACGATCAACGCCTGCTTTTAAAGTATTTGCTGGTGGCACAATGGTTGGATTAGGAACCCCTGATGTGTGACTTAACAAATGCCTTACTGTAACCTTTTGCAATCTAGTATCATCCATTGTAAGTTCTGGCAAATACTTTACAACTGGATCGTCTAGGTTGATTTTCCCTTCATCAACCAGCTGCAAAACAGAAGATGCAGTAAATGATTTAGAAACTGAAGCTATTCTCATTAATGATTTTTCTGTTAGTGGTTCTCCCTTAGAATCATGTCCATATCCTTTTTCATACATTACTTTGCCATCTTTTACAATTACAATTGAAGCACCAGGTAATCCGTTACGTTCCATATAATTAGTGACAAATTCATCAATGGCTTCTTTTTCTATTACAGTGGCAGCACTAACTGATAAGGGGTAAAAAACTAATTTAATTAAAAATGTTATTAACATAAAGATAATGCATAATCCTTTTTTCATATTACAATCTCCTATCTTCTATAATCATAAATCAGGCAGTGACCAACTACATTTCATATATAGCCAACCATCTTTTAATTCAGCAGAAAATTTCCCATTCATTTTATCCATCAAACTTTTTGCAATGGATAATCCTAATCCCGTACCCTTACCTGACCTAGTTTGATCTGCGGTATAAAATCTATCAAAAAATAGTTCCACATCTCTTTCTGTTAAATTGTGTGCATCATTACTTATTATTAGATTTACAACCGCATTATCCTTTTCAAGGGTTATAGCTACATTTTTATCCGAATATTTTATAGCATTAGTAACTAGATTTTCTATAACTCTTTTTACAGCTGAACCATCAGCAATAATATTAACTTTTCCTTTAGGGATTTTAATGTTCGGTACTATTTGTCGTTCATTAAATCTGTCATATAAATTCATTACGATTTCTTCCGCAATATTATTTATTTTTAAACTTTCAAGTTTCAAACTATAATCAACAGATTCAATTACAGAAAGCTCAAAAAAATCATTCAATAATATCTGAAGTCTCTTTGCTCTATCCTTAGCAATTGTTAAATATTGTTTCTTTTCTTCTTCTGTTACTCCATCAGTTTCCATTAGTTGAATGTACCCTAAAATAGAGGTTAACGGTGTTCTTAAATCATGAGACATATTTGCAACAGCCTGTTTTAACTCTCTTTCAGCGGATTTCTTTTCAATATTAGACTGAAGGTATAAGTCAATTAAATTATTAATTTCACTAGCAAGGTTTTCTGTATCTTTATCTAATAGTGATATATCTATTTTCTTGTCAGTTTTTCTAATATTATAATCTTCTAATTGAGAAGTAATATTCTTTAATTCTTTTTTTATAAATAATAGGCGGGCAAGAAAGACTATAGCTAATATACTTGATACAATTACTGCATAAATCATCTTCTCACCCGCCTTCTATTAATTATTTGATTTCTCTTCTTTTAAAAATCATGCTACCTAAATAAGTCATAATAATAAATGTTGCTGCAGAAATTAATATATTCTTTCCAATTTCATTGAATGTAACAATAGGACTAAAAGCTTCATAAATCTGATAAAATATAGAATTTTCATATATTACTTTAACTATTTCAGAATTAGGAACTAACAACTTTTCTATTGCAAATAAAATAACAGTAGCAATAATAGTAATAATAATAGTTTTTCCACTTTCCTTGGTTAAAGAAGCAATCAGCATTATAATTGATGAATAAGCAATTATAATAAGAGTATATAAACTAAAAACTCTTAATAAATACATAACTGCCATACTAGTATAAATCTTGCTATATCCTAATAAAAGAGTTGTACATATTGCAGTAACTATTGGTAATATAACAGCAGTAATAACTGAACCCAAGGAAAAAACAATTAGCTTTGCTAAATAAATATGACTTCTTTTATTTCCGCTTAATATCTGATTTTTAATAGTACTTGTAGCATAATCTGCATTAATAAAGAACCCAGCTAATGTACTTATAATTAAATTAAAAATTATAGGTACTGTCATCATTGCCATAGCATTATATTCTTTTAACCCTACACTTTCAAAAACTTTATTATTTAGTCTCCACCAGCCTATTATAACTAAATAGTTAGCTAGTGTATAAACCGCAGTTACTACTCCAATCAAAACCCAAAATGTATGCTTTCTTTTTAACTTGAATAATTCAGCTTTAATTAAATTAATCATAGTCTACACCTCCCACAAGTTTTGTAAAATAACTTTCCAAGTCTTCTCCCATTTGTGAAAAGTGCTCAATAATAAGATTGTTTTTAGTTATTGCCATTGATACCTTTTGTATATCATTAAGATGACTATATAACTTTATAGTACCATCGGGCATAACTTCAAAATCTGTTGCACCAAGTTCAGCTTCTAGTACAGTAACACCTTTACTTGGATCATCAACTTTTATACGTAAATACTGTCTACATTTTTCATTTAGTTCTGCTGATGTAATCTGCTCCAAAAGTTTTCCCTTATGAATAATACCATATCTTGTAGCAACTTGGTGCAGCTCACTTAATATATGACTAGACATTAAAACCGTCATTTCTTTTTCTCGATTTAGCCTTTTTATAAGTTCACGAAGTTCAACAATTCCCATAGGGTCTAACCCATTTGTAGGCTCATCTAGAATTAAAAATTCAGGGTCACTTAAGAGCGCAATAGCAATACCCAGTCTTTGCTTCATACCCAGCGAAAAATTCATTGTCTTTTTTCTTCCAGCACTTTGCAATCCAACAAGTTCTAAAGTTTTATCTATACACTTCTTATTTGGAATACCCTTTTGTAACCGATGGAGTTCCAAATTTTCGTAAGCTGACATATTCGGAAATAGAGCAGGATTTTCAATAACTGCTCCTATTCTCTTAATAGATTGTATTAAACCCTTCTCACTACCTTCTCCAAACAACTCCACATTTCCCTTGGTTGGAAATGAAAGGCCTGTAACTATCCTAAGTAATGTTGTTTTCCCAGCACCATTTTGTCCAATAAAACCATAAATCTCACCTTTTTTAATCTCAAGATTCACATTGTTAAGAGCAAAATCTTCTTTATATTTCTTAAAAAGATTATTCGTTCTTAGTATATATTCATTCATTTAATTTCCCTCTCTCTCTTATGTGATAGTTTTAGTATAAAAACAAGACCATAAGAGAAGTTAAAAAAAACATTAAGAAAACCTTAATTTTTTAGTCTGTATCCCATACCCCAAATTGTTTCAATGTATTCAACCTCTGGATTAACTTCTGATAACTTATGTCTTAGATTGCTCATATGAACATTAATTGTATTGTCATCACCTAAGAAATCTTCACCCCATACACTTTCGAAAATATTTGACTTGGTAAAAATCTTTTTAGGAGATTGCATTAAAAGTAATAATATCTTATACTCACGAGCTGTTAATGTAACTACCGTATCTTTAACAGTCACGATCTTTGACTCTAAATCAAGTCTTATATCTTTATGTTTTAACACATTACCTGAATCATGTCCTATCACCTGTTTATATCTTCTTAATAAAGAATCAATTCGTGCAGAAACTTCTTCAATATCAAAAGGTTTTGTAATATAATCGTCTGCTCCTGTTCGCAAAGTATTTACCTTAGTTTGAGCTTCACCTTTAGCCGAAATAATAATCACAGGCACTAAACTGTTTTCTCTTATCTTTAAAAGAACCTCTTCTCCTGTAATTCCTGGAAGCATTAGGTCAAGAAGCACCATATCCCACTCTTGTTTTTCAATATAAATCATTGCTTCCGTTCCTGAATAAGCAGATTGCGTCATATAGCCACTTTTTCTTATAATATCACATAATAATTTGTTAATATCGTTATCATCTTCTACAACCAAAATATGTATTTCTTTTTCCATAGTATCCCCCTATACACCAGAATCACCATTGTAATCCTATCTCTATTACATAAGTTTATTATAATAATTTACTGTTTTACTTATTCAACCTTTTCTAAATATATAATATTTTGTATTTCACATCAATAAAAACCATCTCGGCATAAAATGTGACAAATGTAACTACCAAATTGCAGCAAAAATTCCCCCAAATATTTAATCTGGGGGAATTAGGAATATTACATTATCAGTTCATATCTTTAAAAAGTTTATTGCTCCCTTTGACTCTAAAAACTTAATAGAACAATATATAATGATTTATGTGTCTTTATTTTTTATTTTTTCTGAACAGGAACCCAAACTTCACTATAAGCGTAGTTCTTTTTATGCTCATTCATTTTAGTAAAAGAAAAAGAAGGGGCATTGATTATTTCATAATCGGAAGAAGGAAACCATTCTGAATATATTTTTGCCATTGTTTCTTGCAGCGTAGAAGGAAATAGTCCCTCATTTAGGAATACTTCCCAAGTGCAGGCTTCCACTGCCACTTTTTCCAATAAATCACTTAATTGATTTTCAGTAGTTAAAATACCTATCAAGTGAGTTAAACCTCCCTCTTCTTTTAAGAAATTAGCGTCAGCATCATAAGAAGCATTTATAACTTCATAAGGCTCCATATTTTGAAGAGCATGCATTTCTTTTCTTTGTTCCTCAGTTATACTTTGCGCGAGCTTTACAATCTCATTATTAACGCCTTCAAATTGCATAGGAACACGCTTGCTTACACCTACTAAATTAAATGCTGGTTTGTTTTCAATTCTAAATTCCATAGAAATTCCTCCCTTAACAGTTATTATGAATGAAAGTTTGGGAAATGATTTGCTTATGCCTTTTTTTATTACATCTGAGGGTAAAAATCCACTCCATTTTTTAAATGCTCGGGTAAAGCCATCTATTGACTGATAACCATATTTAAAAGCAACATCCGTTACTTTTTCTCCATATAACAAATCCTTATTTGCTTCTGATAATTTTCTATTTTTTATATATTCACTAAGCGTCAATCCTGAAAGATAAAAAAATATCTTTCTAAAGTGATAGTCGGAAACCCCAGCATATTCAGAAATTAATTCAATAGATAGGTCATCAGTTAAATACTCCTCAATATAGTCAATCACATGATTTAATTCCTTTAACATTATCTCCCTCCTTTTCATGTATACATAATACCAAAGTTATTTTAAGGATGCTCGACCTTTTTAACATAAAAAATATCGAATAATCTAAAATCACTATATGTAATTAGTTTTATTTTTCCAACTTCACAAAAGTATTAATTGACCTATTTTATTACATTCCTCAGCAAACCAAATAGCTTTATCTGCTCCTACTGCTATTCCATGGGGTTCTGAATTTGCTGTAGGAATCTCATATTCAATAATCTCTCCACTTGTTGTAATCCTACCTATTTGATTGTTTCCCCATTGTGTAAACCAAAGTGCTCCATCACTACCAGTAATAATTGCATGCGGTCTGGCATTTGCAGTTTTCAAGTCATATTCATTAATAGTTCCTTCTGTCGTAATTCTACCTATTTTATTCGCTTTATTTTCTGTAAACCATAGAGCTTTATCAATACCTACAGTAGTTCCATATGGACCTGATTGAGATGTCGGAATGGAATATTCATTAATCTTTATATTCATTAAATTGTAACTCCTTATATTTCATAAATTTTCTCTTATTGAACAATGTCAAATAATTTTTTCCTAAGCCATATATAATTTATTAGAAATTATATTAAAATGTTTATTAAGTTAATAATGAAATCATAAAAAATCCCCTCCATATTTACTGGAGAGGATGTCAATTGTTTTCATATCTAAAAATACCCTTAAATGCTATAGAATGTACGTAATCCTATAGAAAAGCTGATAACTCAACTTTAATCCATTAATTTTCTCACACTTCTTAAAATAGCAAAAATATTATAATAGTGCTATACATAAAAGGTATATTATTAACTAATCATCCACTCCAGCGCATAACAAAAAAACACAACCTTGTGCTTATTATAAAATTAGGCTTCAAAGTGAATTAGTAAACCATAGCTAATATAATACCTCCCATTCTTAAAACTTAAAGAAATTATATCAATAATAAATTTGATTTGTCAAATGCAAATTATTTCTCCAACTATAATTCTACCAATGAACTTTTCTATATTAATAAGATTATTCATTAACCTAATTTATCACCCTTTTTGACAGACTGTTCTGGTTGGATTAATACCACTCCTTGCTCAGCATAAATTCCTAGTACTAATACTTCTGACATAAAATCGGCAATTTGTCTTGACGGAAAATTTACTACTCCCAAAACTTGTTTATTAATAAGTTCTTCTTTTTTATAGCATTTGGTAATTTGAGCGCTTGATTTCTTTATACCAATTTCATCACCAAAATCTACCCATAATTTGTAAGCAGGTTTTTTTGCTTTTTCAAAAAATTCTACCTTAACAATTTCTCCAACTCTAATATCCAATTTCATAAGATCTTCAAAGTTAGCCATATTAACACCCTCCTATAAACATTATAAGTTTCTAGATTTAAAATCGCATATAAATTAGTGATTTATTAACCGGAATATATAAATTCAATCTACTGCGAAAAGTAAACAACTCTTTAGTTCAAATATTACCTCATATAAATCTCATGAGATTTATATTATATATTAAATTTAAGTAGATTTCTTTTCTCAAATCAAGTTATTACTTATCTGTTTTTCGGGCCTTCATTCTATAATCTAATGGTGTATTCTTCTCATACAATTTAAACACTCTTGTAAGAGAAGAATTGTGATTATAACCTACTTCATTTGCAACTTGTATTATACCTAAATTAGTATCTCGTAAAAGTTCTTTTGCTCTTTGCACCCTCAACCTTTGTATATATTCAGTAGTTGAAACACCCATATTCTTTTTAAACCATTCACTATAATAAGTAAAATTATAATGTTCAATATTTGCCAAGGCTTCCAAATCAATGTTTTCATTGTAATGTTCATGAATATATTTAACTGAACTTGGCAAGTTTTTTTCAAATATAAAAGGACTAAAATAATGGTATAGCTTCGATAAGCTTTCACCATTATAACAATTATCCTCGAGTTCATTTAGTATTAAAAACCTAATTGCTTTCCATTTCTCATCTAAAGAAAGTTCAATACCATCTCTAGCTATAGTCATATCATTGGCGTTAAGCATATAATGTGGTATATCTAAAACCAAAAACTCATTAGGTTTGCCTGATTTAAATGTATGTGTATTACTTGGAGGCAAAAAAAACAAATGTTGGTCATCAAGTCCAAGTTTTTTATGTTCAGTTTTAATATCCATACTTCCACTAATGGGCAGTATTAGTTGAGCATAGCTATGTAAATGAGTAATTATCATGTCCTTATATACTCTGCGTTCACTAAAAATACCGTTCAATTAAACCACCACTATCCCTTCAAAGTATAAACTCTCAATCAGCCTATCTGATTATTATTTTAATTAATTTTAGTTTATCTCAACAACTTTAAAAAAACTAGTTAGAATAGTTTTTTAACTATTCCAGCTAGCTCTTTTGCATTTTCCTCTTTCATTCTTTTGCGAAAACAATTCTATTTCACTGCTTGTAGGAATGCTTCATATTTTTCCCTTTTTATAGAAATATTTAGAATAAAATTTTGCATTTAAACAAAACTAACTTTGAAGTTATACAAAATAATTTTTGAAAGGAGATCTAGTTTATGAAGGCTCTCGTTTATAACGGATATAAAAACGTTCAGGTTGATAATGTAAAAGATCCAGTAATAGAAAAAAATGATGATATTATTGTCAAGATAACCTCTACAGCTATTTGCGGTTCTGATCTTCACTTAATTCACAGCAGGGTTCGCAATCTTCCCCATGGTTTTGTATTAGGTCACGAAGCCATGGGAATTGTTGAGGAGGCAGGCAAGGATGTAGTTAATGTTAAAAAAGGAGACAAAATAATCGTGCCATTCCCTGTTGCCTGCGGTCACTGCTGGTACTGCGAACACGGTCATTGGAGCCAGTGTGATAATTCAAATCCAAATGGCGAGGCAGGCGGAATGTTTGGCTATAGTGAATCCTATGGTGGATACGATGGAGGTCAGGCGGAATATCTTCGTGTGCCTTATGCTAATGTTGGTCCTAAAGTAATTCCTGAGGATTTAACTGATGAGCAGGTTTTATTTTTAACAGACATCTTGCCTACCTCATTTTGGGGAGTAGATATGGCAGGAGTAAAGCCTGGAGACACTGTTGTAGTTTTAGGCTGTGGCCCTGTAGGATTATTAACTATAAAATGGTGTATTTTGAAAGGCGCTAAAAGAATTATTGCAGTAGATAGAGTTCCCTATAGACTTAACCACGCCAAACGCTACGGAGTTGAAATTGTGAATATCGAAGATCATGATAATACTGGGCTTTATCTTAAGGAAATCACTCACGGAGGCGCTGATGAGGTTATTGATTGTGTAGGAATGGATGGAGCAATGTCTGTAGTAGAAGCTGCAGAAAGCTTTTTAAAGCTTCAGGCTGGCTCAAAATCTGCCATAGAAATAGCCTCGGAGGCAGTACGAAAGTGTGGAACTGTTATGATGGTTGGAGTTTATGGAGGAAGATACAATCTCTTCCCTCTTGGTAATTTCTTTGCAAGAAATATAACCTTAAAAATGGGTCAATGTCCTGCTCATGCATATGTAGACCCTATTCTTGAACTTATAAAACAGGGAAAATTTGATGCCACAGATATAATTACTCACAAACTTTCTCTTGATAAAGGAGATCATGCTTATAAAATATTTGATGAAAAGCTGGATAACTGCATAAAAGTTGTTTTAAAGCCTTAGTTAATACCTATAAAAAAGGTCAATCTAAAAATGTAGATCGCAGAATTGTCATCTTTATTTGAAGAAGCTGTCACATTAGCATGAAAACTTGCTAACGCGACAGCGTTTTTTAGATGTTTTATAAAAATTTTAACTATGCTGTAATGCTATTGAATTTTATCCTATGCCACCTAAGTATTCTTCACACACTCCCTCCTAGCATCTGCAGCTTCTTCTTCAGCTATTATTAGCTCTCCGATTTCACCTTGAGGCACATAAAAAAACACATCTTAAAAAACAAATATTATTCTAAAATATAACTTTTTTATTACTTTTAGGTTTAAAATCTCATTTTTTAGCAAACCATATATTGTGTTCGCAAATATATGCAAAAGGAAGGTGTATCGCCTGTGTCTAAAGAAGTTGAAGTTAGCAAATATAATTTGGATCAGGAGAAGCTAAAAAAACTGGAAGAGTATATTGATGGTCTTGAGGTAAAAGAAGGTGAACTCATAAACATACTTCATGAAGCTCAAGATATTTTCGGATACCTACCAGAAGAACTCCAATTATTTATTTCTAGAAAACTTGGAATTAGTGCAGCAAAAGTTTTTGGTGTAGTAACATTCTACTCCTTCTTCACTATGGAGCCAAAAGGAAAGCATGTAATAAGTGTTTGTATGGGAACTGCTTGTTTTGTTAAAGGTGCGGATAAAATACTTAATGAATTTAGAAAGCTCCTTAATATAAAAGAAGGAAGTTCAACCAAGGATGGAATGTTTACAATAGATACCTTAAGGTGTGTTGGAGCCTGTGGCTTAGCGCCAGTTGTTATAGTTGATGGAAAAGTGTTTGGAAGAGTAAAGGTTGAAGATGTTCAAAATATTATCAAGCAATATAGTACAGAAGATGCACTAGTTGGCTCAAAGTAGTTTCTCGAAGGGGAGGATTAAGATGGTAAAAATAAATTCATTTCAGGAATTAAAGACCTTAAGTGAAAAATCAAAAGCCTTACTTGCAAACCGAAGCAGAGAAAGTGGAAAAAAAGATACTGATGATAAGACTATAGATATAATGGTATGCGGCGGAACAGGATGTCAGGCCTCTGGCGGTATTGAAGTTGTAAAGGTTTTAGAAGAAGAACGTGATGCAGCAGGGCTAAGAGACAAAGTAAAAATTGTTACTACAGGTTGTTTTGGCTTTTGCGAAAAAGGCCCAATAGTAAAGGTTATGCCAGAAAATATTTTTTACATAGAAGTTAATGAAGAAAAGGCTAGAAAAATATTTCAAGAACATATACTGAACGGAAAAGTTGTTGAAGACTGCTTATACAAAGACCCTGCTACCCATCAGCACCTTGATAAACAAAATGATCTTCCCTTTTATAAGAAGCAGATTAGAATTGCTCTTAGAAATTGTGGACTCATCAATCCAGAAGATATTCATGAATACATTGCAGTTGAAGGATATCAGGCACTTGGAAAGGCACTGTTTGAAATGACTCCTGATACTGTAATTGATGTAGTCAAACGCAGCGGTTTAAGAGGTAGAGGGGGCGGCGGATTTCCAACAGGAGTAAAATGGGAAATGACAAGAAAGTCTGAAAACAAAGTAAAGTATGTAATTTGTAATGCAGATGAAGGTGATCCTGGTGCTTTTATGGACAGAAGCATCCTTGAAGGTGACCCCCATTCTGTAATTGAATCAATGATGTTAACAGGTTACTGTATAGGTTCTTCTCAGGGCTTCATATATATTAGAGCAGAATATCCCCTTGCTATACAAAGACTTAGAATAGCTATTAAACAGGCCTATGATTTGGGTCTTCTTGGAAAGAATATACTTGGCAGCGATTTTTCCTTTGATATAAAGCTTAAATACGGGGCTGGTGCTTTTATCTGCGGCGAAGAAACTGCACTGATTAATTCTATAGAAGGAGGCCGTGGTGAGCCAACAGTGAAACCTCCATTCCCATCACAGATTGGTCTGTGGAAACGCCCTACAAATATCAACAATGTTGAAACTTTAGCAAACATCCCTCCAATTTTATTAAAAGGTGCCGAATGGTTTAGCTCTATAGGTACTGAAAAAAGTAAGGGAACTAAAGTTTTTGCCCTGGCAGGAAAAATTAATAACGTGGGACTTGTGGAAGTACCAATGGGAATTACTTTAAGAGAAATCATCTATGATCTTGGAGGAGGCATAGTTAATAACCGTAAGTTTAAAGCAGTTCAAACTGGAGGTCCTTCAGGTGGCTGCATACCTGCAGATAGCCTTGACACTCCAATAGATTACGAAAGTTTAGGCGACATAGGTTCAATGATGGGCTCCGGTGGTATGATAGTCATGGATGAAGACGATTGTATGGTTAATATATCAAAATTCTACTTAGAGTTTTCAGTTGATGAATCCTGCGGCAAATGTACTGCCTGCAGAATCGGGAACCAAAGAATGCTTGAAATTTTAAAGGATATTACTGAAGGCAAAGGAACAATGGAACACCTTGAGGGTTTAAAAGACCTTGGATATATAATAAAAGATTCTTCATTATGCGGACTTGGTCAATCTTCTCCAAATCCTATATTAAGTACAATGAAGTTTTTCTGGGATGAATATGTGGCTCATGTAGTAGATAAAAACTGTCCTGCAGGAGTGTGTACGGCACTTTCAAAATACCACATCGACCCTGAGAAATGTATCGGCTGTACCGCTTGTTCAAAGGTATGCCCTGTTAATGCAATTACAGGATCATTGAAAAAAGCACATGCGGTGAATAAAGATATATGTATAAAATGTGGTGCTTGTGAATCCACCTGTAAATTTAAGGCCATATCCCGAAAATAGTAACTTAAGGAGGAAAAATCATGGAAAGTAATTTAGATAAACCTACGGAGCTTAGTACAGAAACTGTATCTTTAACTATAAATGGTTATAAAATAACCGTGCCAAAAGGTACTACAATTCTATATGCTGCTCGTCAGGCTCAAATAAATATCCCTACACTATGCTATCTTGATCTTCATGATATCAAGATGGTAAATAGAACTGCTTCCTGTAGAGTTTGCCTTGTAGAAGTAGAGGGACGTAGAAATCTTGCACCTTCCTGCTCAACTGAGGCCACAGAAGGAATGGTTGTAAAAACGGATACTCCTCGTGCAATAAAAGCTAGGCGCGCCATGGTAGAGCTTCTACTGTCAGATCACCCTACTGACTGTTTAGTATGCGAAAAGAACACAACCTGCCAGCTTCAACAATTGGCAGCTGATTTGGGCATAAGAAAAATAAGGTATAAAGGAGAAATGTCCAATTATCCAAAAGACTCTTCAAGCGGTGCTCTTTATAGAAATCTTGATAAATGTATAATGTGTAGAAGATGCGAAACAATGTGTAATGAGGTTCAAACTTGTAACATATACTCTGCCGTTGACAGAGGTTTTGAAACCGTGGTTTCACCGGCTTTTGGAAGACCAATGCTTGATACAATGTGCACATTTTGCGGCCAATGTGTTCAGGTTTGCCCAACGGCTGCACTAACTGAAGTCAGCAATGTATCAAAAGTGTGGGAAGTACTTGCTGATCCTGATAGATATGTTATAGTTCAGACTGCACCAGCTATCAGAGTTGCTTTAGGTGAAAAATTTGATATGGAACCAGGAACTATAGTAACAGGAAAAATGGTAGCTGCCCTTAGAAGATTAGGTTTTAGAAAGGTATTTGATACAAATTTTGCAGCAGATGTTACTATTGTTGAAGAGGCACATGAGTTTATGGATAGACTTCAAAATGGAGGAAGACTTCCTATTTTAACAAGCTGCTGTCCTAGTTGGGTAAAATTCATAGAGCATCAGTTCCCTGATCTCTTGGATATTCCTTCAACCTGCAAATCTCCTCATATCATGTTTGGAACTATTGCTAAAACTTATTTGGCAGAAAAAATGGGTATTGATCCTGAAAAAATTGTAGTTGTTTCAGTAATGCCATGTATAGCAAAGAAATATGAAATAGTAAGACCGGAACTTGAACATAATGGACAGAAAAATGTTGATCTTGTTATCACCACTAGAGAGCTAGCAGACATGATTATTGAAGCAGGACTTAAATTCCCAGATTTACCTGACGAAGATTTCGATCATCCTTTAGGAGAATCTACTGGAGCATCAGTTATATTTGGAGTAACTGGTGGAGTTATTGAAGCAGCACTGAGAACAACCTATGAATGGATGACAAAAAAGCCTCTTGATAATATTGAATTTCATGAAGTTAGAGGATTGGACGGCTTGAAGCAGGCTACGGTTAATATAAATGGTAAGGATATAAGAATCGGTGTGGCTCATGGTCTTGGAAACGCAAGAGCTCTTCTTGAATCAATTCAATCGGGCAAAGAAGAATACCATGCTATCGAAATAATGGCTTGTCCTGGTGGATGTATAGACGGAGGTGGGCAGCCATATCATTTCGGTGACATAGAAGTGGTTAAAAAGAGAATGGATGCAATATATAGAGAAGATAGAAGCAAACCTATTAGAAAATCTCATGAAAACCCTGTGGTTCAGCAAATGTATAAAGAGTATATTGGTGAAATCGGAGGAGAAAAAGCCCATGATTTACTGCATACTCATTTCTATAAGAGAGAAAAGATTTAAGAAAATAGGACTTGGATAATATCCAGGTCCTATACTTTGTATATTCCTTTTATTTCTTATATATAAGTCTGGTAATCATGCCTCCAGGAGACTCTCCATTATTGGACTGATGGAAAGTTTTTGTACCATTAATAGGCCATATCCCTGGATTGTTAGATAAAAATTCAATATCAATTCTTCTACCTGAAGCAACATCAATCGTATCATCACATTCTCTTCTTGGAAACCCATCGATAGCAACTATAACGAAATCATGACCGTGAATATGCATTGAATGTGAATTACTAGACTTATTTATGAATCTCATTCGTATTTTCTCTCCATACCTAGTATAAAGAGGTGTTGTGTCAGGAAATGCTTTTCCATTTATAGTAAAGAAATTTGGATTTCTATCAAACTTATTTGGTTTGTATATTCCAGGATAAACTTTTCCTAAGCTTGGTTGAGGTATTTCCCACTGCTGTAAAAACAATATATAATCCATATACGGAAGTTCCATATTTATCCCATTATCCTCTGAAGGTAATACTATGAATGCACCCATAAGCCCTTGTGATGCTTGCTGTTCCATAGTAGAGTGATAAAAGAAAGTCCCTACCTGCCATGCTAAAAATCTATAGGTAAAGCTTTGTCCTGGCATAATCTTTGGCGTATTAGGTTCTATATCTGGTGCACCATCCTGAGAATTTGGTTTTGAAAGTCCATGTACATGTAACGCTGTAGGTTTATCTAACCTATTTTCTACAGTCAAACTAATCCATTCACCCTGCTTAATTACAATTACAGGACCAGGTGTTGATCCATTATACCCCATGGCATATATAGATAGATTATCAAGTATATTATGTTTGATTGGTTCTGCAACTAAATGAAAGTGTCTTGTGTTATTTTTTAAAGAATATTTAGCAAAGGGAACATCAGGAGATGAAAGCCTGCTCTCCCACGTATCCATTTAACAGCCTCCTCACAATATTTCTATGCAAAAACTTTTTAGCAGTCAGTACATATTATGAGTTAACAGCGCTATTTGTTACATCAAATACCGATTTTAGTAATTTCATTTGAATACATAATATCTATTTATCAGTATCATTAAAACTAACATACCGTCTAGGGTTCATTTTCGTTTCCCTCAAACTTTTCACTTTTTATCTCTTTAAAGATATTATTACTTTTATTATTCTGGAATTGTGCTCCTCCAGTAATCATTTCCCTAACCTGAGATATTTCGTTCATTAGTTTTACAAAATCTTCCTGAGTTAAAGGCTTTTTATTATCTTTTAGTTCATACCCAAGCTGCCCACTCACTTCAATAGTTGCATATTTTACATCTTCTATAGAAGATATCCCTGCTTGCCTCAATCGTGTTTCAAGTTTGTCGATTGTCATCCTAATCTTTTTTAAGTTCTTAATATTAAGTTTACCATTTTCAATAACAATTACTGATTTCCCAGAAACCATAGTCTCTAAAAAATCCACTTTAACTTCTAGATATTCGGTAATTATCATCAATATTGTTAGCACCGCTGCTACTAAAAAGGTAATAAGAAGTCCTTTTCCAGATACAGGCTGAATAAGTAAAGATCCTAATCCTATCATTACTATAGTTTGAGATATTGTCATTTGAGAAATTGATTTTCTTCCACCTACTCTTAAAATGAATGTTCCTACAATAAATATTAAAACCGACTGCCATATCCAGTTTAAATTCATGATTTTACCTCCTTAAACAATCTTTAAATTTTATATCAGGAAAAAGGGCACGCTTGAATGCCCTCCTTATATAATAGTTATTAAAATTCTTATTTTACATCACTTGGATAATTCAGAAACTACTTAAGTACCACAAAAGGTTCTGTAAGGATTATCTGATTCCTTAGGCAATGCGCAGTAATCATCCTGTTTATCGGAGTATTCGTAAGGATTTGAAAGAATATCTAGAAGCCTCTCCATCACACTGTAATCTCCATAGCTTACCGCAGCCTCTAGTGCCTCTTCCACCCTGTGATTACGAGCAATAACTGCAGGATTGCTCATTTGCATTAATTTTTTAACAGAAGCCTTTGACTCCTGCTGCCTGCTAAGTCTTGCTTGCCACAGCTGATTCCACTGAATGAATTCTGTGGTGCCAAACAGCGCAGTATCCTCTAACTTATCAAGTGTTAATGCACGGAATGTATTTGTGAAATCAGCACCATGCTTATGCATCATATTAAGAAGACCTTCAATAAGAGATTCATCCTCAGGCTCTTCATCAAAGATTCCAAGTTTTCCTCTCATTCCTGCTATCCAATTACTGTGATACAATTCTTCAAAACTCCCAATTGCTTCTTCAGCAAGTATAATGGCATCCTCCTCGTTGTCATGCATCAGCGGCAACAAAGTTTCAGCAAATCTAGCTAAATTCCATGCTGCAATATCTGGTTGATTACCATAGGCATATCGACCCTGCATATCAATGGAACTAAATACCGTTGCTGGATCATAAGTATCCATAAAGGCACAAGGTCCATAATCAATAGTTTCTCCACTGATAGTCATGTTATCTGTGTTCATAACACCATGAATAAAACCAACTAGCTCCCATTTGGCAATGAGTACAGCCTGCCGCCTTATGACTTCCTTAAGCAGAGAAAGATAACGATTTTCATCATTCTCTATTTCCGGAAAATGCCTTTGCAATACATAGTCTGCCAAAGCTTGAAGGTTCTCCGTAGCTGTAAAGTTTGCAGCATATTGAAAGGTGCCCACACGTATATGACTAGCAGCTACACGGGTAAGAATTGCACCAGGCTGTTCAGTTTCACGCATTACTGGTTGACCAGTTGTCACCACCGCCAAGCTTCGGGTAGTAGGAATATTAAGTCCATGCATTGCTTCGCTGATTATGTATTCACGCAGCATAGGTCCAAGTGATGCTCTCCCATCACCTCCGCGAGAATATGGAGTTTTACCCGAACCCTTTAGCTGAATATCAAATCGCCTGCCTTTAGGCGTTATTTGTTCTCCTAAGAGAACAGCTCGGCCGTCTCCCAGCATAGTAAAATATCCAAATTGATGTCCTGCATAAGCCTGTGCAATAGGCAAAGCACCCTCGGGAATTTTGTTTCCAGCAAACACCTCTACACCATCATTACTTTCCAATTCCTCAGCACTCAACCCCAAAGATTCTGCCAATGTATGATTGAAAATTATAAGTTCTGGAGAGCGTACAGGAGTTGGCCTTTGCCTTGTGAAAAATGTTTCTGGCAGACGAGCATAACTGTTGTCAAAGTTCCATCCTGTTTCAGTTATTACTTTTTTATCACTCATGATATCTCCTTTTTCCTTTCTATATTTTTGTGTCCTAATTTTTTTACTTAAAACAAAATCATAGCTATTCTATGATATTTTTAGTATCTGCTTCTGCCATCTTATTATACTGTTACCATGAACTTTCCTAGCAATATAAAAAGCTGCTTGAAAATAATCAAAAATCATTTTCAAGCAGCTTTTTATACCTAATTGTTAAGAACATCTAACAATTCTCCAGTAATATTATATTTTTCTCTAAACTCATCTTCCAAAATACTCATTGTAATCATGTCATAGTATTTACTATTAAAGTAGCAGCCATGTCTTTTGATTCCTTCTCTTACAAAACCCATTTTTTCATACACATGAATTGCTCTTTGATTAAATGGAAATACTTCTAGTTCAATTCTATGTAAGTTAAGCATTCCAAATCCATAATTCAATGCTAATATCAATGCTTCACTTCCATAACCTCTACTAAAATCTTCTTTTTTATTTATCAAAATTCTTATATTAGAATTTCTATCATTTCTATAGATGCTATTAATAACAACTTCCCCTACTATTTTGTTAGATTCTTTTGATATTATTAAAAAATCAACTCTACTGTTATCTTGAGCTATATTTTCTAAATATCTTTCAATCTCTGACTTATTAAATATTTGTTGAGTTCCTGTAAAAATCATTGCTTCCACACTGCTATTATCCATGCTTTCCCAATATTCTTCAAGGTACTCTTTGTCCAGTTTTTTTAGATATATCAAATCTCCCTTTAGCTCTAAAAGGTTTCTTGTATTCATTTATACTCCATCCTCCCTTAACTTTACCAATATCAATCTTCTTATCCCTAGATATACCATGTCTCAACATATCATCATTATATAGTAGTTAAAAGGAGGCTTTCAATCTCACTTATCATTCTGTTTTAATTTCGAGCACAATTTCCTTTGCTCAGTAATAATTCTTCTAATACTCTTATCTGAAAGATAGTATTCCTCAGCTAAATCCAAAACCGTAGTACCATTTTTATACTTATCATAAATTTCAGCGTTTCGCATATTTAATTTATCTCTTGTACCATTCTTTTCTCCCCAGGTCTTTTGTTCTCCATCTTTTCTAGGAATATATAAATATTCACCGTTCACATATTCTTGAATAATTTTTATTATTTCATCTGGTAATATATTTTGTGCATTACTATATTTCATATCTTTACTCCTCCAAAAATTATTTTTGGTTGAAGCAAAGACCATAAAAATCTACTTATAATCAATATACTTGCAACAGATGCGATTCAATAAAAGAAATCAAACTCATAAACCACTTTATTAAACTATATAATGCTGAAAAACTGTACACTAAATAAGCCCAATTTATATAAATTATAAAAAAGAGCGTAAAGGTGCCTTTGTATTTTCAACATCAGCTACTTTAATAAAATAGTCTCCAAGCAAAGCATAGCCGATTTAGTTCTTATGGCCTTTGCAAGGAGTAATTCGACCTCCAAATTCACATCTATAATTCATTATAAGATTCCTTTCATGTAAAATTTATAACTTGCAAATGATATTATATACTATTTTTGTTAAAGGTTCAATATGTTTAGATTTATTCCTTCACCCAATAGCTATTGCAATCATTTGTTCTTTCAATAAATCCATATTCTATTAAAGCTCTTCTGATGGTTACATAATCTTCATATATTCTTTTTAAAATCCTATTAATTTCTTTTTCTGAATAAGTCTTTCCTTTAGTAAAGTTCTTAGTGATTTCCTGTAATATAATAATCTTCTTCTTTTCCTTAGAAGGATAAATTTTTAATGCACCTGTATCATCCATGTGTATTTTTATAGTATCCTCTTTTTCCTTATCAGTAATGTTATATCTATCATCTATGCTGATTGCTGTTTTATGAGGATCACATATAACTTCTTTTTCTAGCTTATTAATTTTGTTCTTTGTGCTATTTGTGAGTAAGTTCATCATTGCTAAAAATAACTTTGCTTGCTTTTCCTTTTCTCGTAATTTGTAACGATGATTTCTAATAGTTGATTGTGCAACTCCAAGATTTGCTGCAACTTCTTTATCGGATAGCCCCTGGGCAATTAATGTTAATATCTCTCTTTGAACACCTGACACTCCTGTAAAAGCTGAATTCATCCCTAATAAGTACCCAAGCATAGAATCATGTCTTTCCTCTATGTGAATTTCTGCTGCCTTTTTTGCATCATAAAGTTTTGACTCTATTTCATATATACGTCCCTTTTCAAATACCTCTTCACAAATTATACATCTATACTCTTTATCGTTTTCTACAAACCCATTTTCCACTTCATCTATTGTGGCATTCCAAAATAATTCATTTGATTTCGTATCCATTAGAGCTAACCCCTTTCAATGTTTATTAATTATCATCATTTCAATAATACACCCTTATCAAGCATATGTCTATATATAAATAGATATTTTTAATATTTGTCTACGTTTTATCATATTTTATTTTTGGAAGTTTTTTCAGTAAGCTTTTCGCTTGCGCCTAATATATAATTTTTGTGTAAAATGAGAATTATACTGCATTAAAATTTTATCAAGGAAATTTTTTTAATCTATATAATACAAAAGCCCTCCTGCACTACTTTATTTCATGCAGAAGAGCTTTTATATATTATTTTGATTTAATCAGTTTGCCATTCTTGAATTCCTCATTATGATGCATCATAATGATAAAACAATCCATCGTATCAATTAAAATCCGCGTAAGGGTGTTCGTTCTATATCAAGTTCTTGAAACAACTTTGATATAACTGCCTCATAATCGCATAATCTATCTGTCTTTCTTATTTTCTTAACATATTTATCACTGTCTGCAAACAGGTGTATCATATAAAACCAAAATTCTTTCATTTTAAATAACACATTTCTATCTCCAGAAAGAATTCCCTGATAACCTTCATAAACTGCATCGTGAAATGCCTTCATTACCTGTTTATCTACCATAGGGTTATCCTTAATTTCTCCAATTAATGCTGGATTTGCAATAAGTCCTCGACCTAGCATTACTGCATCTAAACTTGGATACGTTTCTACCAATTCCCTATAGTCCGATAGATTAAAAATGTCCCCGTTATAACAAACAGGATTTTTACTTAATGCTAATGCATCTTTAAACACCGACCTATTTGGCTTGTTATTGTAAAAGTCCGTTTGTATTCTTGGGTGAATAATAAGTTCCTCTAAAGGGTACTTGTTAAAGATTTTAATCAGCTCATAAAATTCATCTGAAGAATCCTTTCCAATCCTTGTCTTTATAGAAATCTTTGTTGATGCTTTTGAAAATATATCCTCTAAAAATTCATCCAGCTGTTCTCTTTGTGCAAGAAATCCTGAACCTTTATGTTTTGCAACAACTGTACCAGAGGGACAGCCCAGGTTTAAATTAATCTCATCATAACCAAACTTAGTCAAATCATTCACCGTACGAGTGAAATACTCAGCATTATTTGTAAGTATTTGAGGCACCACAGTTAGTCCTTCATTGTGTTCCGGTAATATATCATTTAATTCTCTGGAAGTAAAGCCCTTATTAATAGTTGGTGAAATAAATGGGGTAAAGTATTTGTCAATTCCACCAAAAAAAGTTTGATATGCATTTCTATATATATATCCAGTAACACCTTCTAAGGGTGCAAAATAGTATTTCATATTATAAAACTCCTCATCATAAGTAATTTCATATCTATTTTATCTAATAAATATATTTTTGTATAGTCATCCCCAATGCTATTCTTAAATAGAGCGTAAAATTAAACCCTAGAGAATATATCCCTAGGGTTCTTTTTACTTAGTAGAAATTAATGTATTACTGCTATCATACAAACGTGCTTGGTCGCCACTATTGTTCCAGATATAAGCTCCGGTCCATTTTAAATCCCCTATAGCATTTCCGCTAGCTATTCTTATTGTAGCTCCGGCCTTTAAAATATAACCACTTGGGAAATTATAAGTTTGATTTCCTTCTACACTTACAAGCTTCCATCCTGTCATATCTGTATTTTGAGTTCCATTGTTCTTTATTGTAACTATTTCTTTACCTAAATCTACACTTATTATTTGTATACTTTTATTAGTTATTACAGGAGGAACAACTCCACCATCATTAGATCCTGTTCCGCTGCCGCCATTGTAACTTCCTGGCTTAGTACTAAAAGTTATATTATTTCCATCACAGGTAGCTACTATAGTTCCTAATTCATCTGTTCTATAAACAGCTGCACCAATATTTTTAAGTTTATCCAAAGTAGTTTGTGTTGGATGTCCATAAGTATTGCCTTTTCCTACACTTATAACAGCATACTTTGGTGATACTGCTGATAAAAACTCACTTGTAGTTGATGAATTGCTGCCATGATGTCCAACTTTTAATACATCTGCTTTTAAATTATATCCTGCTCTTAACATTTCCTGCTCAGATACATCTTCAGCATCCCCTGTAAACAAGAAAGATTTACTTCCATAAGTAAGCTTAAACACTATAGAATAGTTATTTAAATCTTCATAACTATCCCCATTAGGTGCTAATATTTCTAAGCTTACATCTGAATCTAAGTCTACAACCTCTCCAGGGATAGGAGCAGCTATTGTCATACCTTTATTATTTATAGCTGTAACCACATCTTGAAAAGTTTGAGTAGTTGAAGTTACTTTTGGCATGTAGACCTTTCCTACTCTAAACATATTTATCACTGTATCCAATCCACCAATATGATCTTCGTGAGGATGAGTGCCTGCAATGATATCAAGCTGAGTAATCCCCATATTTTTTAAATATGAAACTACTTTATTTCCATCATCATTGTTTCCTGCATCAATAAGCATATTTTTTCCGTTTGGAGTTTGAATTAATATACTATCAGCTTGTCCTACATCTATAAAGCTAACTTTTAAATCTTCTTTTCCAGTTACAATTTTATTTACTACTGAATCAGAAACTACTCCAGTACCACCTAAAATTATTACATTATTATATCCATAATGCTCAGCTCTTATTGAAGCCATTACTAATGGATCAATAGAGCTTCCTACTAAAATTAGCGGAGAGTTACTTAAAGCTGCTAGTGCACTTCCAGATAAAGCATCTGGGTAATTTTGGCCTGATGCAGCATAAACTTTATCGTAACTAAACTCACTTGCAAAATGATTTAATACTGCTGCATTAGTTCCATATCTGCTGCTTCCACCAAGTCTTGTAACACTCTTTAATTGTGAAGCTATTTTATCGCTTACTACTCCACTTCCTCCAACTATGTAACTTTTTTCATAAGACTTATTTGCTAAAAATCCTTTAACTTGATCTGATAAATCAACTTTATCAGTAAGAAGTATCGGCATTCCCTTTTGAGCAGCAACTGGTGCTATAGATAAAGCATCAGCAAAACCAAATCCATTGGTTACAACTACACCGCTGCTTTCTCCTAGATATTTAGCTACTTGCAGTGATGTTTCAAATCTATTTGGGCCAGATATTCTAGTAATCTCAATGTCCATCCTTCCTATTTCAGAAAGTACATTATCTGATACAACCCCAGATCCTCCTACTACAAATACATTCTTTACGTTAAGTCTTTCTAATTGATTTTTGGTATTTGGGTCTAAAGCATTTTTTCCAGTAAGTAAAATTGGTGCATTGTATTTTTTGGCTAAAGGCGCTGCACAAAGTGCATCTGCAAATCCTTCTCCACTAGCTATTACTGCATAATCAGAAGTTGTCCATCCATTACTTACAATTTCAGCTCCTGTTTCATACCTATTGTTTCCTGCCAGCCTGTCCTCTAGTGTTGCTGCACTAACTTGAGATGTTAAAATCACAGCTAACGACAATGTTAGTGCTGAAACAATATTTAGCATTATTTTCCTCATTTTTGTCCTCCTTTATTAACATTTTATGACTGTTTCATTATATTTTATTTTCCTTTTTTCGACAAGTACATAAAACTGGTAACAAGATAGGATTGAATAATAGGGTATATAAACTAAAGTTATTTTCTAAGGTAAGCAAAGGTTGTAATGTAAAATCTAGAAAACCATGATATAATTGTAATTATATTTAATAAAAGTTATATATTTCAGATAGAAACTTACAATACTAACTGAAGAAACTCTATATGATTTTAAGGAGGTCCAAAAATGTATCCAAGTAGAATAGAAAAGAGAAGAAAAGCTAAGCTAAAAAGTAAAAGGCGCTTTAAAAGATATATATTTTCAAGCTTGATTTGTGTAGTTTTTATTTTATTAATTGGTTTATCCTATGAAAAAATTGGAGAATATAACGATTCTAAAACCTATCCTCAAGTAGGGAAAATGGTTGATGTAAATAATCATAAAATTAATATATTTAGCAAAGGTGAAGGAAATACAACCGTAGTATTTACTGGAGGATTAAATAGTCCAAGCTCTTATGCAGATTTTTATCCCCTTTATAGTGTAATTTCAAAGCACGCTAAAATAGCCGTTTATGATAGACCTGGACATGGCTGGAGTGAATTAACAGATGCCCCAAGAGATATAGATTCTATTGTAAAAGAAATGCATACAGCCCTTTTAGAATCTGGGCAAAAGCCTCCATATATACTGGTTGGACATTCATTAGCATCATTATCAATAATGAGATTTTCGCAAACATATAAAAATGAAGTTTCGGGTATTGTACTAATTGATAGTGGTAGTCCTGAATATTATTTTAAAAATAGTGCTGCATCTAGCAGCAGTACTGCGTTTAAGTATCAGATGCTAAAATCTTTAGGCATAGCTAGATTAGCGCTTTACCATTCAAATTATTCTTCGAAATTTGTGTCAGGACAAAATGATCTTAAATTATTACCTAATGAGTTGAAACAGTTATACTTTTCAATGACCCTTAAAACTATGTATAACAAAAATATTATAGATGAAGGTAAAATGATAAGCAATAATGCAAAAACAATTTTAGATAGCAAAAAATCAGGTGATATTCCACTTAGAATATTGACTTCTGAGAGTAATACTTTATCAATTCCTGGGTGGGAAGATAGTCAGATAGCTTTCAAAAATTGGTCTACAAATAGTACACAAAGGGTTGTTAAGGGTTCAAGGCATTCTATACATCAGTTTGCCCCTGATGTTATAAATAATGAAATAATAAAACTGATAAAAAATCAAAAGTAAAATATTTATATTATTACAAAAAAGTAGAGGCTATTTTTAGTCTCTACTTTTTTAGGTATATTCCCTAGTACTATATGAAAATCTCTATTTTAAAAATAGGATAACTTATATGCACCATTTTCCCATAAACTCTAAAAGGATAGCACTATAATCAAGAAGCTGTTGTGCTTATACGCACTCATCTACTGAATGTGCCTGCTCTGGAAGACCTGGTCCATACAATACTGCTGGAATTCCACCATGCGCAAGCCATCCCACATCTGTTACACTAGGATTCATATTTACATTTGGTTTTTCATTTAAACAAACTTCATGTACGCTGGAAAGAAGTTTAACTGCTTCACTATCTTTATCAATTTCAGCAGAAGGAAAAATTTCTCCTCTCTCCTCAATCATTGACTTTCCACCCCATTTAAATTGTATGGGATTTTCTCTAAACCAAGGATCTTTATCTGCTAGCTTCTGCAAATGTTCCTCAACTTCTTTTATAACTGACTCATAGCTTTCATTTGGATAAAAGTGTACAGTAATCCAAAGTTTACACTCATCTGCCACAAATGCTGCATTTCTTCCACCTTCTATTACTGCAGGATTTATTGTATTTACGCCTCTTTCAAAGCCTGGATAAGTTTTTGTTTCATACCAAATTTCTTCAAGCTCACGAAGTGACTGAATAACATTTTGCATTTTTTCAATAGCACTTGCTCCAAAAATTCCACCCTCTGGATGAATTAAATTTCTTCTAACTGCATCATGAAAAACATCTTTACTCTTCACTGTTACCCAAGCTGTGATCACTCCACCCTGACCCTGAATTTCAAGATTGCTTGTGTCCATACATATTCCAAAGTCAGCCTTGTATCCACGATCCAAAATAGCACGAGTACCAGCCTCTCCTGCCTCCTCACCAATTACTGACTGAATCTGCAAGTCTCCATCAAGCTTAACCCCATACTTTTTTAAAAGCCAAACGGAATACAGAGCACATGCCATTGCTCCTTTCATATCAGCAGTTCCACGTCCATACAAGAAACCATTTTCTTTAGTAAGTTCAAATGGTGGATAAGTCCAATGAGTGGTATCACCTACAACTGCAACATCCACATGACCATTTAAAATAAGACTTTTGGCCTCTTCCCCCTTCATTCCTGGAATAATTCCAACTAACAAACTGTCACCAGGATACATCTCCCATTGATTAAGATTGGCTCCCAATTCACTCAAAAAATTATATATGTAAGACTGTGCACCATCTGAATTTCTTCCAGGAGGACTAACTGTCTCAAAAGAAATCAAATCCGATAATATCTTCCATAGCATTTCTTGATTTTCATCAACACATCTCATCCAATTCATTTTCATTCTCCTTCAAGTATCAATTGTCTACGGTTTAATTATACCTTACTTCTAAACGACGTGTCAGCTAAGAGGTACAATCAATTACTGTTTTTTTATTTTCATATAGAGTAAAAAAAGAGCCAGACGGCTCTATTTCTTTGGTAATCCTCTTACAGGCTTATTCATATTTTTGTCTGCTTCCCATGTAAATACATTTGGAGATTTTGAATTATTTTTCTCATTATCATTTCTTTTTTTATTTTCTGATTTAGATTGCATTGTACTCACCTTCCTTAGTAATTTTATCCCCAAAGGTTGATAAAATTATTCATTGCTTATTATGCCAACGATTGGGTAATAAATCACTAATAGTAACTATTGTACTCTTCTCTAACATTACCTCGCATTTATAGTTATCATCATTAATTTGACAAATAAATTCTCTGCATCTTCCACAAGGCGCAACAATTGTTCCATCTTTATAAACTACTACCAATTTAAGCATCCTGCTTTCACCAGCAGTAATCATTGAGGCAATAGCCGCATGCTCTGCACAAAACCCCATGGAACAAGGTGTATCTATACATACTCCAGTGTAAACTTTGCCGCTTTCACTTAAAATTGCTGCTGCAACATGACCTGCACGTGAGCTCTTTGAAATTTTTTTAGGATTTAATGTATTTTTGGCAATATCATATAGTTCATCAAATGTCATGATTATTCTCCTTTCAAATGTATGATATAAATAATATTCGCCATCAGACAATTATGACACATTATAAGAATATGACATAGTATTGCTATTCTAACGGATCTTTTATAGATAACCTTCTTTGATATTTCTATATAATACATAGATTAAAAATAATAGAGGATAAATAGCCTATATACTATTTATCCTCTATTGTTTTGCCATATAAAAATGTTTGTAGTACACTTTCTACGCCCATTTGCTTCCTTTCAACTTTAAATATTTCTGTGTCCAAGGGCAAACTAGTATGCACTTCCCACAAACTCTTTCTTCTACTCCAAGTTTATCGCTTCTTCTTCGTCCTTCATCCCTGCACTTAAAAGCAGCAAAATAACTATCCCTATCCATATTTACCTTCCAATTGGTTCCTAATACAGCACTGCTTGGACATAGATTCTTGCACGTATTGCAGGTTCCACATTGCCCTTCATCTATTGGTAATCCTACATCTAGCTCTGCATCAGTTAGTACACTGGATAACCTTACAGCTGAACCAAACTCTTTTGTAACCAGTAATGCGCACTTTCCAATCCATCCAATTCCTGCTCTAGTTGCTACTGTTTTATGAGGCAAAGTAGTTCTTAAAATTGTTTCATCTGTAGTTATGCTTCTTTTCACCTTAGGTAATGCTCTAAATCCATGGTATTTTATAATTTCAGCTGCATATTCATCAAGTTCATCTAAAAGTTTATTTACCCTTACATATTCATCATAATAATCTTTTGTTGGTCCATTCTCTATTCCAGTAATTATAAATGGGTTAAGTGCTACTGCAATTGAAATTCCGTATCTATAACCCTCCCTTTGGTTTTCTGGGATGTCTTTTAAATCTGCAAATCCAACTATTGAAGCACCTTTTTCAATAAGCCGTTCCCTGATTTCTATACTTAAAGAATTCAATTTTACCCCCCATTTCATCTGTAATTAATTACTTTACTATGAATATGACATAGTTATTTAAATGGGCTAAAAACTATGCTTCTATTCTTTCTAATTTATAAATAACTGGATGAAGCCCATCATTACATGAATGTATTGCTGTTCCATCTTGTTTTACATAAGGGCTGTTGCCACCTGAAGCTAAAAGAGCAACCTTACTTTTGAGTCCTTCCCAAGCACCTGCACAAAATTTATCTGGCATCTCACAATTCTTCGATATATACTCATCACCTTCTTGTCCCTTTGCACAAATCACAGGAATATTATCCTTTGCATAATCTTTATGAATATCTTCAACCTTTAACTTCTTTAATATTGTAATTTTAACATCATAACATTTTTCAGTTTCCATATTTATACCCCCATTTTAAATATTACTTTATTATAATTTCTTATAAATATGACCTCATAAATATTATAACATATTTTTACTTGTTCCCCAATTGTATGGAAATACGGGATTTTTAAAGATTCATGATTCTAGTGAATAAAGCTCTATTTTAAAAGTTTCTTAACTAACTTTAATTGCTTCTCTGTAAATGATGGGTATGTGATGGAACTATTTATGCTGGCATGCTTCTTTAATATTCCCTTTCTATGTGAAAATGTAATAAAACTATCCTTACCATGATAAGCACCTATTCCTGCATTACCAACGCCTCCAAATGGAAGGTATGGATTTGCAGTATGCATAATTGTATCATTAATACAGGCATTTCCAGAACTTATCTCGCTTAACACTTTACTTTCAACTCTTTTATTTCTTGTAAATAAATAAAGCGCTAATGGTTTAGATAAATTTCTAATCTTTGTTACTATACTATCTAAATTTTTATATGTGATAATTGGAAGAACAGGTCCAAATATTTCTTCCTGCATAGTAGCTGCATTTTCAGAAGATATTTCTATTAACGTTGGTTCAATATACCTCTCTTCTTCATTCCAATGCCCCCCAAATACAATGCCATCCTTATCCTTCTCAATCATAGCTTTAATACGATTAAAATGTCTTCCATTTACAATCCTTCCAAAGGAATCATTTTTCTCTATATCTTCTCCATAGTAATCTTTGAGTGCATTCTTCATTTCCCTAACAAGTTCATCTTTTACCCTCTCATGTACCACGACATAATCAGGAGCAACACATGTTTGCCCTGCATTAGCTGTCTTTCCCCATACAATTCTTCTTGCTGCTTCTTTGATGTTAGCACTTTCCTCAACAATAACTGGGCTCTTCCCACCAAGTTCAAGTGTAACTGGAATTAGATTCTTAGCTGCTGCCTGCATTACTATTTTTCCTACAGCAGGGCTGCCGGTAAAGAAAATATAATCAAATTTACCATTAATTAATGATGTATTTGTGTCGATTCCACCTTCCACGCACCCTATATATTCCTTATCAAAGGTATCTTTAATCATTTCCTTAACAACCTTTGATACATTTGGTGTCATTTCAGATGGCTTTAAAAGTGCTGTATTCCCGGCCGCCATTGCCCCTATTAATGGTTCAATAAGTAATTGGAATGGATAATTGTACGGTCCTATTATAAGTACAGATCCATAGGGTTCACTTATAATATAGCTTTTTGCAGGCATTAGATAAATTGGTGTTGGCCTTTTTTCAGGTCTTGCCCATTTCTTTAGATTTTTTATCACGTGTGTAATACTATTATATACATACCCAACTTCCGTCATATAGGCTTCATTTTTATGTTTACCAAGATCCTTATTAAGTGCTTTTAATATCTCTTCTTCATACTTCTTTATACTTTCTTTTAGTATCTTCAATTGCCTAATTCGAAAATCAATATCCTTGGTAACTTGTGTATCAAAATATTTCTTCTGTTCTTCTAAAATAAGTTCTACATCTTGTAGACTTAGCTCCTCGATATTCATAATACTTTCCCTTTCACTTAAAAAAATCAACCATCTTATTAATTATTATAGACTATTACTATTCATTAGATACTATGAAAAAGCAATGGAAATCATCATTTGCTTTTTCCATAAATGAAGTAATACAACAATTATAATTGAAATCCGCTCTGGAATTCCAGTTGATTTTTATACCTGTTGAAATTTTATAAATGGCTGCCAATACTGTAAACATTTATCTATTTTTAAAGTCAAAAAAAGATATTTTTTATATGTATGGAAGTCACCTTTTATCAAACTTCTACATAATATATGATATATGAATTTATGAATTTATGGAGTGTGAGTTTATGAAAGGTAAAGTAAGAGATGTCTTCCCAGGAGGAAACACATCAAAAGGTTTTTATTCATTTTATAGGTACATTTTAAGTCAGGAGGAAGCAAGAAGAATAATATGCATTAAAGGTGGCCCAGGAACAGGAAAATCTTCATTAATGAAAAGTGTAGCAGCTTATTTTAATGATAAGGGATACGATGTTGAATTACATCATTGTTCTTCAGATAATAATTCTCTTGATGGTGTTGTAATAAAAGATATTAATGTTGCATTACTTGATGGAACAGCACCACATGTGGTAGACCCTGTAAATCCAGGAGCAGTAGACGAAATACTCAATATGGGGCAATGCTGGAATGAAGAAGGATTTAAAAATCAAAGGCGAACTATTATCGACATAAACAAAGAAGTAGGAAAAACTTTCAGACGAGCTTACAGATATTTGGGTGCTGCGAAAATGGTTCACGATGATTGGAGCAATTTTAATAATGAAGCACTAAATATATCAAAGCTCAATGCTTTAAAGGAAGACTTAAAGGAAAAAATACTTGGTAAGTCCCCTATTACCCGCCAAGGATTTGACAGACACTTATTTGCAACTGCTTTTACACCAAATGGTATTATAACCTTTGTAGATACTCTCTATAAAGATTATAAAACTATTTATGTTTTAAATGGCGGACCAGGAACAGGAAAAAGCGAAATAATGAATTATATTTCTAAAGGAGCATTAAAACGCGGTTTCTATGTTGAAGTATTCCATGATCCATTTATTCCTGAAAGAATAGAACACATACTTATTCCAGATTTAAGTGTTGCTATTATTTCATCAAACGAAATAAATCAAAGAAGCTTTGAAGGAATTCAAATTTCCACTGAAGATTGCCTAAACTCTAATGTTATCAATAAATATAAAGACGAAATAGAAGTATGTAAAGATTATTTCTATAAGCTTATAAATAAAGCTCTTACGCTTATTGCCAGTGCTAAATCACTTCATGACGAGATGGAGAAAAGCTATATTCCAAATATGGACTTTGCAAAGCTTGATTTAGTTAAAGAGGACATCATAAAGAAACTTGAAATATATGAAAAAGAATATTTAGAAAGTAAGTAAAACAAAATGAGGGTTGATTTAATCAACCCTTTATTAATTTATCATTTTAATGATTTACCTATTTCATATGCATTTTTCATTAATTTCATATTGTTTCTTGAAACTTCTGGAGTAAATGCTTTTGTTGCTACAATTCGTTTTACTTCCTTAAACCCAATACCTTTTAAACTTTTAGATAAATATCTAAAATACTTATGGAATATAAGTTTAAATGGTGCCGCTTGAGAATAAACCATTATTAACTGTTTTTCACCAAACCTTGGTATATGTTTTCCCATATCTATTTCTGTTAAGGGGTAAAGTCTGTCCAATAATAATTTAGTTTGCGCTGATACTTGACACATATATACTGGCGAACCAATTACTATGATATCTGCTGACTTTATATCTACATAAGCCGATTGCATATCATCGTTAATACAGCAAGTATCATGTTTTCTACAGTATAAGCAGCCCTGGCAGCCTTTTATGTTCATATCATTTAGGTAATATATTTTAGTTTCTAATTCATTTTCCCTTGCACCTTCTAATATCTTTTTTACAATGCTATCAATATTGCCATTATGTTTTGCACTTCCAATAAAAGCTACTATTTTTTTCATAATCAATTCTCCACTCATATCCTATCTTAAACTTTCCTATTATAAATCAATTTATATTTCATAGTTATTAATAAAATTTTTACTATATCTTTTTCTATTTTGAACATGTTCTAAATTATATTTTAGCATATTTATCATTTAAATAAACATATATCTTTAATATCTGTCTTATGCTTAATTGTTTTATTTTACATAAATCTCATTGAATTGTAATAAATTATATTAAGTGCAGAAGCGTCTATTCGTTAAAAGAATAGTTACTTACTACTATATTTAAAAACTTTAAAAATAGCTAAACTATCAAGTGTAGTAATTATGTAGAAATAAGAGGTGATAATATGTTCAAGAAGATTTTTACCAATGATATGATCTATAAAAATCTTTACAATGGTAATTGGATTGAAAGCTCATCAAATAAATTAATTGAAATAAAATCTCCTGTAGACGGCTCCTTAGTTGGAAAAGTTCAGGCTATGAACAAAGAAGAAATTGATATAGCTATAGCAAACTCTAAAGAAGCAGGAATAAAGTGGGCTGAAACCCCTATTAATGAAAGAGCTGAGATTCTTCATAAGGCAGCAAACATATTGGAAAAAAACAAAGAAGAAATAGCTGAAATATTGGTACATGAAATAGCAAAGGATAGAAAATCATCCATTTCAGAGGTGCAAAGAACTGCTGATTTTTTTAAATTTACTGCTGATGCAGGAAAAAATTTAGAAGGTGAATCAATTATGGGAGATAAATTCCCAGGTGGAACACAAAATAAAATTTCAATTGTAATAAGGGTACCCCTTGGAATAGTTCTCGCAATTTCACCTTTTAATTATCCAATTAATTTATCTGGCTCAAAAATTGCACCAGCATTAATTGGAGGAAATACAGTTATATTAAAACCACCAACACAAGGTTCTATTAGTGCTTTATACTTAGCACAGGTATTAAACGAGGCAGGTCTTCCACCAGGAGTAATGAATACAATAACAGGAAGAGGCTCAGACATAGGTGATTATATACTTACACATCCTGGAATTAATTTTATTAACTTTACTGGTAGTACGGAGGTAGGAAAACATATTGCCAGCATTTCTACTATGGTTCCGCTACTTATGGAACTTGGAGGAAAGGATGCCGCTATAGTCCTTGAAGATGCTGACTTAGAGCAAACTGCATCTGATATAGTCTCTGGTGCCTATTCTTATTCCGGCCAGAGATGTACTGCTGTTAAAAGAATACTTGCCACTGATGAAGTAGCTGATAAATTAGTTCCTTTATTAAGAACTAAGATTGAAGATTTAAAGGTGGGAAATCCAGAGGATAACTGCACTATTGTACCTTTAATAGATACCAGATCTGCAGATTTTGTTCAGGAATTAATTGATGATGCAATTAATAAAGGAGCAACCTTAGTTACAGGAAATAAACGAAAGGGAAATTTAATCTATCCAACGCTATTTGATAATGCAACTATAGACATGAGGCTTGCATGGGAAGAACCCTTTGGCCCGGTTGTGCCTATAATAAGGGTGAAAGATATAGATGAAGCCATAGAAATAGCAAATAAATCAGAATACGGCCTGCAGTCTTCTGTATTTACAAAGGATATTAACAATGCCTTTTATATAGCAAAAAAACTAGAGGTTGGTTCTGTTCAAATTAACGGTAAAACTGAAAGAGGACCAGACCACTTCCCCTTTATAGGAGTTAAATCTTCTGGTATGGGTACTCAAGGTATAAAATATAGCATTGAAGCTATGACTAGACTTAAAGGTATAGTTATAAATTTAGATAAGTAAATATTTAAAAGCTGCTGATAAAACATGTTTGTCAGCAGCTTTATTATTTTAATTAGTTTTTAAAAAATCATGCAGCGTTTTAAATTAAAATTGCACATGATTTTTTTTATAAAAATTCCTTTTTAAAATATATTCTATAGTAATATATACTGCAACTATTATTAGGCATTGAAGCTCTAATAATTTAGTACCTATACTATAAACTGTAGACTTATTTAATATTATAAATATCATAGTGAGTAGTAATGTACATGCTCCTGAAATACTCCATATCAAGCCACATTTCCTATTAACAAATCCCAATGTATTTGTGTATTTAGAAAAATCATCTGTCTTATCATCTGAAAGTCCAGTAAAAAGCATTGCTGTAGGTATAATTAATTCTAATATTTTATCCGTCTTTTTATATAAATTATATTTATATAAAATCCCTATAAAAATCATTACTGTAGGAATACCTATATTGAAAATCAATACTAATGCATTCATATCAAAACCTCCATGTAATATTTAGTGCATTTTCTTATGCATTTGCTAATTTTACCAACCTCATACATATATTATAATACTATATATAATCTATATAGTATATAATTTATTCCTTTGTGTTTAATCTTATGATGCTTACCCTTGCTCGAATATTATACGTGCATATGCATTATCTATAACCTTTAAATGGTTTTTGCTCTGCATAATACGGAGATATATTGCCGTCTATTTTAATTAACTGTTTACCATCTGCTGAAAGGCCAATGATATCAAAATCTGAACCTTGAAATTTTTTCATATATACAAGCCATATTTTAATCCCATCTGCATTAATAATTTTTGCTTTCTCTTCAATATTTCTTTTTTTCTCAATAATCTTTACTTCACTAATATCAGGATTCCCAATTACCCCAAAATATATTGGAAGTGCGGTTTTTTCTACATTAGGAAAGTACATATGCGATATATCAAACTTACTTGAAACAAGTCTTATATCCCCTTGTACACCACTGCAAACAGTTCTATATCCACCTATACCTTTTCTCAAAACCGCAGTATATAATCCATTGCCCTCTGAAGTATAGCTAAATACTATACTTCCTTTATTATTTTTTTCTTCATGAATAATAGTTATTGGATTTGTGCCAAATGGATTTATTGCCTCTCCTATTGTTTTTGCACCAGTATTAAATTTAATAGCCAAAAACAACGGGACAATCATTAATACTAATACAATGAATATCACTTTCTTTTTCATAAACTCTATCCCCTTTTACCCCAAATTCATTATATAATTTATCATCATATAGTATATAGTTATGTTGACACATAAGAAACTTGTGTCTTATTTTTTCTTTTCCGAAAAATATAAGTAATAAAAAATCCCCTATCGTCTTGATTTTCAATACACTCAATTAACTCAAAGAACTTTGATATATCTTCAAAATCAGTTGGTTGGATTAAATCTTCCTTTCTAATTTTAAAATCAGCTTTATGCTTATGTCCAAAACCACAAACAAATAAAATACCTCCGTCAGTTATATGGCTTTCAATATTTTTAAGTTGATGTTTATTTAATCTATAATGATTAATTAAAATGTTATCGTAAATTCCAATATCATCTAAACAATTTGGCATAGTTAAATCAATTTGCATTGTATTTACTAAATAACTATTTCTTTTAGCAAACATATTCAAGCGTTCAAGCGCTTTACTGCTAAAGTCTACTCCTGTAACTCTATAACCTCTTTCAAGTAAAAATAAAGCGTTCCTACCATCACCGCACGCTATATCAAGAATAGTCCCTTTTTTAAAGTATTTTATATTGTCAACTATTGATTTTTCTGGACTTAATGGATTGTCACTTCTATTAGCAAATTTTTCATCCCAATATTCTTCATTTCCCATATACTCCATATCATAGCCCCCTGTCTATATGTTTTGCCTTTTTTGCTCTTATATTCCAATTATAACATTGTTTTAAAACAATACCAAAATGCTGAGTCAAGCCATACCTAACTCAGCATCCTTTATTTTTGAGTTCTTAAATTAATGAGGTGATACTAATTTTAATCCAATAATTCCAACTATTATAAATCCAATGCAAATTACTCGAGTTGTACTTATTGGCTCCTTAAATAGTATTATTCCTAAAATTACAGTACCAACCGTACCAATCCCAGTCCAAATTGCATATGCAGTCCCTAATGGAAGATCTTTTAATGATAAAGATAAAAAATAAAAACTTGCTATCATACCTAATATTGTAAATATACTAGGTACAAGTCTTGTAAATCCTTGTGAATACTTCAAACCTATAGCCCACCCCATTTCTAAAAGTCCTGCTAATACCAAAAATAACCACTTCATAATTTTCATTCCTTCCTAATCTTAATATTTAACATTATTTTTAAATCTAATGTTCATTCTTGTTAAGTTAAAAAATAAAAAAAGCCAAGGTCGATATATAAAATATCTCCCAGGCTTTTATCCTTCCGTGAACACAGGTGTACTGTGCGTTTTATCTCGGACCAGACCAGTTTTTGATTTGAAACTGCGGAACCCTATAAAACTTTTAAAACATACATATTTTTATGTTGCTTAATATACATAGTTGCGCTTATAAGAATATTATTTATTAGTATAGTTATATATTTAGTAATGCCTTTGAAATTTCATCAAAGCTTTCATCAGATATGCCAAGTTTTTTCTTAAACTTTTCATCATTCATTCTTTCAACAATTATCTTGTCTGGAGACAACTCCTTAATAATATTTTTTATCTTATTAACAGACTCGTCTGTATCATTATAGCCCTTGATGATTGTTACTTCTAAGATAAAATTTCCTTTATATTGTTTATTAAATAAAATCATATTTGAAATATATTCTTCTAGTGTATATCCTTCAATTGGTCTTTGAATCTTTTGGAAATCTTCTTCTGAAATCGCTTTTATCTCTCCAATAACTTCTTCACACTTATTGGCTATTTGTATATATTCATCCCTGCCTAATAAATAGCCGTTAGATAGCAGCCTTACAGGTACCCCCTTACTTTTGATTAGATCAATAATATCACTAACTTGGCTATTTACAAGAGCTTCTCCCTTTGAGTTAATAAAAACTAATTCTATCTTATTATTTTCTATCATACCTTCTAATTCTCTTAATGAGTCATTCATTTCATCAAATGACTGTTGTGTATGTACTTTATTATATGACCTTCCAATAGGACAAAATATACAGTCAAAATTGCAATACTTTTCAGGCAGTATATTTACCTCCAGTACTCTTTTACCATCTTCAATATAAATCTCTTTGTAACTAAAACCAGCCATTTCTATCCCCTCCCAAAATTACTCTATTACTACTTCTTTATTATTAATATCTAAAATTGAAATCTTGCTTGTACCACCTAAATTATCTTGTACTGTCTTTGATAGTTCTTTTAACGCGTTCTGAAATTCTATTAATCTACTTTCATCAATTAATTCAATACATAAAAAAGCATTAGTTGTGTTTTCGGTAAGCATTGTTCTTACTGCTTCACGCCAGTTCCAGCATCTGCAAATTGCTCCTTCATTATCTTTGTATATTATTTCACCTTCATATGGTGGTTCACTTTTATCTGTTCCTAATGTAACAAAATCTTCATTACCCTCAGCCGTAGTCAATCTTATACTCCCTGCAAATGTATCAATGTCCTCACCACCGCATGGTAATGCGTATCTTAGTGAAATAGAATTGTAAATATCAACTAGTGGGTTAATAGTTCCTATGTGATTTCCATTGTGAACTCTTTTTAATAATGCCTCTATGGATGATCTTGCACCTTTCTTTGTCTTAAATTTTTGGAATGCTTCTCTCCATACTTTTATTACACTATTTTTACTAAATTCTTCATTTTGTAAATGCTTTAATGCTTCCTTTTCTGCCTCTGAGATCATTTCTGCATATTGACCTTTATCTTTTATAGAATTATCTATACCACGACAAATAACAATTCCGATTTTTGCATTAGGAAATATACTCCAAAAATAATCTTCAATGACAAACTTTTTCATCAAAATACCTCCAGTATTAAAAATTTAAAAATAAAAAAAGCCCATGGAAATATTATTAAATATCTCCCAGGCTTTTATCCTTCCGTGTACACAGTAAACTGTGCGTTTTCTCTCGGACCTGCCAATGATAAATTGCGGAACCCTAGAAAACTAAACTATATAATTAAATTATAATTTACAAGTCAAAAATTATAAATGAAGTTTAGCACATTCCGAAGGTTAAGTCAATTATATATTTTTCTTTACAAAATAAGGATATTACGAAACATTATATTACAATATTAATGTTGAAAGTTATATGTATTTATTGCACAAACCCTCTACCTCTTTAACAATACTTGATAATTCATCAATAAGATTATTCATATTTTCGGTATTCTCCGTTAATGAATAGAATATATTTTCTATTTTTTTCTTGAACTCTTTTGGAATAATTTTGAATGCATCTATATTATCTAAAGAACCTTTTTCATTCATAATGTAAGTTTCATTCAAGGCATATATAACCTGAGTAAGACAAGAGATAACACGATAAATACATCCAGTAGTATATACAATATCATCTTTTAGTAGTCCTTTGTGTGCAAGTGCAATAGAAAAACCCGCTTCCCATAAGAACTTATTTACAATGCCCGTTTTTATAGATAAAGGGTATGGAGTAATTTTATCTTTAAGATTTGCTAAATTATTATTGATACTCCAAAGTATTTTACAGTAATAAGTCTCTGCTACATAAATGCTATTCACAAATCCATGAGGATGACCAGGTTGATAGTCTATTGTTATTATCTTATTCAAACAATCGTCTATAACAGTAGATACTTTATTTAAATCCCTCAATAAAAAATCTGTTGATAATCCGTCTATACACAGCCATCCTCCACCATTTATCCATGGACCCCATTCTCCAATCTTAGTTATAAGATCAGAACGGTGCGTATCATCTAATTCGGTGGCTACTCGATTTAATCCTTCTAAATCTAATTGAGAACTATCACTATAATATATACCAATATCTATATCCGATTTTGCCGAATAATTACCTTTCGCTCTTGAGCCTCCAAGAACAACGGCTTCAATACCTTTAACTGTTTTTAATGAGGTTAGTATTTTTTTTGTAATCAAGTTAATCTCCATAACAAATTTCTCCTTCTAATAAAGTCCCGTAACTTATGCCACAATAACATTACGAATTGTTCTAGATACAAACACTATTTTATTCTTACTATATTCTATTGTTTCGCTATATTGAGTTCAAGATAAAATTTATTTCTATATCGTTTTATATAAAGAGGGTTACCTATTGGCAACCCCCTTAGTTATTTTTTATAAATAATTTGCTTTATAGAATGTATAGAAAGACAATATTCATCTGCTAAATCTATCATCTTATATCCATCTTTATATTTTTTTATAATTTCTTGATTTCTATTAGATAAAATCTCACGAATTCCAGATTTTTCTCCCCACTTTTTATGACTAGATTGTTGTGCAGGGATATAAATATATTCTCCTTGAATATATTTCTGTATTTCAAGAATTAAATGTTCTGGTAATACATTATTTGCTTTCTTATATTTCATACTGGCTTCACTCCTACATACTAAAATAAATAGGATACAAAGTCGTATGTATAGAATTTTTAGCGGCTTAATACTCCATACAAACACCACTACAAACACATACTAACTTTGTATGGAGTAAATTTCTACCTATAATCATATTCCCACCTCCTAAAATTATTTATTCCTGCTTCTTTTCTCTTTTAAATACAAATATCATCATAGAACCTAGTCCACCTACACATTGAAAGTTCACAAGCTCCCACCCTTCTTCCCCATACTGTTTAAGCACTTTATTGCTTCTTTCCTTTAGACAAATACTATTCCCCTCACAATAAATTACAAAGTGTCTATATTGACCTTATTGCTCTTATAAAAACTTGTGATAATCGAGTATCCGAATATTATTTGAAAAGCAGTTATAAAATTTGTACCATCTTTTATTAAGACCTTAATAGGAAATAATAGAACATCTATATTATTATAATAGATAAACATAGTAAATGAAAAATATAATGAGGGTACGGCCATTAATGCTATTTTAGGAAAATTCACTGCCCAAGGGCCTTTCTTTCTTTTTTCATGAATAAAATGCTCTAAGCCTAATAATAAGCCAATACTTCCATAAAAAATAATCATGAAAATATCATAGTAAAGTCTAGAATCAAATGTTTCTTGAATACTTTGTTTATAGACTCCAAAAACATGCTGTCCCAAAAAAACTATTATTATAATTAAACACATATAAATAAAATATTTTATCCATGACTTAACTCTCATAATAATATAATTCTCCTTTTAGTTAGATTCGTCATTTTATAATAACATCTCACTAATATCCTTAAATAAATTCCCTTCAGTGTCACAAATCTTTGTGTGAATTTTATTCCCTTCATAGGTGAAGTATAAAATAAGTTTTTTTCTGTTATTTTCTTCGTACCTTTGGCTAATTTTAACTTGGCCAAATAAATTTTTATCCTCTACAATAGCTTTTGGACTTCCGTTATAATTGACAATTTTTATTTGTCCTTCATGCTTCTCATTATAAGAAGTATAGATTAAAGAATAATCTTCATTAAAGGTAATTGAATCAATAGAAGGAACTGCTCCAAATCTATCTAAGTTAAAAGGAATTGTATCTAATTTTAGGAAACTACCTTTATCTTCAATATTTCTTCTAATCATAAATATATTTAATTTATTATTTTGAGAGCTATCGTTTAGATTCATACCAACATAACCATCACTAAAATGCCCTATATCTTTAGCAGCAACAATATTTTCTATATTAGGTTTATTTAGCCTAACAGCTGGAGTACCATCATATTTCATGGAATATAGATGCATTCCATCTTTTTTTAAAGAAGTATAAGTTAAATATCCGTCTAATCTATTAGCAGAAACTATATAATAAGGCTTCTTATAATACTTTGTAAAATCTGGCGGTGTACTTTGATTACTAAAAAATGGAAAACCCCCACTATAAAATTGTTTAACATATATGAAATTATCATTAGGTTTTGTAAAGAAAAGACTGCCTTTAAAGTCCATGCTATTTGCATTTTCAAAGTCTTCTATAGTAATCAAATCATAGAAACAATCTAACTTTTTATTTTCATTTAAGGTAATGTTAGTTTTAATAATACCTTTGTCAAAGGTAGTGATTATATCCTTACTTGAAAACGGGTCATCATGAAATATAACGTTGTTTAAAATTTTATGAGAAGGAAACCCATGCAATGATTTTGATTCTCCAGTATCAATATCTAAACAATGTAAATACGACATAGGTATGCCGTTTTCTTTTTTACTTGATAATATTAAAAGAATATTTCCTGGGTAACCTTCCAGCCACGTTATTTCTTTTATTTCTCCAAACTTTTTTGAATCTATATTGATGCTGGGCTGTTTGTATTTAGGTGCTTCTATATTAAAGTTCTCATAAGCGTAAGATAGAACAGTTAATATAAGCATTATTAATGTGAAAATGAACATTCCAAGTTTCTTCATTAAATTACCTCCATAATGTGGTATAATTTAATTATATTACAAAAAGCTATAAAAATAAAAGGAGATGTCATATGGAGCTAGGAGATAGATTTAGAAGCGGCAGAGAATTTATAAATAAATTTCTTTGGATTATAGGCATTCCTATAGTTTTAAATCTAATACAGCTCTTTTCATATCAATTTATTTATAAAACAAGTTATTTGCCAATTACAAAACTATTTACAATAAAGATAGGTATTATACCAGCCCCCCCAAGTGTAAGCTTTTTATTAGAAGATTTTCCATCTCCACTATTTCAGTATAATAGTATTAGTGGGCTTAAAGGCATCATATATGAGTTCAATTTGTTTAATGTATTTCTTATGATTACTTTTATTTTGATAACAAGCTTCATAAGCAGCGGATATTTCAGTGTCATCAGTGCTAAAGAGGAATCTAGACCAGGGATTAGAGATTTTTTTATAAATGGAAATGAAAATTGGTATAAGTTTTTTATACTTCATATTATTGAATTTATGCCTTTTGCTTTCGGAATTGTTAATAAAAACTTTGCATTCTTAGCGCTTATAAACTTTATATTTATGTATGTGGATTATTCTATTGCCGCTGATGGCGGAAAGTTACTGGATAATTTTAAAAAAGGGATTTCATTTTTATTGGGTAATTTAGGATTAACAATAAAAATGGCATTTTATTATGGAATGATTTTTTCATTATTAAGTATAGTTATATATTTTTTAGGAGGCTTAGGAACCACTGGAATTATAATTGATATAATCATAGTTGCTTACTTTGGAGCAGCAGTTAATAGAGCAGTTTTAGAATTATACACTTTTGTGAGCAAATATGAGGTAAAATAAAAATGCGGCGTAATTTTTACGCTGCATTTTTAGTTATTCTTTAATTCAAAGCCTATATCCTTATGCTCATGTATGATTCCACTAAAAAATTAAGGCTTGAATCAAAGCTCATTTATGTATTTATGGTTTATCATAAATTTATAACTTTGACAAAACCCACTTTGCCATATTTCGCACATTCTCATTTTCATCCTTACAGGCTTTTTCAATGAATGGCAAATACTCAGGTTTGTACCCATTTAGCATTGCATTAAGTGCATTGGTTTTATAACGCCAAACCTTTTCTTGTGGAATATACCAAAGTTTTGGTTGTACAACATTTTCTAAAAAATCATAATTCGCTTCAATTATTTCCTCAAGGGATAACCTTTCACTGAGTTCAGAAAGAACTGGAAATTCCTCATCCTCTGTCCATAAATTTTTATTAAAAGGACAAGCATCTTGACAAACATCGCACCCAAATACCCAGCTCCCCATCTGCTCATTAAATTTTTCATGTGGTAAATCCCAACCTTCCCATGTAGTAAGACAAGAGATACAACTTGATCGGTTCATAGTATAGGGCTGTGATAAAGAAGAGGTTGGGCATGATTTAATACATAAATTACAGTGTTCAGGACATGGCTTCAATGTTGGTATTTCAACAGATTCTAACTCCTGGTCTATAAGCCATGCCTCTAAATACACCCACGAACCGGATTCTGTATAAAAGAAATTATTTTTACGTACTAATCCAAGTCCAGCTTTTAATGCCGCCCATCGTAATGCAGTAATACCAAATTTCCTTTCAGTAACTGTTTTAATCCCCATTTCTTGCATATATGCTTCAAATTTTAAGCTATCTTGATAATCTTGAGAGTTTTCATCCCTTCTACTATCTACTAAATAATACTTAGCAATAGAACCTTTCAAGTGCTCAGGGATATGATATTTTCCATATTGTCTTACACAGATAACAATTGATTTTGCCCAAGGATATGTATCCTGCAAGTGAGCAAAACGATAAAATCCCTCGTAATAGGGCTTCACTTCCGGAACACGCTCAATTCTTTCATTAAGTTTTTCCTCATAACCTAACATATCAGATATTTTAATAATACCGCACTTTTCATATCCCATGCTAAGCGCTGCACTTTTTATTTGTTCTGCTAATAAGTTCATTTATCTACACTCCTTCCATAAATTAATCCTATCAAACAACTATATATTTGTAAAATTGATATATTCGAATTGACAATTCATTTTTTTAAATATATTATTTATAATATGTAGAATGGAGTGAAATAAATGGACATTAGGCACTTTAAAACATTTAAGAGCATTATAGAGGAAGGTAATTTTTCAAATGCTGCAAAGAAACTGGGCTACACACAGTCTACTGTTACATCACAAATTCAGCAGCTAGAGCAGGAGCTCTCAATCAAGCTATTTGAAAAAATTGGGCGTAACATGGTATTAACTGCCTTAGGAAAAGAATTAATACCCTATACAAATGAATTACTTGATACGGTAAAAAAAATAGAGAGTATCGGCAAACATGGTGATAAGATTACAGGAGAGTTGAAAATTGCAGTTGCAGAATCATTGATGTCTTATAAGTTGCAAAATGTACTGAGCCTATTTAAAGAAAAAGCTCCTAATGTAAAACTTTCTATCATTTCACTCAATTGCTTTGCCATAAAAAACATCCTATCTAAGGGTGAGGTAGACCTTGGTTTGATGTATGATGTAGGGAACCAAAATGATAGTTTGATTACTAATAAAATAGCTGATTTCACTTTAGCTTTAATATGTTCACCTTTATTAGAGAAGAATAAATTTGACTTTTTTAAATCAAATCAAGAAATAAATACAAGCCTTATTGTTCATGAGGCTGAATCCGTTTATCGAAATATAATTGAAGATTATTTTTGTGGTAATGAGATATTATTAAATAATACAATTGAACTTGGCAGCACTGAAGCAATCAAAAGATGTGTTGCAAGCAATTTAGGAATTTCTTTCCTGCCTCGTTTTGCAGTGGAAGAAGAACTGGAAAACGGTAGGCTAAAAGAACTTGAGATAGGCTGCTCTGATAGCAAAATCATAGCAATTTACGCTTATCATAAGAACAAATGGATTACTCCTGCAATGTCACTATTTATGCAATTAGTGAGAGAAAACTTTAATATTGATTAAAGTGATTTCATAATATTCTAATAAGCTGATTATTGATACATTATAGTATATATGCTACAATATAGGCCATATGTACAAGTTTGGGGGTCGTAAAGTGATTGTCTCAATTAAGACAGCCTTCTAAAATCAATCAACGAAACTTTTTAGGAGGCTAAAATTATGAAATTTAATTTAATAGATACTGAACATTGGAACAGAAAACCATATTTTGAACACTATTTAAATTCTGTTAGGTGCACTTATAGCATCACAGCAAATATAGAGATAACAAATTTATTGCATGATATTAAGCAAAAAAAACTTAAACTATATCCTACATTTATTTATATCATTGCAACTGTGGTTAATACTCATAAGGAATTTCGCACTTGTTTTGATGAAAGTGGTAATTTAGGATACTGGGATAGTATGAGTCCAAGTTATACTATCTTTCATAAGGATAACGAAACATTTTCAAGTATCTGGACAGAATATGATAAAAGTTTTTCATGTTTTTACAGTAAGTATCTTCATGATATTAAAAACTACGGGGACATTATGAGTTTTACTCCAAAGTTGAATGAACCCGCCAATACATTTCCTATATCCTGCATACCTTGGGTGAGCTTTACTGGATTTAATTTAAATATATATAATGATGGAACCTATTTAGTTCCTATTTTCACAATTGGAAAATACTTTAAACAGGCTGATAAAATACTTATTCCTATATCCATACAAGTTCATCATGCAGTTTGTGATGGTTACCATACCAGCAGATTTATTAATGAGGTACAAGAATTAATATTAAATTATCAAACATGGTTAAAGCATAAATAAACTATGCCATTCTTATAATTAAAATAAGGGAAGCTAGATAGCTTCCCTTAAAAATTGATTACATAATTATATTTTATTTGTTTTTTCCATTCTCGCCATTACTCTGTGCCATAGATCTTTCTCCAAGAAACTTCCCTCTACATTTTCCTCCATATCTAAAAACATCTTGTAAGGAACAGAAAATGAAAGCATATCAGCTTCGACCATAGGACGTATCGTAATATCAATCAATCCCACTACTGCTCTCGGGTTTTTCTTCTTAGATTCAGCATATGGAAGAAGAAAAAGAGACTGACATCCTGATGAAAATGGCATCATAACATTTTCATATCCAGGTCTATAATAGTTTGCAAGTACCGTAAGTGCTGATAACTGATTAGTATTAACGTAAAATATAATTACCTCAGGGTTTTCTTTAGTAATATCAACTTGCGACAAAGGTTTGAATATAACATACTGGTATGGAATATCAGTTATTAGCAGACACTTAACAAAGCCATCCCCTAGTTCTGATTTTTTCATATATCCTTCCCCTTCAAATTTACCTTCTTTACCACTGTCAAAAAATATTCAATTCCACCTGGATAGTTAGGAGGTTACCCAAAACCCGTTGAATATTACTCCTATATATTTTCTATTTGCTATAAATAAGCTTTACAATATGAGTTTCATTAAATTATCCATCTGTTCATCTTCACCCAATTTGAAAATATGTGTATCAAATTTATTAAATCCCTGCTTTTCATAAAATTTTATCGCATTGATGTTGTTTTCCCATACACCTAACCAAATGTAATCAAGATTATTACTTTTGCCAATTTCTATAGCCTTTTGTATTAGCAATTTGCCAACATGTTTACCCTTGTATTCCTGCAATACATAAATTCTTTGAACTTCTAATGTATTATCATGCCCTGCCTCTGTTTGAGCTTTGTCAAAATTAACTTTCATATACGCAGCTACTTCTTCATTATTTTCTACTATGTAAAATTTTGAACCATTATTTTTGATTTCGCTATCTAACTTCTCATAAGAAAAATTTTCTTTTAAATAGCTTTCCATATCTTCTTTTGTATTATCATTGGAAAATGTTTCATAGAATGTTTTTTCACCTATATATTTAATTTTTTCTATATCCTTTAAACTACATTCCTTAATTACTAAATTGTCCATAATCCTTATTCCTCCAATTGCAATGAAATATGATAATTCTTCCAATGAATATCCGATATATACACCCTTCTTACTTAAATAAAAACAATACTGAGTCTCCTTTAGATATCATTGATTTATAATATATAGTTATACTATTACATTATAATAATTCCAATATCCTTTATTTTTTAACCGCTAAACAATAATTCACATTATCAAATGCTGTAATTGGATGCTCTGGATTTGCTTCATTATACTTTTTGAAATACTGCTCTGTTATTTCATTTGGTGTCAAATGCTCATATATCAAGAAATTGTTATCAGCTAATATCTTTTCCAATTCCATATAAGAATAACTCGCAAGCATTTTTTCATTTGCCGCACCAGCCATTAATGCCTGCTTTTTGGCTCGTTCTCCCGCCTTGTCAGTATAAGTATATTCATCTGGATAATCGAAAACTATACTACTACCTTCTGGCACAAATTTTGAAATCGTTCTGATTATTTCTATAAAAACCTGTTTAGTCAAATAGTAGCTTATTCCAAGCAAACTGCAAAAGCTTATTTTACTTTGATTAAATTGTGTACATTCAAGCAATTTGCTCTGCCAGTTGTCTTTGGTAAAATCCGCAGATATATAGTGCAAATTCGCAGGTTTATGCGTTACTAATGACTGAATGCGTTTTTGTTTGTCTGCACCAGTAGCAGGATGGTCAATTTCAAAGATTTCAATTTTTGATGCCCAGTTGGGTTGTCGATATGCAAATGTGTCATATCCTGCTGCAAAAATCAAATACTGCCTTGCACCCATACGAACAGCATTTTCAAGCAGTCTCTCTGTAAATACTGCTCTTCCTAGTGGAGAAGGAGATAACTGATTATCAACAACCCATCGCAAAGCCTCGTCCTGTGTGCCCACAAAAGTTGGATTGAAGAAACCAATTCCTTTTGACATATTACTTTCTATTTGTTCGTACTCATGCTCCGTTAAGATTTTCCTTGCCAAATAATCATCAAATACTTTTACTTTCTCTGTATTTTGTGTTGAATGGTAAGCTCTCGAAAAGGCACTTACAAGTGCTGTGAAACTTTTTTGTTTCATAAAATTATCACCTCTAATACTTTATACTACTTTGATACCCCGACTACAATACTTGACTTTTTTTGTATTTTATGGCATAGTAAAGACATAAAAATAAAAAAATATGTAAAATTTTTAAGGGGAGTCATTATGACTTCCCTTAATTTACTTCCTAAAATATTTTAATGCTAAATGATTTCTTTACGTTATGGCCAAAAATGAAATAAATCCAGTACAGATGTAAGAATTCCATTACGCCAACTTTTATAAAGCCCTATACCGAAAGATATCGCACCAACTATTGTTAATGGCACCCCTAATGTTGCATTCGTGTTATCTTGAAATGCAAAGTAAAAGCAAATCATGCCCAGAGCAATAAATGATAAACATACAATTACTTTCTTCATTAATACATTCCCCTTCTAAATTATTAAGCAATAAATACCCACTTATACATTAATTATAACCTTAATTACAATCTAATGCATATAACTAAACAAATATAAGATTAACAAGCTCTTTTTCATTTCTACATCCCATACAATTAAAATTTTCTTTGTAATTCTTACAACCTCCACAATATAAACCACAAGATAATAATCTTCTACTTTTCCCAAAGAAGAACTGCTTTTGAGGAATCCTTTAACACTTCTTCTTTAATCATATTTGTAGACATTTTTCTCATATCTGGGTAAACCATAATTCACAGTTTGAATAGAGTTGGATTTAAAATCTCATTCTCATCATAAATAAATAATATAATATACCAGGTAATCCCATCACAGATAGTATTGTGATTACATTATGTACTTTTTTCTCATTTCGCAATATAATCAATAAAAGCTTATACCCTAAAATACCAATCAGTCCACCCAGACAATTTAGAATTATATCATCAATGTCTGATGCTCCAATGCCTAAAATCCCCTGAATGATTTCAACAAACAAACTCACTATGAATATAAACAACAAATTGGTTATTACTCTTTTATCATTTTTGAATAATAACAAATATGCCCCAAGTGGAATAAAAATAACTATATTGCCAACCACGTTGCCAAAAGCAAATGCTCTTATATTCGCAGAACTACCAGATACATATTCCATTATACTATAAAAAGGAATGAGATTTATTGACCTATGCTCCAAATGCGAAATTCTTGATAAGAACAATATTTTAATTAATAAAAGTATGTAACAAATGAAAACACCATATAAAAAGACTGTTTTAATTCTCTCCCGTTTATTCATAATACCTCCATCTTTCATCTAATCTCTGCTTATTTTGCGCTGATATTATTTAAACACAGAATAAGGAGCTATATTGGAATTCTATCTTATGAATTTCTTAAGATTTTCTTATGACGGAAGCTTTACTGTAAATGTAGTATTTTCCGAGTTACTTTCCACAGAGATTGTTCCATGGTGAGCCGTGACAATTTCTTGTGCGATTGCCAAACCTAACCCTGCTCCACCGGTGTTTGTGGAACGTGCAGAATCTAATCGATAAAACTTTTCAAAAATAGTTTCAAGCTTTGCCTGCGGGATTGGATTTCCCTGATTCGTAAAAGTTATAACAATACCTTTCTCCTGCTGCTGAGCAGAAATGTCAATGACGCTGTTTTCATAGCTATAGGCTATGGCATTTTTCAAGATGTTATTGAACACACGAGCCAGTTTGTCTGCGTCTCCACACAAAGCGAGGTCGTCAGGCACATTTACGGACACCTGCTTTTCTTGCGGAGCCAGCATTGGATAAAATTCATCTGCAATCTGCTGGAGCATGAAAAGTAAATTGATTTTTTCTTTATCCAAAACAATAGTTTGAAGATTAAATCTTGTTATCTCAAAAAACTCATTTATAAGCTGCTCTAATCGATAAGCTTTCTCCAAGGTAATACCGATATACTTTGCCTTCTGCTCAGGAGGCATATCAGGAGCTTCATCAAGAAGACTTAAGTATCCTATAACAGAGGTCAGAGGTGTTTTTATATCATGCGCCAAATAAACTACCAAATCATTTTTGCGCTGCTCGGCCTCAAGTGCAGCTTTCTTTTGTTTTTCCAGGTTGTTTTTTATCTGATTAAGCTTGTTTTCTATAAAATCCAATTCTGGTGATAACGTAATTTCATCATCGGATTCCTCAGCAAGTCTATCCATTCCGCTACTTACTTCATCAAAATATTTTGTAAACCAAGAAATTGAAACCTTAAGTAAAACAACCAAGAATACCAGAATCACAATAAGTGTAATAGCTTCCATATTATTAAGAAATAGAAGATGAGAAATCATTACAGCATCTCTATCACGCATATGAAACGTATTTTTTAAAAATTGTACAATACTATCTCCAACACTGAAGTTTTCTTGAATGAAAAAACGCAGAAAGTAAACTGTTGCAGCTGTGGTAAAAATAATTAGGAGCATTCTGAAAAATATTTTTCTTTTTATTTTTGTATAATCATTCCTTCTTTTATCCATCTTACTTTTCAATTTTATAGCCAACTCCCCATACAGTTTTGATATATTTGGGATGCTCTGCACTGTCCTGCATTTTTTCTCTTAAATGCCGGATATGGACCATTACCGTATTGTTGCTGTTGGTAAAATACTTATCTTTCCATACCTCACGGAACAATTCTTCCGAACTTACCACCCGTCCGCGATTGGAGCAAAGAGCCCAAAGAATTGAAAACTCTGTAGGAGTGAGGGATAGCTTTTTTTCATTCAGAGTACATTCATGGGTATCCATGTCTAGTACCAAGCCAGAAAAGGCAATCAAATGTTCTTCCCGGTTTGGCTCTGAAGAATTATATTTGGTAAATCTACGGAGCTGTGCCTTTACACGGGCAACAAGTTCCAAAGGGCGAAACGGTTTAGTGATATAGTCGTCCGCACCTAATGTCAGTCCGGTAATCTTATCGATTTCTTCTTCTTTAGCTGTCAGCATGATTACGGGAAAATTATGTTTTTTCCTAATTTTCTGGCAGAGAGTAAAGCCATCAATATCCGGCAGCATGACATCTAGTATCGCAAGCTCTAACTGTTCCGACTCAACACACCTGAGCGCATCTTTACCGTTATAAAATTTGTATATTGTAAAACCTTCATTTTTTAAATAAACTTCAATTAGATCTGCTATGGACTGCTCATCGTCTACAACCATAATATTCATACTCATGAGTTCTATCCCTTCTTTCTGCTTATAAACAAAAACACCTACTATTATATTACCGTTAAACAAAAATTTATATAATAATACTTTTCTTTTTATATTTCCATAGCTTTTGCTAATTCATTAAGTTTGCTTAATGTTTTCCAATTACGCACAGTTATTGGTACATCTAATTTGTAAAGATTATTAGCAAGTTTTGAATTACGAATACTATGATGAAATAAAAGATATACCTCTCTTCCTATAACTTGATACTTATCACTTTCACTTCTGTAAACATCTAAGCACTCAACCTTCTCTTTTAAAGGAGTATGCTTCATTAACGCAGCATACAGAGTCTCTACTTCGGATAACGCCTCTGCTTCTATTAATTCATCCTTCGAGAATGGGCAATTCAAAATAATTTGTTCTAACTCAGTGGATGTCCTTAAAATAACTTTTACAGCAATCCCAAAGACAGCCTCAATCTCATGTTCAATTTTATTGCAAAGAGAATTCTCTACGTCATTTGATTTGAATAGAACATTTCCACTTTGAATATATGTTTTTACTTCACAAAGTCCAATTGATTCAAATACTCGTTTCAAATCTGCCATCTTAATTATATTTTTTCCACCTACGTTAATACCTCTTAACAATGCTATATAAACAGTCATATTGTAAACTCCCCTTTATATGAAAATAAATCGTAATATTATACAAAGTCGCCTTGATTATATGCAAAAAACAAGGCTAACTTTCTCACAGTTAGCCATAAAATCATTATTGAATTCTAACTTATCTTCCATTTAACCTTCAAATTCCTATTTGCCCTTATGCCAATTATAAAAGTCTTTTAGATTTGCTTTACGTTCCTGTGGTAACTCTATTTTCTTAACACCGTGAATTGCGCCTTCCAGTGCTAACAATCTGTGAATACATGCAGAAGCATCAATTTCTTGTATCTTCAGCCATGCCTGTTCTGCACCAATATCTTTTAATTCATCATAAGTAAATATACCTACTTTATTCAACTGACTTTCAACTTCTTTTCCGATATTAGGCAGATTTGATAATTCTCCCATAATAAAACTCCCTTTCAAAATAAGATCCCAAACAAAGCATTATGGTTCATATCCTAACTATAATCACATTTTACCAAATTCTTATTTTATATTCCATAGTTCTTCAGAATTAAGCAAGTTATATAAAATATACCTTAATGTATCCTTTTATGAAAAATATACATTATCTTTACTAAACCTTATCATTTAATAAAACCATATGTATATGATCTTCCCATTTCCCATTTATCTTTAAATATTTGTATGCTAATCCCTCGTTATAAAACCCTAACTTTTCAACCACCCTTAAAGAACGTTTATTCTTAGGCATGATATTTGCTTCGATTCTATGCAATCCAAATTCATTAAACATGATTTCAATACCCTTTTGAATTGCCTCAGTTATATATCCTTTATTTACTTCTTCCTTGTCCAATTTGTAACCAAGATGACAGGATAGAAATGCTCCTCTTACAATATTATTAAAACCAACAGAACCTATTATCCCATTATCATCATCTTTTTTGAAAACCCATAACCTAAAAGATCTTTTATTTTCAATATTAGATAACTCTTCACCCAATTGTTCTTCCTGATATTTATTTGTATAAAATTCTTCACGCTTCACTGCTTCCCACTCTTCTAAAAAAGACTTATTTCTCAAATAATAATCTATGACCAATTCCGCATAGGAATTGTCCAATATCTTTAATATAAGTCTTTCAGTTTCATATACTTTTTGCATTAAATTCCCTCCACAAATTACTATTTATATTCCTTAAATATTGTAATTAAGACGGAGTGTTTTAAAAAAATCATAAAAATTCTTAAAACCCAATTTTATTTTACCAGTAACATACTTCATCACCAATACGTCTATCTATTCAGCATCAAAATCAATAAAGTAATTTCTCTCTGATGTATGTATCGTGAGGGTTGCTAAATTAATATTGTCCTCTAAAATATCCACTCTGTATTCGAACATGATATCATCATCTTGCTTCTTCATGAATAAGTAACTTCCTTCTTCTTGATCCTCGGCCTCATCACTTATTTCAGCGTAGATTTCTTCGCCACTGACTTCTCCAGGATATCCTGACTTTCTTATCTTTTCCTCTATTGCTTTAAAAAACTTTTCCATTTTTTCGCTCTCTTTCTTTTTTTTAATACCTATTTCTCTTCTAATCAAGTATATATTATATTTCTAAATAACAGTACCCCTAATTATTATTAATTAATGATCAGAGGAAAACCTCACTTATCAAACTCACATGGTTCTCAATGACCTCTAGGTTAATAATTACTTCATATTTTAATTATTCAATTAGATTATTATACCTTCAAAATGATCCATTTCATGTTGAATTATTTGTGCTGTAAATCCAGTAAACACTTGCCTTTGCTTCTTAAAATTTCTATCAAGATACTCCACTTCTATCTTTTCATATCTCTTTGTTTTTCTAAAGCCAATTAAAGATAAACAACTCTCTTCAGTTTCATAAATCTTTTCTTTATTTAATATAACTGGATTTATCATAGGCACAATAAGGTTTCCTACAGCAAATACTAATATACGCTTTTTTACTCCAATCATATTACCAGCCAATCCAACACAATTCTCAAGGTTTGCTCTTAATGTATCTATTAAATCATCAATTACTACTATATCATTTTTAGTTGCATCTTCTGATTTTTGTCCTAAAAACAATATATCTTTTATAATTGGTCTTATCATAATTTATACCTCTTTTTCAATTATATCTTTTATAAATCATACTATATCATATATAAAATTAGCACGTCTAGTCCAAACACCAAGTTAGCAGTTCTCAACCACTTATTTAATTATTTATTCTGCAAAAATATGGCCCGCAATAATCTTCATGTGTGTGAACAAATGTCCAAGACATGTTATTATCAACTATATAAATATCATGTTCACTATTAAAATCTTCAGCCTTAATATCCTTTGAATTCGCTAACTTCAGAGCTTTGTCATCATTTTCATAGAACGCATAGCATTCCTCTTTCTTAATGTTATTAAACGCATCTATAGCGTCTTTTCCGCATAGGTGTTGAACCTTTTCATAACTAAATATATGCCATAGATATTGATCTAAGTATATCTTATGCTTTTGGGAATTATTCAAATCACCTGCAAACTTCTTTTCCCATTGTTTATGCAAGTGTTTCCCTATATTGTCCAAAGTCTCAACACGGACATTTCTTAATTCTAATTTATCCACCAAATCCATTCTCATCCCCTCAACCAAACATCACTCTATTAAGAAAGCATGATTTATTATTCATATTCTACTATTTTGTGCATACAAATATGTTCTCAAATCTCATTGAAAGTTCCTTCGATTATTCCATTCTTTCCAAAACTTGATATATCTATCTCGGTCAAAGTCATCGGCTGGAATATTCTTTGCTTCGCTCTTCTTATAAAACTCCTCTACTTTATCAACAAAGTTGAATACTGTTTTAATATAGTCATTAAGACAAATCATTTTTCAAAATCTGATATATTCCAATTCCATTTTGCATTAATAGTGTCCATAAATGTTCTAATTTGTTCTTCAGTTAAATTCTTTTCGCCAGTTAAAATATTACAATATGATTTTAGTTCCCAAGTTTCATCATAAGGCTTTTGAGGGGCTTTCCACTTTACACCAAATCTATAATCTGTTCCATCAATTCTAGCTTGTAAAGATAATATATCTCCATGAAGTATAAATTTACTCATCTCCATTCTACTTAAACCTCCAATAAAATCACTATAATAATGCACGATTAATCATCTAACTTGCTTCGTCATATATTACAATTGTTTATCATTAAAAAATGTAAACTACTTATAGTTAATAACTCATCTGAATTTCTCACTATATTTAGTGCTTAACTTCCAAAGTGCTTTAGTTGATACAACATTTCTGCTGCTTGTAAAAAAGATACTAAAATAATTTATAAATATATTTATCTTAAAACCTTTGATATTAATACAATCAAAAGCCCTATAATAATTCCGATATCCTTTGGAATACTGCTATCTTTTTTACCCTTTTTAATTACAGTTAATATTTTTCCTAGTATGATAAGAATAAGTGCTGTGCTAATAATTATTTTGCTAACAAAGGAATTGAAACCAGTTTCTGTAACAAAGACTATGGCTATAGGGATAAATACCAACAATGAAGCAATTATATACAATACGTAACTTAATCTGTTAGTGCTAATATTAACCTACTCCCTTCTATCAGATGCTTCTTTTATATAAAGTGCGGTAAAATAAATTGCTGTTACATATCAAAATTTTAATATCATGAATCAATTATCGCATTTTGTTAATCGCTATTTTTTTCAACTCCTAATTCTCCAAAAGTGAATAAAAAAGAAAGAATTATGGAATTGACAATCCTATCCGTTATTCTTAATTCACCTTTAATTAAGTAAATAAATAAAATATTTAAAAACCATAAAGTAAATGATCCAATAATAAATTTTATAAACACCTTTTTTATTGTACTCCATTTGGATTTTCTGATATTTAAAAATGCAGTAACTATAAAATATAATCCTACCAATAGCAGACATATTACATATCCCACTAGGAATTGAAGAATAAAAGGAAATTCTATATTCTTATAAACGATAAATAATACCATTACAGTCCATATTATAAATACAATATACATACACTTTTTTATATTATCCCACATATTTTGCCTACTTTCTTCTTTAGTAAATAGTTTAAACTTTATGAGCTCCTTCAGTATTTATAAATCATATCTTACTTTCTATATTTCAAGATATAAAGATTGTAAATTATATTGGCTCCTTAAAGTTAATTTAAATTGTAAACCCCAGTAAACTCTATTTTTTTATTACGTTCTTTTGCAAATTCTAAAACATATCTTAAATCTGAAAGAGAAAACCATGATACTGGAAATATTAAATATTTACTACTATACTTATTGCAATATTTCCTACGCTTGATGATTACATAAGATAAGGGATATTCTAAAGAAACTCGACCTATGCGTATTGAATCAATATCTGTTATTAAAATTTTACGTTTAATAAAAACTTTATTAATTTGAATTTCCTTTTCCTTGACTTCTAGTTTAATTCGTTTCAGAAAAAGAAATGTGATTGTAGTAATAAAATAGAGAGAAATTAAAATCAAAGATAAGTATATAACAATACTATAAAAGACCTCACTTATACTTAAATTATCTGTTAAATTCCCACTGCCACTTAAGTATCCTAGGTATGTACAAAATGCGATTATAAGTAAGCTTAAAATTGCGTAACTTGTATATTGTTTTGGATATATTATTCTAATTATTTTATTTGAATGTTTTAAGTTCTTATTTTTCTTCATATAAATCACCATTTTATGTTTAACTATTTTATTTATTCTATAAGAATTATTTTAGATTACCTCGAAATATTCCTCCATTTGTTTTACAGCATTTTTCAGCTTCTCAGTTATGAACTAAGAAGTAAGGTTATAATTTATATGTATTCTCAGTAATAAAATCCTTATAAAGAGAAGTAGAAAATGCTTCAATTGCAGTTTGGTCTGTTGGAAATGTAAAAGTTAAACTATACTCCATTGAATCTCCATATATTGTTCCTAATATTTTTATATGACCTGTTTTATCTAAATAAAATTGTATGTTAGAGCCATAACCAATATCATATAATTCAACTTTATTTAATTTAAAATTATATAACTCTCTTATTTCCTTAATAAAAGAAATAAAATCTTTAATGTTATATTCAAATTCAGCAGTACCTGCAAAATCTCCAGAAATTACTTTAACACTAAAAGATGTATTATAGGGATTTCCGTTATTGAAATCATCGTAGGAAACTCTAATATTACTAATAATTAGCTGCTCATGGGGGTTTCCTGTAGCAATAGAGTATTTCCTCAAATTTATCACCTCTCAAATCTTGCATTATACTGGTTTCATCAAATGTATTCTTACATCTTAGTATAAGAAGATTGTGTATTAGAACTTATTGAACCATTTTTGAAATAGTTTATTTAAACTTTTCTATAAATTCAAGATTTAACTCCCATTGTTCTCTTATAGGCACTATTCTTCTACTACTCAAAGAAATAGAACCCTGTTCTGACCATAAAGGAGGATAGAAGCTTAAGCCCTTATCGCAAGGAATTTTTGTAACATCTTTTGCCCAGTCATCCCATCTTAAACCTTCATAGAATGTTTTTAGATTATTATCTAAAATCCATCTGATAAAGTCAGTATATCCCATCGTCATGTCTTCCCACTCCAAAGTATCAGGAGCCAAGTAAAAGATATTACCTATTTCACCTTCAAATGCTCCGCCATTTATAGAAAAAAATCCTCCAATAATGTCATAAGCTACAATCATTGAATTTCTGACAGTTCTAATGATATATGAGCTTTTCATGCAATTCCAATAAAGCAAATCGCCGAAAATTTTTTCATTTCCTGCCCCAAGTATTTTTAGCCAGCCATAGTCTATCAAAATGCCACCTGTTTTATAGGCTATTGCTCCTAATGTTGATTTAGTTGTTACTTGTAAATTATAAAGAGTCTTTTCAGATTCTTCTTTAGAAGTATCAAGAATTTCATAATTAACAGGACTCGCCTTAAACCAAGATTGCAAAAGTTCCCATATTTTCTCACTTTCATAGACTAGTTCTTGTAATGTTTTTTTAGTCATATTTATATCTCCTAAAGCAAACTAATATGCTGCGCAGTAACTTAAGATAACGCAGATAATAAAATAATTTATAAATACATTAATCATTTAACGCTAGTAGTAATATTTATATCTTTAAATATTACATATCGCCATAAACCAAGGCCTGAATTAAAACAAAAAACTTTTGATTATGCCATCCAAAATCATCTTTAAATTTTCTACTCATATTTATTTTCTTTTTTCTCCCAGGAATCATTAATACTTTTTCTTGTAGCAACCCATCCTAAAGGAAGGTCAAATAATTGATTTAAAGTATCATCCAAATTAACTATCATTCCTAATGATACAATCATAGCATCTTCCACAGAAACATTATTACCATAGTGGAACTGCCAAGCACCATCCTCTTCATCGTGGTAAACATAGAGTATTGGCATACCTTCATTAACAACCTGCCTTGTCGTAAAAACAGCTGTATTTTTTACATCAGAAAATTCCCATTTCATATTTTCTTTCAAATCAAATGCTCCTTTTATATAAAGTTTGGCAAAATAAATTGCTCTTGCATCGAAAAATTATAATAATTTATCTGAAATTCAAATGAGATACTGTCATAATTAATACAATCAAACCAAAAATGGGGATAAAAATACAAATCATTGCATGTCCACCAATAAATTTTGCCTGAAAATGCCCTGGACAACGATAAGTATTAATAAACTTTTTCTTATAATAAATCCATCCGAGCTTATATGAAGGAATTAAGATTAGTAATCCTATTAGATACAATGATGAGAAGTCATATTCATTTGTAAGCCAATTTTTCATTCTAACATAATTTATTCTATAACATGCAACGGCAATGGGTATAAAAATAATACTCTCCCAATTTAACAAATGATCCAAGAAATCAACATTATTGTCTTGTAAGCAACATAAGTATCCAAATATAAATACGAATATAACAAAAATACCAAGTCCTATCATGCCCTCAACTGAGGACAATATTTATTGAATGGCCAAATCAAACCCTATACTCTCCTTAATTTGTTCTATCACTAAATCATCCTCCATATCCTTTATAAATGCTTCAATTACAGTTTGGTATGTGAAAAACGTAAACCTTAATAAGGATTGTTATAAAAATACACCCATATAGCAATAATCATAATCAATATAATTACTGAGGCTATTCCTAAAGGTTTATTTTTATTAATTATTCCATAGATTATGCCCATAATTGCAGATATTGCAAGGGCAATACCTAATGCCATACTCCACCACTCCTCTATTTTAACACTTGCACTTATTATTACTTTTTAAAAGAGTCGGATTTTAATTAATAAGTTCACACCTATTTACAATTCTTCATAATAAATAATTTACCGCTATCCGCCCTTTGATGAATCACATGCATTTTGTTTATCATTTTAACTTTCTTTTTTCTTTTCATTTCTTCTTCCTCTCACACATTTTCAAAAGTTCCCTGCATAGGACTTACTCAACATCTTTAATATAAGTCTTGAAGAATCTAAGATATTGCTTATTAATCCTTATTTATTATGTGGCTTGGGTTATTTGGTAATGATATTAGCTTTTCCTTTAAGAAACTTGGTCTTATATCTAAGCTGTTTAATTCATCAAAACTAAACCATTTATATATTAGCTTCTTATCTTCTATCCCATTAAAGGAATGATTCTGATTCAATAACCATGATTCCTTATCAAGATTCACAAGATATATCGTTGAAATCTCATGATACTGTTTGTCTCCATATCTAAAGAAATTTTCTACCATCCATAGTAGTCTATTTATCTCAATAACCTCGCCTAATTCTTCTTTGATTTCTCGTTTTATTGAACAATCTGATGGCTCTAGCATTTGTACTCTACCACCAACAAGCGCCCAAAAATCATCATCTTCTTTTCTATGCAATAATATTCTTTTGCCGTCAGATATAACCCCACATGTTCTATAATTAAAAACAGTACTGTCATTGTTATAGAAGGTAATGTCCATATGTTCTCCTCCTTTTTATCCAAAGTAATTTGATTCACATTAAATTACTGTTATTAAACAATATAAGAAAATTGCCACATAAAGTATCTATTTATTATTAAATAACTGATTTACTCTGCTTATGAAGCTCTTATCCAGGCCTTTAGCATAGTTATCAAAGTTTGTTTTGTTTACAGTTTTATTAATCCCTTGTGTTTTTAACTTCTTGTCTAAGTCAATCAATATATACTCAAAGCCTCTATCCTTATCCTCATGCATACTTCCTCCAAAAAGATTTACTGACTTTTTATCAGAAAATGTTACAGTATAGTATGGAGAGTAGGAACTTCTATTTTCTTTTTCTACCCCAACATCAACTCTTTTTATATCACTGTATTTATAAATTGTATCAGCTGGTTTTATTGGTGAGCTTAACTTTATGCTGTCACTGTACAAAATTGCATAACTAGTCATTCCGTAGTATAAGGCTATCAATAAAACTGGTATGTAGCAAACTTTTATTACTTTGAATATCTTTGAAATAATATTATCAAATGCTATAAGCTTATTTAGCAGACTAATAATAGTCTGCTCTTTTCTACTAAGTGTGTCAGTATCTACAGGTTCAGCTTCTTCTATTAGCTCTACCTGTACTTCTTTCCTTTTGAATAACTTTTCTTTTATTTTAATTACTGCATATATGATTAAAGTCATTATCATAAAAACAGGTATCATATTCGAATTATTGGATATGAAAAGTAAATAGTCTCCTCTACCAAACAAAAATATCTGTAATGGAAAGTAAGTAAATATTGTTCCAAGTGCCAATATTGTTGCAAATATAATTGTTCCTATAAAATAAAGGATACCAATGCCTATCACTTTTAATATTTTCATTTGTTGTCCTTCCTTTAAAAATTCTAAAATAAAAGTATATTGATATAATACAAAGCTATATTTTAAAATAGTGTTGAAAATATACATATTTTTTAAAAGTCATTTTGACTTTTCTTAATTCGTCTCTAATTACTGTTACTTAACTTTTAAATAAAAGTACGGAGATAAAGGTATATAACAAAGGAAATAACTCCTAAGATAATTCTTAGCATTCTACTTTTCTTGCTTATTGCCGTTTCAATAAATAATACAGCCGTCAATAAGATCCATATCCTTTCAATTAAAAATGCTCCCCAAAGTGTCATAATTGAAAATCCAAATATGGGAAGCACCAAAATTAATGATACTATGAAAAGTGCACCTAAATATAATAGTCTTGTCTTAAGGGAATATCGTTTATAATATGAAAATGCCAAGAAGCATATAGTAATTAACAACGGTATCCATTGAATAATCATCTGCAAATCCTCCACTTTATTAAATTCCTAATTATTTTTCTTATTTTTATATCATCTATGTATTTTATACGAAAACAGGTATGTAAAAAGTGAAAGCATTATTAAATCATAAATCCATTTTAACCCTCTCACATTTAAAGTTTGGACATTGCTGTAATTAATAAATCTATATCTCTTTAAGAGTTGGCACCTGAAAAAATATTGAGTGAATTACCATTTATTAATTTTATTGGATAAATCAATCAGAATGTCTTTTATAGCACTTCTTATAATAGGATTATGATGGTTTTCATATCTAATAAAAATTGGTATATACTTATGATTACAAGTATTGCCTAATGCATATAAGGCATACTCAAGTAATTCAGGTTCTGACTCCAACTCGTCTATCCTTGTAGCTAAATAATCTAATGATTTAGTTGCATAGTCTCCTAACAATTGGAGAATATCCTCTTTAACTTCCTTAATATTAGTCAAAAACAAATGATCTTGAAGAAGCATAATAATATCATCAAAATAAGGTAAATTATATCCATAATAAGGGTCGAGATATTTATCTAAACAAAATAATAAACTTCTTTTCTCTGCTTCACCTGTACCATTTAAAACTTTATTTATTGCTTCTATGCCACCCTTTACAATACAACTATGCTTATTTGTATATGTTACAAAATCAACCTTATCTTCGCTCACTCAGCACACCTCGCACAAATTTATGTTTCTTGTTCGTTTTATAAGAAGATAGCGAACTAAATATACTTAATCCCTCCATCTTTTTTGATTGTAAACTTTTGAACATTGTAAACAAAGACCATCTTCATCTACTTCAAGTGGTTTAAAATATTTTCGAATATTATATGCAGCAATAGAATATTCTTCTCCAATGTGTTCAGGCATTTCAGGTTTATGTCCTTTGCTATGGCATATAGGACACTCATTTATCCACTTTAATAATTCAGGATACATTTTCAAATAAAGTTCACTATCTTTTTTATGTTTCAATATTTATCCTCCAATCATCTCAGAAATTATTTCAATCCGTAAAATTTTACCATTACTTAAAAATCATACACTTATGATTAATAGATTTTATAACAAGATTACGTATTAACACTAACATTTTTCATTTATTTCAAAACTACTTATAAAGAAATATGCGCCTTTAAACCTACCTACCAACTCTTTTACCGTACCTTAATTTCTCCCCTATAAATTCACTTCTATCACGCCATTTTATCCCCTTTGCAGAAATCCACATAGTATTATCATTATTAGGATTATCAATATTCCAATCTTCTTCATCCGCCCAATAATATATCCCATCCTTGTACTCAAGTGTTACTCCGAAAATACTATACCAATAATCCGAAGATGTAGAAACAATGTTCATTCTTTGGATTTCTCTAAAGTAAACCTCAATTGCTGAAGGATTTTCAAATTGTCTTTGAAATAATACTTTGGCATTTATTGAGTAATCTCCACAACCCATTCCTAAATCTTCAGAAACATGATAGCTATTCCATAGATGAATCTCTCTTAAACACCCATCATGAAACCACCCAAATGTATTTAATAAATTTTTAATATCATCCTCGGTTTTTATTTCTATCCAATCCATACTGTAATTATCACTCCATTTACTTATAAAGATACTGTAAATAATCTCATTTCAAAGATACAATAAATTACTGTTGTTCAACAATATATTAATATTTCGAAACAAAGATTTATTAATCTTCAGGTGATTCCCACTCCTCATCAAGTGCAAATTTACCACTTTCATTACGAATAAATGCAGTTCCTGCTGCTGAATCAAGAAACGGAATTATATCAGGGTCATAATTACATATAGTGTTGATTTGATAAATACCATGGTTGTCAGGATTATTCATATAATCATCATCCTCATCACCAGCCATAAACCTCCAACCACTATCAGGATTGCCATTTTGATATGGTTCTTCTCTATACATAAACCCAACCTTACAACCATCTACTGTAATTCTATCAGTTGCAATACATCCCTCATCTGAATCTATAATCCTTTTTATTTCATTACCAGATAAGTAAAACTTTTTTATCATAAGTCTATTCCCCTTTTTGTTCGTTATAATTTATCCTTGCAGCACAATTTAAGAACAATACTATTTACTAATAGCTTCTATTTGTAAAAGGTTTTTATAGGGAAGAAAAATCAAATCTTCAATATTCAAATTTTCAATCATCACTTGTCTTTCATCCTTAATTTCTAGCAGATCTTCGTCCTGCCAGAATGGATAAATATATATTTCTTTCGCCAATTTTAACACATCTATAAATGCATCTTTTAAATTGCTGAATTGCTCATAAAAATCACTAAAATCATATTCATATACTGTTTTTTCTTTTTCTTTTATATCATAATAAATAGAATAATTTAAATCAGTATTTTTAATTAGATAATTTTGATATTCCTTTAAGGCATTCTGATATTCCTTGTTATTCTCTAGTGTTTTATACATCTCATTTACTTTAGGATAAAGAATTTCATGAATCATTTTGATTTGTTCTTCTTGCTTCAAATTTGATTTAAATATCTTTTCTTGTTCTTCAGTTTCATAATCATCTATATGTTTACTAAAACTTTCTAGTACATCCCATAGCTTGTCTCTTGATTTTCAAATTCTTTTACTTTTATGTCATACTCTTTAGAAGTCTTTAATCTTTTCATTTTGTTTAATTTCTCAATCTCTTCGTTTTTCTTTCTTATTTTATACGCATTAAAATTACTAACATTTTCTTCTCGAAGCCTTGAAATAATGCTACTACAATCACAACCACTGTTAGCAGAATAAAATTCATAGTTTCTCGCAAGATCATTAAATTTGTAGTAGCTATCTTTAATAATATATAAATTATGTTTTTCAAAAATGCTTATTACCTCTTCTTTTGGTACACTTTTAGGCACCATATATAAATTTAATTGACACATAAACTCCACCCTCTTATAAAAGCTTTATATTGTACTCAAATGATATAAAATCAGCACATCAATTTGATGCTAAATTCCTTTAATGAGCATTTAGAAAGTATTCTTTAATTTTCCCTATCATAATTCAATCTCCTTTAATATGAATATAAGTTGTGTTCTATTAGGCTACAATATTAGATAATTGCTGTATCATATAGGAATGTTGACAATTATCATGTCTTACTATATTAATTATAAATTACATAATGGTAGGGTCTGCACCATACCATGTTTGTACATCATTCTCATCAGTACATTCATTAATCCAAGCTATACCAAAAACGAGTATATGAGATTTAGTAGTTGATAATATATTGTATCCTATCCCATTATCTAAATAGGTACTGTCATAATCATAGTTACCAATTCTTTCTCCTGTATCAAAATAACCAGTATCACATTCTATTCCTATTGATAGTTTTACCTTATCTTGATAAAATGCTTGGCATTCTAATCTTTCCCCAGATTCAGGATAATAGTTGGTTTTGATACAATCTATATCCTCAATGACACAACAAATACAGTGTGGTAGATTATCACTTTCATATTCAATTATTATTTTATATCTACCATTAATATCGGGAAATAAAACTGAATCATTGTTTAATTTTATTGCACTATATTTTACCTTGCAATCATCTTTATATATTCCCACTAAACCTAATGGCGTTATCAATTTTTCCACTAGCATCACCCCGCAACCTTAATTGACCATTTCTGTTTCGTAATATTTTTACCATTGCGTATTACTATCTAACTATTCTTCCTCATTAGTCATATATTCCAAATGGTCTGAAATCATACATTTGCTAATCCAATCGTTTAAATCTTTATATACCTTTGTTTTTGGATATTTAGGATCATCTTCTCTACCCTTAGAGTAAGTTAAATGCACTACGGCAAAACCAAATTTTGAATCATGTACCTGAAATAAAACTTCATCACAATCGTACCGTCTTCCTATTGCAACAACCCTTTTCCCATATAAAACATGCTGTTCTCCTACCTCATTGTAAAATTCTTTTTCAAAATAACTTGGATTTGTGCAAAGATCTTCCCATGGCTCTAGCCAATTGATATTGTTATCCATTATTAGCTCCCTTCCTTACATTTAATGTCATACCCTAATATTTTATTCTTTCACTGTAAAATAATAAGCTTACTCGCTAATCCTCTTTTGTTTTAGTAACAAATATATTACCATTCTTAAAACATATTAATATAGTCAAACCAGAAGCAAAAAGTATTTCATGGGATAAAGTCTGTTCATCTATTGGCAAAAACTCATCATAAGCCCAATCATCAAATCCTCTTCTATCCCCCCAGCCCTCAGCTTCTTTATAATTCACATTAAACTGCTTAATATGTTTATAAGTTATTTTAAACGTATCCACACTATTTGTAATATATATATCTATTGATATAGGATTTTTAACTCCATACTCCTTGTGTGTTAACACTATATTCTTTATGTGAAAATCATGAAAGCCGTGATTCTTCAAATATATCTTTAAAAACTTCTGAGAAAATCTAATTTTAACTGATTGAAATATTTCAGAGTATACTTCGTAATTTCTATCCCATTCGGAGTCTGCTTCATCACGTTCCTTTTGTGAATCACTATTTAGCTTTGACCATAATTCATTAGTAAAATACTTCACAGATTTGAACCTCCTAAGTTCGTAGCTTTTTATAACTGTTTAAATATCGTGAAATTATGATTTACCTCTTAACCATTATTTAATCTTAGTGGTTCCCCTTCATTTTGCCCAATACCCTTGTCCCAAACTTGCCTTTCTATTGAAACGATTAGATTTTCTTCCCTTGGAGCATTTAATTTTCTTTTACTGAATAAATCAAAAATTCCCCAGCATTCACCATCTACAATTAAAGCAGTTCTTTCTGAATTATCTGACCATATAATAAATACTTCTTTACATTCCCATATTGAAGGATTAATTTGATTATAAATCCATTGATGTTCAACTATTTCATCAAATTCTCCATTTTCTTCACAACTACATAAATACATATATCCAGTTTCTCCATCATCTTCGAAAATAGTAATCCATTTATTATCTGGTGAAGAAGAGTCTATACAATAACTTTATTTTTCTTGATTTAAACATTTATCCATAATTACCTCCAATAATATCTAGTGTGTAATTGATCATAATCCTCTTACCTCAGCTATTTGTCTATATATTCTATATAAGCCATATAATCTACATAATATACGTTTTCTTGTTGTTCATATAAACTGTTAGTACTTCGTCATATGAGAAGAATGTTAATTAGTTTTGCTTAAAGTCATTTCATTCCAAACACTTCTAGCATTACTGAACCATTTTTATCATATACTACAACAGATATAAATTGTTCTTTTCCGTACATATCAATCTCATAATTAGTTTCTGATTTTGCACTTCCTATAAATGTATATATAACATCAGAGAAACCTGGATGATATCTATCTGGTTTTTCAATATCTATTCCCAATTCATTTAAGAAATTCACTAATTCAGGAAATTGCTTATGAGCATCAATTATTGACTTTAACCTATGCCTATACATTAATTGAGTTTTCTGCACATCAAGACTGAACTGCCAACCATACTTGTCAATTTTCATAATATATGCCTCCTCTAATGCTCATATTCGCCATCTAATATTTATGTTCCACAATAAATTACTGTTGTGACTTTTTATAAAAAAATGTGACTTAACATTGACTTTTAATTATATTATTTTTTAATTATGCTGTTTCATTAGCTTATCGGCACTAAAATTCCTATTCAGCTTTTAAATAACAGTGCGGAGATAAAGGTATATAATAAACGAAATAACTCCTAAAGCAATTTTTAATATTCTACCTTTCTTGTTTATCGCTGTTTCGATAAATAATACAGCCGCCAATAAGATCCATATCCTCTCAATTAAAAATGCTCCCAAAAGTGTCATAATTGAAAATCCAAATATGGGAAGCACCAAAATTAATGACATTATAAAAAGTACACCTAAATAGAATAGTCTTGTCTTAAGGGAATATCGTTTATAATATGAAAATGCTAAGAAACATATAGTAATTAACAACGGTATCCATTGAATAATCATGTAAGAACCCTCCACTTTGTTAAATTTCTAATTATTTTTCTTATTTTTATACCATCTATATATTTTATACGGAAACAGGTATGTAAAAAGTGAAAGCATCATTAAATCATAAATCCATTTTAACCCTCTCGCATTTAAAGCAGGCTTCATATAATCAGTTAATAAATTAAATGTTGGAGGCAGTATAAGGCAACCTACTAATAAAATAATAATAAGTAATATATAAGTAATTAGCTTTACTAGCTTTGATAAAATTCACTTAATCATTTTTATCCTCCATTTGAATTGTAATATATTTCTTATGTCCTTCTACTTCTGTAACTATGCCTTCAAATGATAGTAAATTAATATTTTCTACTTGCTGATTTTAATAAATACCTAATAGAACTTACTATCCCCAATATATAAAAGAATGCGTCAATATAGCTACCATTATTATTTATCAATATATCATATAGTGACAAAATGAATATAAGTATAACAACGACCATAACTATAGAAACAATCCAATTATTTAAATACTTTTGAAACCTTTCTTCAAATATCGAAATTAAAACCCATAGGCACAATATACCTATCAGTATTATTTTATAGACATGATTAAGTTCACGTAGCATATTTCACACCCTTCTTGTGTTAATTAATTTTACATCATTATTATAAAAAACTATTTTTATCCAAAAACAATAATACGCCCTATAAGAAGAGTGCAAATTAACTATCTTATATCTCTGATATGTTATCTTCTATATTGGCTAATACCTCACAGTCACAAAAAACACCATTATCTTGCAGCCAATTTAATGATTCGTCAATTGGTAACTCATTATCTTCTAAAAATTTTATTGTATATTTTAAAGTATCATCACATCCATGCTCTCCTAATATTTCATCAAGATAGTCAAATAACATAGAACTAAATGGAAGGGTGGCAACGAAAGTCATCTTCTGTTCTACATAATACTTTTGTTTCAATTCTTTCTTCTTATTTTTATCCATGAATTCTTCCTCCTGCCATATCACTAATCTATAATTCGTCATATATTACAACTGTTTAAATATCATGGATTTATGATTAACTACTATGTTAACAATTTTGTAAAACTAATTAATTTTTGCTTCTTTGATGCTTCATAAATTCATCAATACTATTTGGGCCTGCTATGAGATTTCCTCCAATAATTGCTATTGCTATTATAATTATTAGCATTAACCAACCGTCATATAATTGCAAAATACCAATAGAATAAAGTGGATAAAAAATAATTTCCATAACTGGACGTATTAATAATGAAAATGTAAGCCATTCACCAGCCTTGAACCCCTTATAAAATAAAAGTGAGATTATCACCACAGCTGATATTGCAAAAATTTGTTTTAGTAGTACTTGTGTATTTTGTATATTCAAACCCATAAAAAAGTTTATGCCATAATATAGATTATTAATTACAATGATTAATAAAACGATTTTTCTACCTTTGCTAACTTGTTCGCTATTACTATATATAGCCTCACCTTCTTCTTGATAAGTTTAATTTATATTTTTAATTTATTACATAAGCATTGATTCTTTTAAATTTTATGAATATATCGTTGTATTCCCATAACAATACGGTACATAATTGGGAAAAATAAAATATTAATAAGAAGAAACATTAAATTACTTAAATCAAAGCTTGAAACAAATGCTATTAAGCTTAGCATGATTGTTACAATGTATCCATACATAAAAAACTTTCCAACAAAAGTAAAGAGCTTACTCTTCCCTTGGAATTTATCAATCCAAAATATTTTATGTAAAAGCATTTTTAATTTTATTGCTATATTCATATATCTAATAACCTCCATAGAATTTTTTTTGCATTATAAGCAAAGTTTAATACTTGCATAATATATCTCTTTGCATAAGTTATGTTCTCATTATGCATTACTCTTATAAAACTTAAAACCAGAAATGAAAAAATTTATTTAAAATCAAAATAACAGAAAGTAGAAAAACCAATGCCAAAAAAGCACAGCAAACTATGAGCAGAATCCCACTTAAAATATGTGCTGCTTTAGTACTCTTAAAGCTTATGAGTTTTAATGTTAGATATATTGTTGAAATAATTCCGATTATAATTAGCGGATAAAAGAAAGAATATAAAAATGGTTGTTGAAACATAAACCTTCCAATTAGACCTCTTCCTAAGCAAACAACAATTACCCCAAATAATAGAGTTTTTCCACCTTTTGCCCCAAAATAACGTTGAAAAATATCTGTTCTATAATCTAAAATAAGATTCTTGAATTTGCTCCCTTCTTGCTCCATTTTAAACAAATCCAAATTCTCATCATTTTCTTTTATTTTAATCACTCCCTTTGCAGAAAACCTAATTAATCTCCATAAATCAGATATGCCCCACTAGCCACTGTAATCACAGCAATAGCAGCTAAGCAAAGAACATAGAAAAAACCAATGTATTGACTACCGCCATGTCCAAAACGTCCATATCCTCGGATTGTTGGGATGCTTATATAACCTAACTTTACTATCTTTCTATCATTAATCAAGCCAACTAAAAAAACAAAAATGTTATAAGCTAATATAAGAATTAAAAATTTAAATAAATAATTATCTCTCGAAATCCATATTCCAGTCTCAAAACTATAATAAATCCACATACAAATTACTAACAATAGTGATACCTTAGATTCAATAATAACTATTCTTTTGAGTAAATATATATTTTTTTCTGCGATTGATCCTAAATACATCATCAAAGCCAAAGAAAAAAATATAGCTAAAATTAAAGCAACTTCTTTCAATGCATGCCCCCCTTTGTCCTTACACTCCACTAATTTAGCATGTTCTACTATCATAACTCAATATGGGGAAGAGTTATTACTTGCACCAGTCAGCAAGCTATTACACTTCCAACCAGCGAGTTTACCTGCTATCGCCTTCATCTGGTGAAGTATTCATTGAATACTCTTTCATTATTTCTTTATATATAATAGCACCTTCAATATATATAATAATCGGAATTGTCATCATTAAAGAATGTAAAAGGCATCCAAACCAATCTAGGTTTTTGTGCATTATAAAAATGAAAATCATTTGTATAATAAATAATAGTATAAAGATTAGAAAAAATCTTTTTAATACATTCTTTAATCTTCCTTCCTTCTTTAAATCTTTCAGAATGCTAAATAATGAAATAATGCTAATAATTATTATTCCTATACCTGTTAAAAGAAATATTATTATGGAAAACAACGCAAAATATTTAAAATATGAAAGTTTAGAAAATAATGCAATAGCACCAAAAATAAAAACCGCTGCCAGAGAAGCTATTGCTGTTATTTGGAAACCATTAAAAATTATATCGATGTAATCTTTTGAAGGCTTTTCCTTATAGTTTAAGGTCTCCAATTCCACTGAAATCTTTTGCCAATTCTTTTTAAAATCATTTCTTTCCTTCACATACCAATACCAATTAATAATAGTACATATCATAGCTATTACTGTAAGAATTATTGCAGCAGTTGGATTCTTAATATCTCTTTCTATATAATATCTAAAGATAAGGTTTAATGGTGGACCGGAACATATAATTGTGTTCCAAATTGCTCCATACGGGTTTGGCTTTAAAACTTCCTTGAATTCTTTAACTATTTCTGATTCATTATTATCTTTAACCATTTATTTTTTAATCTCCTGAATAAATTCTTAAAAACATTTTGATACCATATACCCTTCATAATAAATTACTCATACTTCTCAACATAAGAAAATGGTAAATTTACTTGAGACAGCATTTACTCTCTATTCCTGAGCTTGTTCTCTACTAACTCGTCCCCTAAATGCTCCAAAACCAAAGCAAACAATTGCAGCAATAATTACAACAATTTGATCTGATGGATTTTGTATTAGATACTTAAAATACTCATTTATTATAATTAAAATATCACTTCCTGTGATTGCAGCTCTTTCTGATATTATAATTGTTAAAATGATTGCAGCCGGAACTTGAACTAGGCATATTAATCCCATCAAAAATCTTATAATTAAACTAAATGATTGCTCTAAATAATATTTATTAAAGCCTGCAATAATTAAAAAACATCCAAATATAGGTATCATTAAATAATTTTTTTCTAATGAATAAATTGTAACTCCATAGACAGAAGTTGTAATAACACAAAATAAAACTGCAGCAATTATTGCTTTAATTATGTTATTATCCAGCTCTTCATTATCCTCATTTAAACTTTCAATATTAATTTCATCCTCTATGTAAACTTTATTTAATTGCTCTCCTATAGTTAATAGTAATCTTTCAGTATCTATTTCACTAAAAAACCTGAGTGGTATTTGAAAAGACTGTGGAGGAATGCCATATAGTGAGGTAAAGTTATTAGATATGGTCCTTTTCTTCTTTTTATTTACATCTTTCTCAAGTAAGATTGCGAGCATAGTATTATTATTGTATTCATATATTTGTGCTTCATGAATCTCTCTCCAATAAGCCGTTTTAGATTTAAAAGGCATGGAAACTCTTATATATTCTTCTGTCATTTCTATATAAAACCTTTTCAAAATTCCTACAGCTATAAGTATATAGGCAAAGTAAAAACCTATTCCAAGCATAAACAGCCCCATAACTAACCCCATGATAAACTCTTCTTTCATAACAGCTACAAGCATAAAGATGCCTCCACCTGCTGTAAAGAGAGTAAGCAGCAAAAATATCAGTTTCATATGCCACTTTAAGCTTGATTTTTGGTGAAACGGGATATTGTATTCCTCCATAATAAACCTCCATTAATGTAATTAATTCAAATTATTTAAGTATTGAAGTTTTGATATTAGTAAATTATAGCTTGTCTTATAATTTGAAAATTTCAAACAAAATTATGCAATATATTACAATTATATAAAGAATTGTTTCTAAATACTACAAGCATTTTATACCAATTATATTCTTCAATGCCCATACTTTTATTATATTTAAAATTTCCCTCTTAAACTTTATATGTTCTGTAAAATAATGATACAGTAATATACAAAATATGTTATAATTTTCATATAAATCATAAAAGAGGATTTATATGCTAAAATGACTGCTTAATATAAGCAGCAACAAAAAAATAATTATATGGAGGTACTATGAGCGAGAATAGTTTATTTTCAGAATTTCCCCTTATTAAAAAAAGTGAGATTTCACTAAGAAAAATAGAAAAATCAGATTTGGATGATCTTTACTCTATATATAGTAACAAAAACTTATTCAAATATAGACCATCAGAAGCCAAAAAGAATAAATCTACTGTTGAAAATATGATTTCCCATTTTGAAAGAGATTTTAACAAAAGAAAAACAATCTTTCTTGGAATTTGTTTAAATGAAGATTTAAGCAAAGTTGTTGGAGTTGCTGAAATATTTGACTTTGATGCAAAAGTAAACATGGTAACCATCGGATATACTTTAAATGAAGATTACTTCGGAAAAGGTATCGCCGCTAAAACAGTAAAGGCATTACTTGATTATTTGTTTAATACTGTTGGTCTAAATAGAGTACAAGCCTATGTTATGCCAGATAATATAAAATCAAAAAATGTATTAGAAAGAAATGGTTTTACAAAAGAAGGAACCATAAGGCAGGGAGCAATTTGGACAGGAAAAGGTGTTGTTGATTTAGATTTATATTCATTCCTAAGATCAGATTTATGATATGCTCTCCTCTCTAGTAAAGCTTATATTTTTTCTACCTTAAGGCGAGCATATCACCCCTTAGAGCTAAGAACTCTGAGGGGTGTTTTCTGAAGTTAAATCTTTGCATCGCATGCCTTTCAGCTTAATTAACATATGCTGCAAGTATTTATTTAAATTTTTATATTTAAATTTATCAATTATAAAATTTATTGAAAATGATGATATTATCGCAAAAATCCAATACGTCACAGGGAGGAAGAGACCTATTAAAACCACAGCTATAATAGGCTTTCTAAGCACTACTGTAATTACTCCCGCTGCAATAATAGCTACACTATAGGTTGGATCAATTTTCAATATATCACTAACAGCAAATGCTATACAAAAGGAGGCAAATATTGTAGGGAATATCTGTCCCCCAACCCATCGAAAATTAATAGATATTTTAGTAGCTAATATCTTTAAAAATGCAATAAATAATATATATATATCTCCCAATTCATCAAAGTTATTAACAATTTCTCTTAAGGCATGTTCACCAGAAAAAAGTGTAAGAGGAAAATAAGCCCCTAAAACTGCCAAAATCCCTCCACCAATTATCGCTTCTGTAAATGGATTTAAGCTTATTTTAGTTTTTTTACAAGTATATTTTACTAAATCACCCATATAGTTAAAAGATATACCTATTATTATTGAAAGAATTAAAATAGGTATAAAAAACATTAACTCTTTACTGGAAATATTATTTTTGCTTAATTTAAAAATAAAGCTTCCTTTATGTGTTAAATCACTTAAAAATTTTATAGTAAAGTAAGCAGATAAAGCTGTGCAGCTGTAGGTAACATAATTTAATAACTTTTTCGAAATAGGCTGTACTTTATATATTGAACTTTTAAATTTTTCACTTAGAAAAGTTGAAAGCATAGCTACCATTCCAAAAAGACCAGCTTCAGGACCTATACTGCCTCCAAAAATTAAAGGTAAAAAAGCACATATAATATATTTTGGTAAAGGTTTATAGTCAATAGTTTTTGTAAGCTTGTATTCATGAAGTATTTCATCCATTTCTTTTGGATAAGGACCTAAATATTTTTGACAAAGACCTATTATTAATCCTCCTAATGAGCATAAAATTATAGTAATGGTAAAATTATTTACTTTTATAATATGAGGCAGCTCATGCCACAGAAAATTACTTGATAAATTTACAAGAAACATAAATGCCCAGCAAAAGGCACCAATAACTATACCAATAATAAGCCCCAAAAATATAATATTTTTTATAATAGATTTAATAATATCCACCACCCCTATATAACATCTTTCTGTATTTTTACTTTATAGTTAAACTAATAAATTCAACTAAGAAATCTATATTGTCTTCTTTATCATTTGGATGAAGTTCCAACATTATTAGCATTGATGCCAATAGAGATTCTGCTAGCCTAGTATTAATATTTGAGCATTTATTAATCCTCTCTACCTTATCAATGCATTTAAAAAGATCTTCTACTCTTAAAAGCAAACTATTTTTCAAATCAATAATTTCTTTATCATCTTTTAACTCATCAATTGAAGTATTTATCAAGACTTTTCCTAAGCCATTTCTTGCTTCAATATCTTCATAAAGAGTATTTATAAACTTTTTAAGCTTTTCTTCTGAAGAAATATTAAGCTTATTTACAGCATCAAGCTTATTAAATGTGTTTTCCCAGCTTTCTTTAAGTATGCTTAGATAAAGCTGCTTCTTATTTTTATAGTAATTATATAAGGTTCCAACAGCTACCCCGGATTCTTTAGATATCATCCGCATATCAACATTAATATAGCTGAGACTAATAAATAATTCCGCAGCACAATTTCTAATATTTTTCTCAACATCCTTTATTATTTTTGGCATAAACATCACCGTCCATTTTTATTATGAACTATTGTTCATTTAAATTATAATATTATTATATTATCTTCTTCTTTATTTGTAAATTAATTTTGTATTTCCATATCCTATTTAAATGAAACAAAAATAACCCTAGAGAATATCTCTAAGGTTATTTTTTACTACGACTTTTAATTATATTTCTTTGTACTTTTGCTAGTGTATAAAGCTGGTAGCAAATAATATATCTTTAATTAAAATTCATGCTTCTTCAACACTGATACTAGAAATACAACTAAAACAATCAACATCAACAAAGCAGAAGTCATTACTGTCCAATGCACAAGAGCTCTGTTAAGAACAATTCCATACACCAATGCCCCTAAGGGCATACCGCCCTTGGTAATCATTCCAACAATTGAAAACATCCTGGACATGTATTCGTTTGGCGTTGATTTTTGTATGAAGGTCTGTATAGGAACATTGATAAACATAATGGCTATGCTTATCAGACCGAGAGTACCTGACAGTAAGTAAAAGTATAAAATACTGCCTTTCCCCAGTACAAATAAGCTGTGTGGGAACAATAAAAGCGAGAATGCAAGCATTGCAAACATTAGCAAGCTGCAGCCACTTACAAGGGACTTAGTCATATCCTTCTCTTTACCAAACAAAAGGCTTAAAAGAATTGTTCCAAGCAATGCCCCTAGTATGATTATCATCTGCAGATAGCCGTATTGTGTGTCGGAATACTCCAATTGAGTTCTAAAAAACAGAGGCAATATAACTGAAAATATTGGCTGAATAACTGCATATATTATCAAGAAAAAAACACACAACTTGAGAATTGCTTTATTAGTTAAAATAAATTTAATGCCATCTGAAAAATCTGCTGCAAATCCTTTCTCATCAATGGATTGTTCTCGCTTCACATGCCTGTACTTAATTAATAGTGAGCTGCCTGCTGACATTAAAAATGAGATTCCATTGATAAAGAACACTGCTGTAATTCCCACTTTTGCATATAATGCAGCACCAATTACAGGGCCCAAAAGGCCGCCTAAGATTCTAAGCGTTGCAAGAGTTGAATTAGCTTTGGTTAATTCATCTTGAGGTACCAATTGAGGCAGCATACCTTTAGTGGCTGGGTCGAACAAACCATAAAACAAAGATACTGCTACCTGCATGGATAAAAGCAAAGTTAAGCTCATTTTATCCAAATGTGCACCAAAAGCCAAAGCCATCACTGCTGCTGCACTGCCTAAGTCTGTTAAAACTGTTATCATCTTTCGATCAAGCCTATCAGCAAGTACTCCGGCAAATGGATAAATTATAAGAGCTGGCACTAAACTTAAAAAAGAAAATAACCCAACAGTAGCTGATGAACCTCCTGAATCGATGATATACAAGGGCATAACCACCATTTGAATTCCTGATCCAGTATCGGATATCATCCTTCCAAACATAAGCAATATAAAATTCATATTCTTCATAGAAGTTCTACATATCCTTCTTTTCCATTAATTCTTATTCTCTGTCCATCTTTTATTAGCTTTGTAGCATTTTCAACACTTACCACTGCAGGCAGACCGTATTCCCTTGCAACAACAGCTCCATGAGTCATCATACCCCCTACTTCAGTAACCAAACCTTTAATTGATACAAATAATGGGGTCCAGCTAGGGTCAGTAAATGTTGTAACTAAAATATCTCCTTCTTCTATCTTGGCATCCTCCATCTTTAAAACAACCCTTGCACGCCCTTCAACAACACCTGATGAAACAGGTACTCCCGCTAAGGCACCTTCTGGTATTTTATCTGTATTATACTCACCAGTTATAATCTCTCCATCGGAGGTTATAACACGAGGAGGCGTAAGCTTTTCAAAAGTTTCATATTCTTCTTTTCTCTTGGTTATTATATTGTAATCTAATCCACTTGTTTTAATAGCATCCCTAAGTTCATCAAAAGTTAGATAATAAATATCCTCTCTATTTTGTATAACACCCTTATTAACTAAAATGTCCGCTTCTTTCATAAGTGCCTCTTTTATAATCCATTCATACCATATCAAAGTGTACTTGTTGAATTCACGGTAACCAACATAATTGCGTAAAACGCTGATTACTTTCTTTGTCTTCTTAGCTTTTCCATTTCCACCAGGCAGCTTCTCAAGCCTCTTTAAAATTTCCTGCTCTTTCTTCTTTGCTTCCTTAAGTCCCTGCTCAAATTTAGCACTGTGTGCATTTGGGGCAAAAACTTTTATATTGCTAAGAATTGCTGGAATAAGTATAGTAGGATTTTCATTCCATCGAGTCCTTGTGATATCTATTTCAGCTGAACAACGCATACCATATTTTTTAAGAAATACTTTAATTGAATCACTAACAGTTAGGCCTCCTTCTAAACTCACCAAATCTTCAAAAAAAGTCTCTTCCCTAGGCTTTTGAAAATATTCAATTACTTCTGGATACTGCCTTACCACATCGGAAACATCCAAAAGCTCAAGTCCCATTTCAGATGTCACGTTATTAGATACAGATTGAGCTAAAATATCAGCTACATTCTTTTCACCTAACCACTTTTCAATATTTTTATTTATCCAGTAAGATGCATAAGCTCCTGCAAAAACCAATCCATAGCTATCTAGTACAATATCTTTTATTTGATTCATACTGTTAAAAATAAAGTTGAATAGTTCATCCCCCGAAACTTTAGTAATGCTTTGCTCCACTTCCATCATCAAAGCCTTATTATCATTCATCTGTTTTTCAACAATAGCTGGATCGTTTGCTCTATAGTCTTTTATGGTATCCCTTAGCCATTTAATCCCCATTGCCTTTGAAGGCATAGCTGTCTTTCCTTTATGAAGATTTTTGATAAAATCCTCTCGTTGCATTAGGTTAATAAGTGCATTTTTCATTAAAACATCTACTGTATCCAGACCTTTAATAAAAAGCTTACTTCTAAGGGGTGAAGAAATTTCACGGGACGCATCCATATACAACCTTCCACCCATTTCAATCATCCTATAGTTTACCATCTGATCAAATAAATCTTGAAAGAAGGATAATCCTAAGGGTCTCATGGCTTCAGTCATCATCTGTCTATGCCCAAAGGAAATATACACATGATTTTTTCCATCATTAATTTCTGGCGGCATAGGATACAACGTTGTGATAGGCCTGCTCTGAACAATATAGAAATTATTTTCATACAGACACCATTCTATATCCTGTGGACGGCCAAAGTATGCCTCAATTTTTCTGCCTATGCCCTCTAGCTGTAAAATACTATCATCTAAAAGAGTCTGAGTATCCTGCTTTGCATCTTCAAGTTCTTTCTCCTCTGTGCCTCCATTTTCAGCTTTATAAATTGCTAGTTTCTTCTTAGATATCTTTTTATCAATTATTTTTCCTTCCCGTACTTTATATATATCTGGATTCACTAGACCAGATACAAGAGCTTCTCCAAGTCCAAAACTTGCATCAATGGATACAACTTTTCTATTAGATGTTATAGGATCTGCAGTAAACATTATTCCCGAAGCCTGTGGGAAAATCATCTTCTGTATTACTACAGATAAATAGACCTTGCGGTGGTCAAAATCATTTTGTATACGGTAAATTACTGCTCTATCTGTATATAGTGATGCCCAGCACCTTTTGATATGCTTAAGTATCTCCTGTTTCCCTATAATGTTTAAATAGGTATCCTGCTGACCTGCAAAGGAAGCCAGCGGCAAATCTTCTGCTGTAGCACTTGAACGTACTGCATAGGCATTTTTTTCACCAAGCTTTAAAAGATGTTTTATAACTTCTTCCTCAATATCCTTTGAAATGGCTATTCCTTCTATTTGCTCTCTAATTTTTTTGCTAAGCTTACCGATTTCTTCTCTGTCATCTGCCTTTAAAAGTGATAATTTATCTATTAAAATATTAAATTCCGTACTGCTTTCAACAATTTCTTTATAAGCTTCAGTAGTTATACAAAAGCCATCTGGAACACGTATCCCCTGAATTTTGGATAGTTCCCCAAGATTGGCACCCTTACCTCCCACAACTTGAAGCTTTGATTTATCAATATCTTTAAAGTCTAATACATATAAATTCATACATATTCCTCCTTATAAAAATTGTTTCTAAGCAAATCTATAAACTCCTCAAACTCTTTGAAAAAAGCCTCATAATCAACTTCTTTCCTGTTTGATATTTGATTCATATAACCCTCAGCGAGGCAAACAAGCATTTTCATAACCAGCTTTGGATCTATACCTTCCTTAAATTTGGAATAATCCATACCATCAAAAGCAATTTTACTTCTAAAGCCTTCACTCTTTGCTAAAATAGTTTTTATATCTTCATTTACTTCCTCGTCAGCTTCAAAATACATACTTGTTAAAAATGCTGGAATTGCAGGATGTTTTTTCATAACTGAAATTTTAATATTAGCTGAAATCCTAATCCTTTCAAAGAAATCAGTTACTTTATAATCAAATTTTTCTTCAATCTCATTCATAATAGTGTTGCCGCATAGCTCAATTAAATAAAGATATAAAGCTTTTTTTGTACCAAAGTAATGAAACACCATGGCTTTAGAAATTCCCGCAGCTGAAGCTATATCGCTTACTGAGGTTTTCTTATAACCATTGGCAGCAAAGGACTTAAGTGCAGCATCTATAATTGTCTTTTGTTTATCTACAGGTAAATTAAAAAATTTCTCCATGGCTTTCACCTCTTAAAGTTTTTAAACCGAATCGGTTTATGATATTATCATTATATTCCCATAAACCGATTCGGTCAATACTGTTCTAAGAAAATATTTTTAGCTTTATATTTAAACTTTAATCTAAAATAAAAAATAAAAAATAAAAAGGGCTACCTCATTAAGAAATGAAACCTTAATATATTGTTTCAGAATTTAAAAATCTAATACAATATATTGTAGCTTTTATTCTTGATGGGCAGCCCCATATCACCATAATTAACTATCTTGGTACAGGTGTCATTATATTAAAGTTTTGATTTATAGTATCTTGAAGGGATAAGAACATATTCCATTTGTTAATATCCCCATGTACTTTTATCTTTGAAGTATCTGGCTTTTCATTAGTTGTCGCCAGCTTATATAAAACTTCCTTTGGCATAGTAACGGTAACTGCAGCATCTTTTGAAAGCTTATCACTTATATATCTAAATATTCCTCGTTTAACTTCTGCCAAAGCTGCTTCATTTCTGTCTGGAATAATAAAGTTGATTTTATAATTTAAATCTCCAGCCTTTACCCCTTCTATTCGTATGCTAAGTAAGTAAAGAATATCCTTTAGAGGTAAATTGTTTAGCACATCCTCTGAAATAAATGAACCACTAACTGGAATAACTCCATAGCGTAATTCCTGTGCTCCCATTAGGTATTCATTTCTCCAAGGACCAGATTCAGCAATATACCCTAATTGCTCCAAAGCATCAGCGCAAATAAGTTTTGCCTCTTTATTATTTGGATTTGCATATATAACTTGTTTTGTAACCTCAGCAACCCATTGATATTCTCCGTCTATGAAGGATTTTCTAGCTTTGGTTAAAACAGCATCTTCTCCCCCCATATACTCTACATATTTCTTTGCTGATTCTTCTGGAAATAATTTATTTAAATCTACTGGATTTCCGTTATACCATCCCAGATACCTTTGATATACTGCTTTTGCATTATGAATAACAGTTCCATAAAATTCACCATTGTACCATTCATCTGAAAGACTTCTTGGAAGTTTGACCATTCTTCCAACTTCCTCAATTGTGTGCCCTTTATTTATAAGTCTTAAAGTCTGATCATTTATATACTGATATACATCCCTTTGTTTTTCAAGATATTCAATGGATGCTTGATTCCCAAAACGAGGCCAGTTGTGGACTCCAAATACTGAAGTTAATGTACCTCCCCATAAATCAATTGCCTTTTGTATATTTTTTGCCCAAGCAACTGCATCTCTGACTTTAGCACCTCTTAAAGTTAATAAATTATGAATGGTTGCATTACAGTCCTCTGCAATACACAAGGAACGTTCACTTGGTATATATACAAACATCTCTGATGGTGCTTCAGTATCTAAAGCCAATCGAAACTCCATTTTAACTCCATCAATTATATATTCTGCATATTCCTCATTAATCTCATTAATATTTCTCGTAAAGGTTACTGTTCCAATTGATTGACCTTTTCCGATACCATTATCTATCTGTCCCTTCTCACATTTAGGCAATTCTACACCGTACATGTATATACCTCGGCGTGCCATTGCAACACCTACGTTTACGTTCTCTTCTAAAGCTGAATTAACAAAATTTTTTGGAGCATAAATCTTAACGCCTTCTTTTGCAAAGCTATCTAGAACACCTAGAATTCCTCCATAATGATCTTCATGAGAATGAGTGATGATAACTGCACTTACAGAAATTTGTCCAAAATAATCATTAACAAAATTTATAGCCGCTTCTGCCGTCTCCTTTGAACTTAAACAATCAATTATAATCCAGCCAGTATTTCCTTTAACAAAAGTCATATTGGCAAAATCAAAACCTCTAACTTGATATATGTTATCTGTAACTTTAAATAAACCAGTATTTAAATTTAAGTTTCCCTGCACCCAAAGCTTTGGATTAGCTGTGTAAGGTATACAGTTATTATATAAAAAACTATACCTTCTTAAATCCCAAACAGGAATCAATTGATCCTCGCTTTTAATTACAGGCAGGTTCCCATCAACAAGTATTCCTGTCTTTGCTAAGTTATTTTCAGTGGTTATTTTTCTCCAATTCATCTTTTTATATGTTTCTTGGTTTATTAGCATAGTTTTGCGAGTGGCATTTTTTCTTAAATCACTGATCTTTCTCTCTTTGTCTTGGTTATCGCTGGGTTCCATAAAATACCTCCATAAATTACCCTATCATGATAATTTATGAAGGTTTATAGGTAGTGGTTACTTATTTGTGCGGAATAAGAAAATTTGGTAGGTGATGTATTAGAAATTTATCCAACCAAATTTTCTCCATCTTTAAATGCTCTTAAAGATAACTCATTAAACACTGCTAAATCGGGATTATGACTAGTTCCGCAGTAATGAATACTATCCTCTAACTTCCAACCTAATTCTTCTAACATATCATTAGCAGATTTAATGCCTTCAGCTCCTATTTTAGGATCTGGACTCCCTTGTGCAAATATAGTTATTAACTTTTTACCTGGATGTCTCGGTGCAAAATTATCTCCAAGCATTGGGAATGTACGATCAAACCAAACTTTTGCTTGACCTGTAATTTTATAATAATAAATTGGCGAACCAAATACAATAGCATCTGCTTCCTTAATAGCCTCATACATTGGTTGAAGATAATCATTAATTGCACAACCATCATGAGTACGACAATAAAAGCATCCTTGACATCCACGAATTCCAGAATCATTTAAATTAAATTCAATAACCTCAGCACCTTTAGATTTAACTCCTTTTGCCACTTGTTCTAATAATTTTGCAGTATATCCATTCTTTCTTGGACTACCGTTGAAAATAACTACCTTTGACATCTCTTATTTCTCCTTTTAAATATAAAATTTTCTTGAATCAATCAATTAGCTATTGACTAACTTTATTATATTAACTAACATATAAATCAACAAGTACGCAAAAAATGTTTAGTTACTAATATTTATATAAGTAATGGAGGTGACCTTTATGGAAAACTGTTCTATAGAATATGCTTTAAAAATAATAAATGGAAAATGGAAACTATTAATAATTTGGATTATATCTCAAAACGGAGTTGTTCGTTTTAATGAACTACAAAGAAAGGTTACAGGCATATCAAGCCTAATGCTCTCAAAAAGTTTAAAGGAACTTGAAGAAGATTGTCTTATTATCCGCCGTCAGTACAATGAAATTCCACCAAGAGTAGAATATGAATTATCAGAACTTAGTCAAAAACTTATAGCTGTTTTACAGTTTCTTGGTGAATGGGGGGATGAAGTTTATCAATATAAAAAAACATCTATCCAACATACTACTACCGTTGATATATTGCACAATGAAATATAATTACTTCAGATACATTCTTATTCATCTTTCATAGTAATCATTTCATCTTATGGTTCTCCATTTTTTGAAACACTACATAAAAAATACCGTATAATCCAACTTTGAATAATACGGTATTTTTAACAATTATTCGTTTTTCATAGTTAAATCATTAAATAAGGAAATTAGTATAGTTATAAAAATCAAGTAGTTTACTGATAGGCGCACCCAAGGCTCTTAAGTATTTTATTGAACTCAATCGTTCAATACAACCTCCATCTCACTGCACAATGTCATACTTCCTTCTATCTCCTCTATTTTTTTATAACAGCTATCCAAACCTCTTGACGATTTTCCTGCATATAGCACTCAATAATTGGAAGGTCAGCTAATTCATACCCTGAATTAGGTAACCACTCTGTATAAAATTGTTTATAAACCTTCTGTGTTGCTTCCGGCAATTCTCCATTAGCTTCAAAAATTGCCCATGTTGCTGCAGGATAAGCAAATTCCTCCATTCCTCCGGGTACAGAAACATGTTTACAGTTTAGTACATCCACATAATTTGTCACTGCTATTATATATTCCATATCCTCTGATTCACCCCACTGCCCTCCTTGGGCAATTCCTAAAAAACCTGCTGGCCTGTAGTCAGGGAATTTCTCCATGAACCTATTCATAGTTCCATCCTTCCAAGCGTTTTCCCAAATCTGTGGAACGATTTTAAATGCTGTTGCGGTTTTTATTTTGTGTGACACTCCCATTACTCTAAATGCAGGCCATTGCTCAATTTGATAATTCATATGATTTTCTCCTTTTATCGTAATTTGGAAGGAGAGCTTGGGACAAGATTTCAACTGAACTGTTTCGTTCCGTACACTTGAAGGCAGTACCCCATGAAAACTCCTGAAAGCCCTGGTAAATGAGTCTTGCGATTCATATCCATACTTTAAAGCAAGATCAATTATTCTTTCCTTACCATTTAATAAATCAAAGGCCGCCATAGTTAAACGTCTATTTCGAATATACTCGGACAATGGCTTGTCCGCTATATATGAAAACATCCTTTGAAAATTATAAACAGAACATCTTGCAATTTTTGAAATAGTTTCATAGGATATCTCACCTGCAAGATTTTCCTCTATATAGTTTATTGATTCATTTAGTTGCTTAACCCAATCTATTCTTCTCACCCCCATTTCAATCATATCTTCTTATCAATAGCTCAACTCGATATTCTATGCCGTATTTTATCGGCTCAGCATTCCTAATAAAAATTCGTCTACTAATCTTTCTGCTTCTTTAGATGATTGTATACAATAGTCCTTAGAAAATGGATTACTAAATCCGTGTTTCCCCTTTAACATATAAATATCAATGTCCCTTTTTCCCAAAGAATTAACTAATTCCTGTACATTAAATGAATTCTCTTCTGTAGGAAAAATCAGTAAAGCTGGACATTTAGGAGTAATATTTGTATAATCTCTAATTCGTGAACCATAATATCCTATGATACCATTACACATCTTTTCTTCACTGCTGCATAGCCATGCAATTGTTGCACCTATACTATAACCTAATAAATATACATGCTTGTATTGCTTTTTTGCTTCTATAATAAGCTGCTTTACTTGCTGAACCGCTGAATCAAAGCCTATATTATTCATAAAATGCTTATAGGCTTCTTCCTCTAAATCGTAGCTAAATGGTTCACTTAGATTAATTAGGTTTGGACAAATAATATCATATCCGTAATTGGAAAATTTTTCACAAACCGTCTGTATATGTTCATTAATTCCGTATATTTCATGTAATATTATTATTACAGAATTAGAATTATTAATAATTTTCATATGACATCTCCTTAAGTAATTTGTTAACTTTTTATTACTTTGCGCTGAATTATTAGTATAGTACTTTATAGGATATATATTGCAAATTGACGATTCAATTGCTATCTATTTAGTGCAAATTCAACCGCAGAAATAGCATGTATCGTAGTTGTATCAAAAATTGGAATATCAACGTCTTCTTGTTTTATCAGCAAAGGTATTTCTGTACAACCTAATACTATACCCTCAGCACCCTTTAGTGCTAAACTTTCTATTACTTTTTTATATTTTTCTTTTGAGACTTCACTTATTATCCCTTTACATAGTTCCTCATAAATAACTTCATGAACCATATCTCTGTGATCTTCATCTGGAATAATTATATCAATATTAAATTTTTCTTTTAATATTTTTTTATAAAAGTCCCCTTCCATGGTAAATTTAGTTCCAAGCAATCCAACCTTTTTTATTCCTTTTTGAACTATTTTTTCACCTGTTACTTCAGCTATATGTAAAACTTTTATTCCTACTCTACTTTCTATATCACTTGCCATTTTATGCATTGTATTAGTACATATTATAATAAAATCGGCACCTGCATTTTTAAGTTTTTGTGCAGTATCAACCATTATATTAGTTAACTCTTCCCATTTATTTTGATGCTGTAATGACTCTATTTCTTGAAAGTCTACTGAATACATTAGGCATTCCGCAGAATGAAGTCCTCCTAATTTTAATTTAATAGTTTCATTTATAATTTTGTAGTATTCAAGTGATGATTCCCAACTCATTCCGCCGATTAAACCGATTTTTTTCAATTAAAACATCTCCCTTTAAATTTTAATAACTTAATCTAAACTATTTTTCAATAGTCAAATATTATTTATTTTTCTTGGTTCATATCACAATTATTATCTTTATAATCTATAATAATCTTCTCACATTTACGGCAGCAGTTGGCTATTACTGCTGAACCTTCTAACATGGATAGCTTTGATAAAATAATTGATCCTTTATGAAATTTTGCTCTCCCAATGTAAGACCTTTTACTTTTCCACGCGATTTCATGTGGGCTTTGTATAACTCCTTGTTCCATATCTTCGCCACAATACGGACATTTCATAATCTCCACCTCCTATTTGAAATATAAATAATATTTACTACCCATTTAGATGAGATTATGTATTTATACATATTCTATAAATCAATTTTAAATATCGCAATTCTATCCATGTACTGTACCCAATCAGGTTTTCAAGCAAATATTTTTTCTACTAAAGTTTTTCGTATTCCCTAATGAAATAACTTTGCTATCATCAATAATTAGTCCGCCAATGTTTGTAATTGCATACACCCTATCTCTTTTTTCATTCAACACTTTATTTATATATTTATTTTGTATTTCTGTTCCTTGATAATGAACTTCAATATCAAAACCTTTAATCAAATTTAGTCCTATATTGTATGTAAATTTATTATAGTCTTTATCAGGAGTAATGTGATATTCTGCTATTTGAATCATTGCTCCTGCGCTAATACCAATAACAACACCTGTAAAGCTCTCAATATTATTAATTAAGTCAAATTCCATTAATCGTAACATGGTTTTATCTGGCAGCCCGCCAGTGAAAAATAGTATACTACTATCCCTTATCTTAGTTTTTGCATTTTCCTTTGTATCTTTAAAATAATTTAACCAATCTATATTTTCTTCTCTAATTCCATAATTCAAAAGTGGTGTAATAATACTTTCATAATATTTGCCATTATCCTTACTATAAGCATTCTGCCACTCCTTATGACTGCTTATCTTATTACCGAAGGAAAATGGAATTATTAAAACCTTATCATTAAAATTTATATACTTTGAAACTGCATTTCTTGCCCAATCTTCGTGAAAATTATATGAACTAAATAACATATTTACCATTAATATTATCCCCCATTAATTTCTCAAACAAAAATGGAATAATCTATTTATTAAATTAATTAAAATTAACTTATCCTAAATAATTTGATTTTAAAAAAACTATCCACTCGTCAAATATTTCATTTTCAGTTTTGCCAAAGGTTTGTGAATAGTTCTCAGTTTTTATTAACTGCAAAACCCTTCCAATACCATATGTTTTATCTAGATACTCAATATAAGTATAAGAAATTGGATACATATTATGATTCCCAAAAGTTATAGGGTTTGTAATTTTAGTATCTTCATATGACGGAATGTTGTTAAATTTAATAGAGGGTTTTGTATTGCCAGAGATATATCCTGCCATACCCTCATTAATAAATTTTGATAATCTTGGATTAATACTCCACATTAAGGTATGTATATATTCATGTAGAGCAGCATCAGCAGTATCCTCATAATTATGCTGCTTTCCTGGAGAATTTGGAGATACAATAATAACCTTATTTTTTATATTATCCCCAATATACCATTCAGGAGCAATAATTTTACCAAACAGTCCATATTTTTTAATATGAAACTTATCTAGGCTAATGTAAATATAAACTTCAGTTTTATAGTTAGGACTTATGCTAATTGAGCTAGCAACCAGATTATATCCTTTTTCTAATCTGCTGCTAATATCAATTGCTGCATTTTCATCTTTTCTTTCGTAATAAACTATAAAATGTGGTTTTTCTATAGATGTCATATCTTTAGTTCTTAAACTTAATGTTGGAATAAAGTTTAAAAGAAATATTATACCCAAACTTATAAGGATTTTAAGTAAAATTTTATATTTTCTCTTCATTTATTTTCCCTTTTCCCTAATATCTATTTTAATAAATCCTCAAGATATATCACACTATCACTAAACTTTTTAACTCCTAATACATAATATTTTACAATTCGAACTATCCCATATGCTTTAAACTCTCTGAAACAGCCCATGCTTGATGTTCTAAAAATAAGGATTTAATTCCCTCATGAGGTTCAATCCATATCAATTTATGATCTCTCTCAATTGGTGCAGCATAATAGTTTTCTAAGCTTATAATATAGAAATAACCAATCCCTCGCAAGTACTGATTTGTCTTTGATATGTGATATAAAAAGGCTCTTCCTATAAATTTTTGTATTTCAATCTTATATCCTGTCTCTTCGATAAACTCTCTTTCAATACATTGTTTATGAGTTTCTCCATTCTCCATGCCCCCACCAGGGAGAAAATATCCTGCTGGTGTTTTTATTACAGCAACTTTGCCTTCATTATTAATCACAATACCATATACAGCAATTCTATCAATATATTCTACTCCATCAAGCTTTTTACCAAATATCTTTTCATCATTGTCTAAGATATCCTCTATCATTTTCACCCCCAATTTTAATCAATTAGTAACCCCATTAGTAAAGAGTCATAGAACTTTCCATTAATTAAAAAATCCCTTTTTATTATGCCTTCTTCTAAAAAGCCAAGCTTCTTATATAAGCTAATGCCTCTTGTATTATCAGTTCTAACTCTTAGATTTATTTTTCTAATCATTCCTGAATTTTTACTCCAGTTAATTAAATATTTTACAAGTTCTTCACCAATACCATTTCCCCAATATTTTTTAAGGATACTTACTCCAAATTCCCCAACGTGAGCTGTCCTTTGTCTTATCCCTCCAGAAAAGTTTAAATTTCCGACTACTTTTCCACTGACTTCTGCTATGATAAACAAAGCATTTTCTTTGTTCAAAGCATTTACAATAAATTCTTCTTCCTGTTCAACACTTCTCCCAAATTGCCCTGCCCCAAGGGTTAAGTAATCTGATTCTCCCCCAATAACATTAAGGTACTCTATTAATGCTTTAGCATCGGATTTCTTTGCCTTTCTAATAATTATTTCTTCATTATTAACGTATACCTCTTTCATTAAATACAACTCCCATTATCTTGTTTTAAGTTTTACTTCATGCCATCTAGTTCTAATTTTAATCTATCGAAATATTTCTCCATAAAATTGAGTCTTTCTTGTCCAATTTCTTTTGCTCTTTCAGTATATAATTTATCTGGGATTTTTTTTAACTTTACTTCATATTCAATTAAAGGTGTGTGTTTTGAAACATCTTTTAATCTTCCATTTTCAACAGTATTAGATTTGAGATAATCATTTAATGGCTCATCGGTGGTTAGTCTTTGTCCAAATTGTCCTGCTAACATAAAAATACGGGCAATTCCACTTGCTCCTATAACATCTAGTTTATCTGAATCAAAGAGTATTTTTGCTTCTATTGAATTAGGTTCATTTCCAGTTCTAAATCTATGAGCTATAATACAGTGCTTTATCTTCTCGATTTTATCTTCTTCATATTCTAAATTTCTTAATATATCCTCCGCAATCACACTTCCTAAAACGGCATGGTCAATTTTACCCGTTTTATCTTGGCTCTCTTCAACCCTTGCAATATCATGTAATAATGCTGATGGAATAAGAATTTCTAAATCAACATCTTTCTCATATTTTGCAAGTAATAGACAGAGATTGTAAACTCTAAATACATGGTCTAAATTATGTGCTGAACAGGTTAATTTATCTTGAACAATCTCGATAATCTTTTTATGTTTGATTTCTATATTCATATATTTTCCCCAATTTATAAACTTTCCTGAAAACTCTCTGCAATCCTTGCCATTAAATACTCATTTTCATATTTTCCTTTTCGGATAGCTGCAAGACGTTTTATCCCTTCTTTTTCAAATCCAAACTTCTCATATAAATGAATTGCTCTTTCATTATCCTCAAATACCCCCAATTCAACCCTGATAAGCATAAGCCAATTGTCGGCAATATCTATGATAGCTTGCATAAGAGCTGTTCCAACCCCCATATTTTGATAATCCTTGTGAATCATAATTCCAATGCTGCCACTGTGGCGTGTACGTGGGTTAGGGTTAACGGTTAATCCAACTGTCCCAATTATAATATCCTCACCTTTTTGAGTTTTTGTTACTGCAACCAATTGATGATGGTTGCTATCCATATTCATGATAAAATCTTCACTACGCTTCACTCGTTCAGATGGAATGCCAAGAATGTTTTCAAATACTCCTGGCATTCGTCTAAGATCATTAATACCTTTCCCATCACCAATTTCTATTGGTCTAATTAAAAAATCCATTTTCATCCTCCCCATCATAAAACAATCTTATCTTGTGCTAATATACACCTACGTACTCCTTATATCCTAATTATAACATTGTTTTAAAACAATGCCAAAAGCCGAGTCAAGCTATACCTGACTCAGCACCTTTGCCTTCATTATTAGCCATAATTCTCTATACAGCAATTCTATCAATATATTCTACTTCATCAAGTATTTAAGCAAATATTTTCTCTACTAAAGTTTTTCACATCCCCTAATAAAGTAATTTTGCTATCATGAAAAATTAGTCCCCCAGTATTCGTAATTGCATATATTCTATCTCTTTTTTCGTTTAACACTTTATTTATATATTTGTTTTGTATTCTCGTTTCTTCATAATGGACTTTAATATCAAAATCTTTAATCAAATTTAGTCCTACATTGTAAAAATTAATGTTTTATCATATATTCACTGCTTATATCAACATTATTTTTCACCATGTTCCAAACAGGACATGCATATTCCTCCATATTTTTTATTACACTTTCAATATCATCTGGCTGTACATCATTCGATACAAGTTCAAACCTTAATTGTATACTTTTAAAATATTTCGGTAATGTTTCTCTTCTTTCACCTGATGCAATTACGCTTAATTCAGACACATTCTTATTCATCTTTCTTAGTAGTAAAGCCAATGTCATTCCACTACAGGTTGCTAAACTCATAAGAAACAACTCAAGTGGAGTATATCCATCTCCCTCACCTAAAGGTTGTACAGCATCTATAAATACCTGATTATTATCACGAGATACCCCTGAGAATTTTACCTTGTCATTTATCAAATCTGCTGTTACTGTTAATTTGTTACTCATATTAAAGCCTCCTAATCATTTCATCTTATAGTTCCACATTTAATTGAAATGTGACACAAAAATACCGCAGAATTCAATTTATGGATAATTGGGTGTTCATGTAAATTATTCGTTTTTTCAGTTGTTACGTTAAATGATAGAACTCTGAATTTCTTGAAATATTTTTATTATATTTTTACTATATTTTAGATTTGCTTCTTAACCATTCTTGAAACTGATATGGTGTCCGCACATTATCGTATAGTACTGCCGTGTAGATGTCATAACTTCTCACCGTTTTGCCATATTCATCCTTCATAACCCAGATACTTTTAATTGTTAGGATTGATTCTCTCAATTCTGGAGTGAGCTGTTCAGGTATAATCTTAATATGCATAAGGTCAGGTTGTTTTTCTGGTTGATCAACGAACCAGATGTCCAATTTCCAATCCATTCCTTTTAGCGATTTATACTTAAGCCCGAGGTACAGTCCATCGGGGTAATCAGAGCTATTGTTAAAAATGCCAGAATCATTGATAAATTTAACCTCCCGCATACCTTTGTAAGTAATTAATTTAGATGCTATTTGAGCTATAGCATTAATATTGAGCTCGGAACATACCACTGTGATGTCTATGTCCCTCCAAACCATTAATCCGAGAGCTGAACTACCAACTTGAACTGGTTCCCCAACTGGCGATAGCAGGTCATTAAGTTTCAATTCCGTTAATATCTCTTTAGACTCAACCTGAAGCTCTTGTTGTTGTTTCAATAGTTCGCTATAAATCATTTTTCATACTCCCTCATTTACTCAACTTTTGATATATTATCATTATTAACACTGGATAGTACATACTTAACCTGTATTTACTTATAAGACTATATAAAACATCTCATTTTTAATGAATCACTTATATTCTCATACTAATAAATATTTAGTTCATATTTTTCTACCATTTTTACTTAACTAATGATAACTATATCATAGTTATATGATTTTTAGATGGTTATTCCTACAATACACATAACCCTCTTTTAATTTTTATACCGCATTATTCATTTTTGAAAGAACATTGTTTGTATTTTCATTTTCAAAAGTTAGTTCGCCTTATTATCAAAATGTCTCTTAATATAAATAATTGCCAAAGACTCTATATAAAGAATCTTCGTTAACTCCATCACTTGTCTTCCACCAGCTAAGAATAATCTTATCTCGTGATGCCATACAGCTATGTATTTCTTATACCCTAATCCTAACATTCTAATCAATTTGGATAAACATAGACCTCTGACTGCCACTTATCTATCCATCCATCATATACAAACCCCAATTTAAGCAGCAAATTTTTAGAAGGGATGTTTTCTTTTTCTGTCATGGCTACTATTTTACAATCAGAATGACATTCTTTAAGTTTTAGTAATAAGGCTTTCAAAACTTCAGTTATATATCCCTTTCGTGAATAAATTGGATTAATAGAATATCCAATTATAATAGTTTTTTCTTCCTTTAAAAGATACAAATCCCCTAAAAGATTATCTGTGGTTTTGTCCACAATAGCAAGCTGCATTCCCTTATCCAAATTTAAAGGCACTAGCAAGGCTTTTCTATATTCGTCTTTTGTTAAATTCTTAAAACCTTGATACTGCATCCATTCCTTATTATTTCTATAAGTCATAAATGACTCTAAATCTTTTTCTTCAAAAGATCTTACTATACATCTGTCAGTTTCAAGCACTAAATCACCCCATTAATTTTTTTGTTCACCAGTTATATTAAAATTGTCTCATTAAACAAGAATTAAATTTAACTTATTACTCTAGTACACTATATCTTAATATGGTTTTTAATTTATCTTTTTCTACTTTTCTTGTATCAGATAAATATATTTCTCTGTGAACTAAAGTTTTAATCTTTAACCCATTATTCTCTATAAATTCTTTCATCTTATTAAATGATTCTGGCTCATTATCATAAGAGCCTATGTGCATTATTTGTACAGCCAAACCATCCTCTATCTCATCAAAATATACTTCTTTAAGTAATGGATGCGGCTTTTTCTTGTTTGCAATTTCAAATGCTTTTCCCACCACTTCATCATTAACAAAGTCGGGTTGCCTAATCATTATAGTATATAATAATTCATCTTTATTTAAAACTTCACTTTTCCTGCCTTCTTCTGTTAAATCCCATAGTCCTTCTAAGGGATAAACAGTATATTCAAAATAACCATCTGGTGTAAATCCATTTTTAGGCATCATTCTAATTGCATAAGCAAGGGAGTACAAAACACCTATCCTTTCAGAAAAATCCTTATCATTAGGATTACCTGTACCCTTTATACAAAGGAATTTTTGTTTAGGAACTTTTACCAACTCTGCTTTATTCTTAGGACAATAAAGTTCTTTTTCATGTTTTCTATATTCATGCTTCATTATTCCATCTCCTCTTATAAATATCTATTTAATAATTTCAAAAACTTGAGAATGAGAGCCCGGTAGATATTCTCTGATTATTCACTACTCACACTTCATTGATAATTTAAATAAGCATTTTTCATCAGGAAATCTGATAAAGTCATTTGCAATACTATCTATATACAAAGGACCTTCTGTAACTATTTGCTTTAAAGATAAAAGCTCAATGAATAAATTGATAGCTTCGGCAACCTTTCCATTTGGCACACTTTGATATATGCATGCATAGGTACCAGCAGGTTTAATTGCATTACTGTCATTTATACTGTTTGCTTTTCTGAATATATATTTTGGGCGAGAGCTCACTTCTTCATTGATGATAACACCAAGAGTATATCCATTTGTAAGGTAATTTACATAAAGAGGACCTTCCTCTTGTATTTCTTCTGTAATTAAATAAGTATCCTGAATCTTTTCTATAAAAAATTTGCCACAGCCAATTTCTAAATAATGTTCCAGCTGTTCCGTGGTCTGGCTAAGAATTTCTTCAGCTTTTTTTAATTCCTCTTGTTTTTCTTTAAGCAGGGCTATTTGATTATTCAAAACAATTTTACAGTGAAGCAAATCATTCTCCTTCATTAATCTCTTTATATCACCAAGAGACATCCCTACGGACTGCAGTGCCTTTATCATGCTCATAGTTTCAAATTGTCCTGCATAGTATGTTCGGTAGCCATTTTCATTTACTTCAATAGGTTTTAACAAGTCTATTTCATCGTAATAATGCAATGTTCGTTTTTCTACTTTGCACATATCGGCAAATTGTTTTGTACCAAGTTTATCTTGAATCATAAAAACACTCCTTGACTATAACGTAACGTTACACCATATAATTTCAATTATAGCAAATAATAAGAGGGGTATCAAGAAAATGGATATAAGTATTGGAAATACAAAAAAGACATTATTTAAGTTTGCTCTGCCAATGATACTAAGTTTAATTACTCAACAATTGTATACTGTAGTTGATATGATAATTGTTGGTCAATATTTGGGAGTAAATGAACTTGCAGCAGTAGGCAATGCTGCTGCGGTAGTTCAGATTTTGATAACATTATCAGGCGGACTGGAAATGGGCAGTGAGGTCATCTTCGCAAAATTTGTAGGTGAAAAGAAATATGGAGATATTGTCATAGGAGTAAAAAGTATATTATTGTTCGGCTTAGCCAGCGGCTTATGTATAACTATTATAGGTCTTTGGATTAAGTCACCTATACTTTCCTTGATTAATGTACCAGGACAGCTTTATAAAGATACAGGAACTTACATCAGTATTTATATATTAGGTATTGCTGCCATATTCATATATGACATTTCAAGGGCAATTATAGTTGCCTTAGGTGATTCAAGATCTTCTATGATTTTAGTAATATTTACTTCATTTTTAAATGTCGTGTTGGATTTGTTGTTTATTTGTGTATTTAAAATGGGAGTTGGAGGGGCTGCATTTGCCACAATTCTTTCTCAAATTACTGGTATGATAATATCTCTGATTATGCTAAGAAGAAAAGTGGTACTATTTATTTTAGACCATGAACCTATTATCTCTATAGAATTAAGCAAAATCAAAGAAATTTTATCAATTTCAGTACCAACAATAATTCAACAGTTAATTTTATCTTTGTCCTCACTAGTTTTACAAGTATTAGTTAATCCCTATGGAAGTGAAGTAATAAGTGGATATATGACTGCGAATAAGATAATGTTATTTCAAATGCTTATAATAATAGGAATTTCTCAAGCATTATCTATTTTTATATCTTCTAATTTTGCTGCAAAACAAATAGACCGTATCAGAGAAGGATATCGAATTAGTTTAATATTTTCCGCCATATACTTGTTATGCATTGCAGTCTCAAACTTTTTAATTCCAAAACATTTGATTGGAACATTCATTGATATAAATAAAAGTCCAGCAGCTTATGAATTTGCAAAGAATTACTTGCAATTCTCCTTCCTTACCTATTTATTTTATGGATGGAAGATACTTAATGAAAGTGTACTTCGTGGGCTTTTGATGATGAAAAAATATTTATATTCTAATTTATCTGACTTAATGGTTAAGATTGTGGCCACATATTTTTTGATATCACAATTTTCTTTGGGCGGATTTTGGATTGGAAATATGCTTGGTAAAGTCATTTCTCTAATTATTAGTATTTTGGCTATTAGATATACTATTCAGCAGCAAAGCCAAGCAGTATACTCAAATGAACACTCATGCTAATCCTGGTTTCAGGGGTAGGCTGTGACGGTGCAACCCGTTATAAGCTATAGAGTATACAATTGATAAAATGATAATGTTTCTTACTGGTTCTTATACCATAAAAGATGCTATAGCATTTCCTCTAATTAAAAGATAATAATAAAATAATATATACAATATAAAAAAAGGATTCATATCACTGATAAAAAGTGTTGATATGAGTCCTTCTGTTGTTATATGTTATTTAATTTTTTATATGTATTTTTAGTTACAATTATGAATTTTACAAGTATCAAGCATTATGCAATCAAAATTTATAGTCATTCTCCACGCCTCTATTTTAATTTAGTAATTCAGCCTATGAAAATATTGCTTACTAAATAAAGTTTAGTTATTATCTGATATTATAGCAAGTATCTGATGGTCTTCCCATTGACCATTAATCTTTACCCCCTTTTGTTCTATGCCCTCTCTATGAAAACCTGCCTTTTCTAATACTCGTATTGAACCAATATTGCTTAACATTACACCCGCTTCAACACGATGCAGTTTTAATTTATTAAATGAAAATTCTACTGCTAAAGAGACTGCTTCCGTGGTATATCCTTTACCATTATATTGTTTGTCCAATGAATAACCAATTAAACATTTTTGGAGTGAGCCTCGAAATATATGATACAAGGATACATCACCAACCAATTTCCCGTTATCTTCTAAAAATATACCAAAAGAATAGTTTTTATCTTCTTTTCTTTGCTTTACAGAATTGGCTATATATTTACGTTTTGAATCAAGTGTGTAAAAGTCATCACCAAAAGTTGGAGAATACTTCTGAAAAAACTCACCGTTTCTTAAATGCAAATCGAGTAAAGATTCTGCATCTGCATCTTGAAAAAAGCGAATAAAAATTTTATTAGCCATAAGACCCATATTAATTTTACCTCCTAATATATCCAATATAATTTTTTTGTTGCATACTAATCTATAGATATTATTTAACACAATATTATCATATCTTCGTTCTCTCTAAAAAATTGTTCTGCATTTCCTAAGTCCTTCTCGTGGAAATTTTGATTGCATTATTGTTTTAACTGCTGTAACAATTAATGATAATGTATTCCATAAGGGGTTAGTCAAGATAAGATATCTTAAGGTTTATGATTAAATTTTAAAACTTAGTAGCCTCTAAGTAAACCTCATCTTCGTATAAAAATCGTAACCTTTTTCTCAATATGTAATATGTTATATTAGAGATAAGAACAAGCCTCTTATCTCTAATATAAAAGTAGGTGATGATATAATGTTTATACCAGAATCTTTAAATCAAATTACTAATAGTTTAGTAGCTCAAAACAGTCCTGTCACAATTGGGGCAACATGTATTGCTCAATTAGCTCCAGCTGTTTTTGTGTTACTTGTTGAAATAGAAGTTCAAGTTCCAGGAGAAGATATAGAAGAAGTGCTTATAATAAGCTTAACACCTGCTCAAGCAGCAGCATTATTACCACCAGCTGGTACACTTAGACTTTGTGAGATAGTAGGTCGAGATGAAATCCCAACTCCAGCACCAGGAAGAGATGTAGAGCTTATTTGCGCATTTGTATTCCGCGGAAATGTATTTTTAGTATTTGACGTTGAAACCAATACAACAGATGAGCTTGTTTTAGTTAGAGTTCCTTTATGTCCAATTGTTGGAGAAGACTAATAAACTGAATTCTATCAATGAATTTTAATACTAAAATAGCACAGCTTATTTAAAAACGAATATTCTATAATATGAAATAACGGGCCAGTGCACTGGGTATAATTCTCAGTGTACTGACTCTATATATAAAACCTCCTTGTGATATTATTTTCTTAGTTCATTAAGTCACAAGGAGGTTATTTTTTCATTATTAGATTTTTACTACTTAAGCTTTATATTCTTTTTTAATCCATACCTTTATCATCATTAGAATTTATATGTTCATCTGTATACACATAATTACCATTAAGCTGAGTTTTTTTCATTTCATTAAGTTTATTATTGATTTGTTTTACTTCTGATTGAATATTTAGCAATACATCTTTTATATCTTTATCCATTTAATCCATCTCCTTTCATAGAATAGTTTTTTCTAAGGAGCTGGTTTTATTCAATAAATATATAACTCTCATTGCTTATTTATTTTACTTCTTCTAATTCAATAACATATTTACTATTTGGAAGATATCTTAACTTATAATTCTTATCCTTATGAATTTTATTGAACCAGGGATTATAATAATAAGTCTCCCCCTCTAGTACAAAGGATGGAGTTGCACCCTTTGATTTAGTATTAACATTGCTGCACTCTCCACTAGTAGTTTTGTAATCTTTATTCATATAATAACTAACATCTTTCAAACGGGGCTTTAGTACATGGTTATAGGAGTAAGCTGTCCAAATCATAAGTAAAGGAATAAAAATTATTAAAAATAAATATTTCTTCTTATTCCTCTCCTTTATTAAAAATATTAAAAATGCAATTACCCAAAAAAACGCAAAAAATATTTGAAATAATGTATCTATTATAAAATCCATATGTTTCACATTCCCTTTACTAAAAACTTTCCATATATTCATTTTACTCCAAACACTTCTCATTATCAAAATAAATTTCATGTTTTAAATTTTGAGTATCAAAACTATATATTCACTAATACTAATAAAAAGCTTACTAAACATATATTAAAGTAAACTGGAGGTAAATCATGAGCAAAGTACTGTATATCAAAGCAAATGCAAAATCAGAAGAACTTTCTAGAACCTTTAAGATTTCCGAAAGCTTCATTGAAGCATATAAGGAAACTCATGCTGAAGATGAGATTATTACATTAGATTTGTATGATGAAGGAATAGATTTTCTTCCAAAAGGAAACCTTGACACTGTGAATAAGCCAAAAGAAGGAATAGATAAGAATCATCCAATATTAAAGTATGCATATCAGTTTTCAGATGCAGATAAGTATGTAATTGCAGAACCATTATGGAATTTAGGTATTCCAGCTATCCTTAAAGCTTACATCGACTATATTTCTGCTAATGGAATTACATTTAAGTATACTGAGTCAGGTCCTGTAGGCTTATGTAAAGGAAAAAAAGCAATTAATATTACTTCAAGAGGTGGAAATTATGATACTGAACCTTCTGCCTCCTTTGAGATGGGTGATAGATATTTAAAAGCTATATTTGCTTTTTTGGGTATAACTGATTTTACAACCATATCAGCTGACGGCCTAGATGTTGCTGGGAATGATGCTGATAAAATTATTGAAGAAGCCATAATGGTAGCTGAAACAACAGCAAGAAATTTTTAATCATCTTATAATAACTAAAAGTAAAAAGGGGCTTCTCAAAATTCACAGATATGTATTTTGAGAAGCCCTTTTTACCTATTTTCACCAGGAGCCTAACCCCTATGTTAGGGTTTGTATTATGCTTAATTCATTAGAGCCGCCTATAATTATAAGCGTATCATTTGGCTCAATCTGCTCATCAGCACTAGGAGACATAGTCACAATATTATCTCGTTTTATAGCCATAATATTAATACCGTAATTTGATCTTATATCAAGTTCTCCTAAAGTCTTACCATGCCACTTTTCGGGGCTTATAATTTCAATAATGCTGTATTCTGGAGATAATTCAATATGATCTAGTATACTAGTAGAGATAAGATTATAAGCTACTCTTGTTCCCATATCTCTTTCTGGGAGAACAACTCTGTCTGCCCCTATCTTATTTAATACCTTAGCATGAAGACTGTTTTGAGCCTTTACAACTATATATTTTATTCCTAATTCCTTAAGAAGTATAGTAACCATGATACTTGACTGCATACTTGAACCAGTGGCTACGATTGCCACATCAAAGTTTCCTATTCCTACACTTCTTAAAGACTTTTCATCTGTTGCATCCATTTGAATTGCATGAGTAACATGATGAGAAATTTCTTGTATGGAAGTTTCATCCAAATCAATCACTAAAACATCTTTACCAAGGGTATACAATGTTTTAGCTACAGATGATCCAAACCTTCCCAAACCTATTACTACATATTGCTTCTTTTTCATTACTCTAATCTCCTCATCCAACTAAAATCTTATCTTCTGGATATCTAATTTGATTGTTTCTTTTAACCTTTGTAAATGCTAAAGCTACAGTAAGTGGTCCTAGTCTGCCACTATACATAGTAAATATTAGTATTAACTTTCCTATGGAACTTAGCTTTGTTGTAAGCCCTAGTGACAGACCAACAGTTCCAAAAGCAGAAGTTACTTCATAAAAAATATATTCGAATGATTGTCCTATCTCAGAAATTGATAATAACATAGTTACTACAATAACAAGGCTGGATGCAAGTACAGTAATCACAAAGGACTTACGAACAAGATCACCTGAAATTCTTTTTTCAAAAACCTCTGTATCATCCTTTCCCTTGATTGCAGCTATTGCAGTTAAAACTATAATACTAAAAGTAGTTGTTTTTATTCCTCCCGCAGTAGATCCTGATGATCCTCCAATAAACATTAATATTGTTGTTAAAAAACGACCTGGCATGGTCATATCTGAAGTAGATATTGAGTTAAATCCTGCAGTCCTAGGAGTTACAGACGCAAATAGTGAATTTACTAATTTCCCTTTTAAACTCATAGCTCCCAAAGTATCTGGATTACTAAATTCAAATAACATCATTAATATCCAACCTGCAGATAGCAGCGCAGTGGTAGTAACTAATACAATTTTTGTGTGTAACGATAATTTATTAATATCTTTATAATTATATATTTCCGTCCATACTGAAAATCCCAATCCTCCTACAATTATAAGCACTGCTATTGTAAGTATCACTACTGAGTTCTCTGAAAAAGACGTTAAACTTGTAAACCCTCCCATTAAATCAAACCCTGCATTACAAAAGGCAGATACAGAATGAAAAATACTATAGTAAATCCCCTTTCCCAAGCCATATATATGAATAAATTGAGTAGATAAAAGTAATGCTCCCATAAATTGAACTGAAAACGTAAAACCTAGTATATACTTTATCATTTTTACAATACCTTGAAGATTTGAGCTATTTATTGCTTCCTGCATGACTAGTCTTTCGCTCAGCGTTATTTTCCTTCCAAGTACCAATGCTATCAATGCAGCAAAAGACATAAAGCCAAGCCCGCCAATTTCAATCAATAAAAGTATTACTGTCTTTCCAAAATAATTCCAATGTGTTCCTGTATCTAAAGTTACAAGTCCTGTAACACAAACAGCAGAAGTTGATGTAAAAAGACTATCTATAAATGCTGTTCCCTTACCATCTGCAGAGGAAATAGGCAAAGATAAAAGTATGGCTCCTATAAATATAACAATGGCAAATCCTATCGCTAATATTCGAACTGGTATCAATTTAACATTTTTAGCTATTCTAATTTGCATTTTATCTCTCCTTATAAGGAAAATCTTTGTTTTTTAATTTCTTCTTTTGTTTAACTTCATAAAAAAATAAATTCACCCCTATTTTTCTTATACTTCAACATATGAAATCTTAACATGGACATACCCTTCACTCAAACAACACATTTTTTCTTATCCTATATATTACTTAGTCATATAGACGATTAGTCTAAGTCATCTTTTATATGCTTAGCTTTTCTCAAAAAAGCTATAAGTAATAATTTGAAAAATTGACTTTCAGATATTTAAAACTTATACTGAAAATAAAATTAACTATAATTAGGTGATTAAATTATGTTTAAAACATTAAAATTCAAGATGGCAATGGTTTATCTTATACTTGTATCAACTACAGCAATAGTAGGTGGTATTTCTTTTCTAAATATATACACTTTAAATAAGTCTATTAATGGGCTGATGGTTAATAATTATAAAAGCATAAGCGCAACTGCAAATATGCTTGAGGTACTTAATGAACAGAATAGCCAAATTTATAACTATATATATGTAAACTCTACATCCAGCATCGATAATATTCATAAAAATATAAATATATTTTATCTGTGGTACAATCTAGAATCTAATAATATTACTGAGGATAGTGAAAAAGAATTAGTAGCAAGGATTAACAATAATTACTCAACCTATCTGAGACTTTTTTCTCAAATTCAGGAGACTAAAAATTTGCAGGGAATTGAAGCAGCTTCCAAATACTATAATGATAATTTACTTCCTATTTTTAATTCACTAAAAAAGGATTTAAAGCAGCTGTCTTTCATCAATGAAAAAGCAATGTTTAAGAATAAAGAAGTTGTAACTAAAGATGCTCATAAATCTCTTGACACCATTATATTCTTGTCTGTAGTATCTGTTCTTGGCGGCTTTATATTATCAAGATATTCCATAAAAAGAACTTTAAAACCTATTTACTCCTTAAGAGAAACAATGAAAGCAATAAAGGAAGGTAATTTATCACAGCAAGCTCCAATTATATCTGAAGATGAAATAGGCGAACTTACAATAGAATTTAATAATATGACTGATCGTATTCACAAATTGGAGGAGAGTAATATTGGAAAGCTTCTTACAGAAAAGACTAAATCTGATGCTATCATAAAGAGTATTTCTGATCCCCTCATTGTTTTAGATAGTAATTATAAAATAATACGTATTAATATGGCATGTGAAAAATTCTTTAACATTGAAGAGGCAAGTTCAATTAATAAATATTTTCTTGAAGTTATCAGAAGCGGAGAACTATTTGATTTTATTTATAACTCTTCAAAGCTAGACAGTATGAATCCTTCCCAAAAAATTATTTATTTTAATATTGATGAAGAGGATTATTACTTTAATATTATTGTGTCCATAGTTAGAGATTCTGAAGCAAAGATAACCGGCATAATAATTTTGCTTCAAAATGTAACAAATTTAAAGCAGCTAGAGCAGATAAAAAGTGATTTTATATCAACTATCTCACATGAATTTAAAACTCCTCTTACCTCAATTATGATTGGTGCTAGTCTTATTCTTGATGAGAGTATTGGCAGCCTAAATGAAAGTCAACACCAAATAATTAACACAATACAAGAGGATGGCGAAAAGTTAAATACTCTAGTAAATAATCTGCTCCAGCTTTCAAAGCTGGAATGCAGTGAGTCAATTTTTAATATAATGCCTTGTTCTGTAACTAGCCTTGTAAATAATGCAATATCGGATTTTTGTGAGCAAGCTTGCAGCACTAAAATAAACTTATACTATGAATCCAAGGAAAATCTTCCTTATATTAACGCTGATCCAGAAAAAATAAGTTGGGTATTAAATAATCTTATATCTAACGCTTTAAAATACACTCAAGCTGGAGGTAATATAATAATAACTACTTTCACCAAGCAAAATAGCATGTATGTATCTGTGAGTGATACAGGTTCAGGAATACCTGAAGAATACCATGAAGAAATCTTCAACCGCTTCGTACAGGTAAGGGGTGAAAACTCTGATGTTAAGGGCACAGGACTTGGTCTCGCTATAGCTAAAGAAATCGTTAAAGCTCATGGTGGAGAAATCTGGTGTGAAAGCAAATTGGGCTACGGAAGTGTATTTACTTTCACTCTACCTTTGGCAGTTGAGAAAATATAAACTTAGGGATGTGATATTTGTGAAAAAGGTCATTGTCATTGATGATACTAAAAATATTAGAAACTTACTAACAACTTGCCTTCAAATTAATGGTTACAAAGTATCTACAGCCAGCAGTGGTGAAGAAGCTCTTAATTTATTTCTTAAGGAGCATTTCGATTTAGCATTTTTAGATATCAAAATGCCCGAAATAAGCGGTACAGAAGTGCTGAGGAGACTAAGGCTGATGGGATTTGACCTTCCTGTAGTTATAATGACAGCCTTTGCAACAGTAAAAAATGCTGTAGAATGCACAAAGTTGGGTGCTGTTGCATATCTGCAAAAACCATTCACATCAGATAAAGTTAAGACAGTTCTTGAGGAAATTAATCAATATAGTGTCTGTGAAAAAAACGTTGTAGAAAATAAACTTATTATAAGCAAAGAACTTCTTCAAAATGGAAAAATCGATGAAGCTTTTAGCTGCCTAAAGTCAATTCTCTCCATCAATCCCTCTTGTTCAGAGTGCTATGACTTAATTGGCAAGGTACAGGAACTTAAAGGGAATTTTGAAGAAGCTAAAAAGTTTTATACTGCTGCTAATCAATTTAAATAATCATTATTTATATTTTAAAGGCCTGCTAAAGCTTCATTAAAAGAAGCAGCAGGCCTTATTAATCATTTTCAGAATATTTACAGTTTATTATTATAATGTTTACAATTTAAATTATTGATGCTATACTAAAACCTGATTGTCACATGACATCAGCTTTTTAGTAGTACAAGTCATAGTTATGTTTGATTATTTTTCAGTACTAAAAAATATTGGAGGGACTTTAATTTGGAGACAAAACAAGCATTAAAATGGGTACTATTTTGGATTTGTGCCGCATTACTTTTTAACTTAGGAATTTATTTTACACTTGGTCAGCAAAAAGCTATAGAGTTTTTAGGCGGCTATGTTATTGAACAAAGTTTAAGCCTTGATAACTTATTTTTATTTATTCTTGTATTTTCTAGCTTTGGGATAAAGAAAGAATACCAAAGAAGAGTACTAAATTACGGAATAATGGGAGCAATTGTATTACGTTTAATATTTGTAGTGTTAGGAGTTGCGGTAGTTAGCAAATTCCATTGGGTACTATACATATTTGGAGCCATACTAATTATAAGCGGCTTAAAAATGATGTTTAAACAAGAAGATGAAGAAGAGCATAACTTTAAGAATAATAAGCTGATAAAGCTTTTAAATAAGATAATACCTATAACCGATGAACTTCATGGCGAGAAGTTCCTTGTGAAAATAAACAATGTGCTTCATGCTACTCCACTGCTTGCAATACTTGTAGTTATTGAAGGAACAGATATTTTATTTGCAATCGATTCTATTCCTGCAATATTTTCTATAACAACAGATTCATTTATAGTATATACATCAAATATGTTCGCTATAATGGGTTTAAGAAGTCTTTACTTCTTACTTGTAAAAATAAATGATGCATTTAAATATGTGAAGTATGGAGTTGCGTTAATATTAGTATTTACAGGCATAAAGCTTTGCATATTAATGTTCCATATTGAAATACAAGTTGCACTTTCTGTAGCAATAATATTTGCAATACTACTGGCTAGTGTGATATTTTCTATTATGATGAAGAAAAATGAAGAAAGCCAAGTTGGTGCAGAATCCTAGACTTATATAAAACCTTGATAATTAGGAGCAGAACTTATCGGTTCTGCTCTTTGTGCATAAAAAGTGCCCCACACATAATGGGCTCAGACCCCTGGGAATAATTTACTGAACCTCGCACTTAGATTTTAAACTATATATTTAATCAGTAAAATATTAATTATATAAAAATAAATTCCATATAATATCGCTACTATGATGATAATAACTATCCAAACTAAAGTATTTACAAATCCTATACTTAAAAACATCTTTAACCTTGACAATATTGTTAGTATGCTAACTCCACTTCCTGCTAACACAGAAAAAAATAAGTTCTTAATAAATACACCCTCAGATTTATTCTCAAGATTAGTTAAAAACCTTTTTAAATAAAAATACTGAATAACATCAAGGAATATAACCAATAATACAAGCCAAATAAAGCCTATTGGCGGAGGCTTATCTGCACCTAAAAGAAATATTATTATCCACCCAAAGAAAAAAGATATTTCATTAATATATATCACTCTTTTAAATTTATTTAAATTCATTTAATCACCTCCTCTATATTTAATTAGATAATATAAAAAACAATTTAAACTTGTGAAATCATAGGTAAAAAAAGTAAATATATTTAGATTATTTACTTTATTATACATTAAGATAAATTCAAAGTAGTTACAAAGCAATTACACGACACGTACCAACATAGCTTCTAATTAAATCTGGCAATGTTTACAACCTATTTCATTGGTGCTATACTAATAGTCGATTTAATTTTATATTTAGGCTACCTTTTAATACCAAATAATATGGGGGGAATCTAATATGGATACAAAAAAAGCCTTAAAATGGGTGTTGTTTTGGATTTGTGCAGCCATGATCTTTAACTTAGGAATTTATTTTACACTTGGCAAGCAAAAAGCTGTAGAATTTTTAGGAGGCTATGTTATTGAACAAAGCTTAAGTCTGGACAATCTATTCTTATTCATTCTCGTTTTTTCTAGCTTTGGAATAAAGAAAGAATATCAAAGAAGAGTACTAAATTATGGAATAATAGGAGCGGTAATCTTACGTTTTATATTTGTACTCTTAGGAGTTGCGATAGTTAGCAAATTCCATTGGGTATTATACATATTTGGAGCTATATTAATTATAAGCGGATTGAAAATGATGCTTAAACAGGAAGATGAAGAGGAATTTGATTTCAAAAACAATAAATTAATAAAACTTCTAACCAACATAATCCCTATAACTGACAAACTTGACGGTGAAAAGTTTTTTGTAAAGATAAACAATGCGCTTCATGCTACTCCACTGCTTGCAATACTCGTAGTTATTGAAGGAACAGATATTTTATTTGCTATAGACTCCATTCCAGCAATATTTTCTATAACAACAGATTCATTTATTGTGTATACATCAAATATATTTGCTATACTTGCATTAAGAAGTCTTTACTTCTTACTTGTAAAAATAAATGATGCATTTAAATACGTAAAATACGGAGTTGCATTAATATTAGTATTTACAGGTGTAAAACTTTGCATATTAATGTTCCATATTGAAATACAAGTTGTACTTTCTGTAGCAATAATCTTTGCAATACTTCTTGCTAGCGTCCTAGTTTCTATTATAATGAAGAAAAACGAAGATAAAAATCAATTTAGTGTTTAATAAAGTGCCACCCACGTGGCAAGTGGCAAGTTGAACATCACTTGCCACTTGCCATGTGGGTGGCACTTTATTGTCCATCAAAGATATATCCAATTGATCTAACTGATTTTATAAATTTGGGATTTTTTGCATCCTCTTCAATCTTTTTTCTAAGCCTTTTTGTATAAGTTGTAACAGTATTCTCATCATACATATCACTTTTCCAAACGTTATTTAATATCTGCTTTCTTGTAAGGACCTTCCCATCATTTTCAACAAAGTATATTAAAAGATTATATTCTGTTACAGTTAAGTTAACTTCTGAATCTCCCTTTAAGACTTTATGAGAATCCTTAAAAATTTTTATTTCATCAAACTCTATTACTTCGTTATCATTGTTACTTGATGCATTTCCATATTGTTTATAACGCCTTATATGTGCTTTAACCCTAGCAATTAGTTCTACTGGATCAAAGGGTTTTGTTATGTAATCATCTGCTCCTATTCCAAGCCCTAGTACCATATCATATTGAGATGAATTTGCTGTTAAAAAAACTATTGGCACATTGGTTCTTTCCCTAAAAATCTTGCAAAGCTCAATACCACTTAATTTATTCATATTTATATCAAGTAAAATGAGGCTTATAGAGTTATCTAATTTGTTTATTGCAGTTTCCCCACTATATGCAGTTACCGCTTCTAAACCATATAACTTCATAAACTCTGAAATCATATTAACAATGGATTTATCATCATCAACAACCAGTACTTTATCCACAATATCGCCCCTTTTGACATAATTTGATATTTTAATCTTACCATAGTAAAAATAATTATTCCATAATGTTTTCTTAATATAATGACAATTTGATGACAAGCAAAAATCAAAATAGTGTGAATTGTTAAAATAAACTTTCATCTTATATATAATAAAGTAAAGGTTAACAAAATATAAGGAGGAGATATTAATGGATAATTTAAATCGAGAGACAGTTAGAGACTTAAATACAACTGCTGCCTTAGCTAAGTTTATCGGGTACAGCTTAATAGGTATTTTTATGTTCTTCGTACCATTAAAAATGTGGGGTCAATCCTCTATTCCCATAGACCACATTGTAACTGGACTAAAAAAACTCATGGGGCCCTTAACCTCAATTTATGCACTAATTATTATTATTGCAGGTGCTGCACGTCCATTTATTAAAAAGACTTGGAATAAAGACGCTGTAACCACTGTATTTTCAATTTTAAAAATTGGCGGCGTAGTAGTTGGATTCATGGCATATTTTAAGATTGGACCAAGCTGGATGTTTGACCCTGATATGGTTCCATTTCTTTTCGATAAACTTGTTATTCCAGTTGGAATGATAGTTCCAATAGGAGGAGCCTTTCTTGCCTTTCTAGTTGGATATGGATTTTTAGAATTTGCTGGAGTATTTATGAGACCAGTTATGAGACCTATATTTAAAACCCAAGGAAGATCAGCAATTGATGCTGTTGCATCCTTTGTAGGAAGCTATTCTTTAGCACTACTTATAACAAATAGAGTTTTTAAAGAAGGTAAATATACTATAAAAGAAGCATGTATCATTGCAACAGGTTTTTCAACTGTATCTGCTACCTTTATGATAATAGTTGCAAAAACTCTTGGAATTATGAATATATGGAATACATACTTCTGGGTAACCTTTATCGTGACTTTTGCAGTAACTGCCATAACAGTAAGACTTAGACCTCTCAGCAGGAAAAGTGATTCTTACATTACTGAAGTTGGAGATCCTGAACCAGAAATCAACAGCAATTATTTTCAAAACGCATTAAATGAAGGCTTAAAGGTTGCATCAGCTTCACCTAATATAGGAAAATGTGTATGGGATAATTTTAAAGACAGTCTTGTAATGGCAATGGGAATACTTCCATCAATCTTATCCGTAGGTCTTATAGGACTTATGCTTGCAGAATTCACTCCTATATTTGATATACTTGGATATATATTTTATCCATTTGTAAAACTTCTTCAAATACCTGAAGCAATGCTTACCTCAAAGGCAGCAGCTCTTGGAATTGCTGAAATGTTCCTTCCAGCACTTTTAGTTAAAGATGCTCCTATGGTTACTAAATTTATAATAGGTGTAACATCAATTTCTTCAATACTATTTTTCTCGGCTTCAATACCATGTATTTTGTCCACAGAAATTCCGCTTAAACTTTCTGATATTGTAATTGTATGGTTTGAAAGAACTCTTCTTACTATAATACTAGTAACTCCTATAGCATTCATGCTTTTTTAAAACAATTTATTAAGTATTTCTATAATTTATGATAGAATTAAAGTGTCTTTATTGCGTATTCTGCAATGTAGACACTTTAATTTTGCTTTATGGGGGTTTTTATGAAATTAAGAACAAGAATTACATTAATTATATGTACTATGATTGTTATTTTAATGGTTTCCCTTGGGACGATGCTATATTTTAAATCTGTATCCATAATTAATAAAGACTCTGAAACTCTCATGGTTTCGCAGCTTGATAGAGTTCAAGAAAATATCGATTTACTTGTTAATATGAACAAACTTGAAACAAATGAGCTTGCCCTTGATAAAAAGGTGGAATCATTTTTATTAGGCAAAGCAGACGTACCCTATATAAATAAACATTTAGTTAATCTGATGAACAATAAAAATAAAACATATAATTATTACATGGATTTCTTCATTTTGGATACCAGCGGTCATATTATTGCTTCATGTATGCCTTCTGCAATGAATGTAGATTTATCCAGCCGAAATTATTTTATACAAAGTGTAAAGACAAAATCTACAGTGACAAGTGATATTTTAGTTGGACGAGCAAATGGTCAGCCTATTGTAAATACCGTGTCTCCCATAGAAAATTTAAGTGGTGAAATTCTTGGATATGCTGGAACTGCTATTTATGCTGAACACTTTTCAAAACTTGCTGAAAATCTTACTTTAGGTCAAAGTGGATATTACGCTATTATTGATTCTAATGATTTAGTTTTATCTCATCCAAATAAAGATTTGATAGGAAAAGAATTCCCTTTTAATATTAACCATAAAAGCTTTGAAGGAAGCAGTGTAAATTTAATAAAACAAACAGTAAATGTTACTTCTAAAGAAAAAGAGTTTCAAATATTTAAACTCATGAAAAATACAAATTGGATTTTGGTCGCCTCCCTACCTGTAAATGATATGTATCATAAGTCAAAGTCATTCTTATACAGCGTTATTATAATAAGTATTATTGCTCTAATATTTTCAATATTTATTGGCGTATATGTAACCAATAAAATATCAGCTCCTATTGTTGCTACTACTGAATATCTCAATATTATTTCAAAAAGCAATTCAATTATAGGTAAATCTATATCAGAATCCATTGAAATACTAAAAAGCAGCTATAGAGAGGCCGATAAGTCTAACTCCTATGTAGAAATAAAAGATAATAATTATGATGAAATAGGACGATTTCAAAAATCCTTTAAAGATGCTAAGAAAATATTCTATATTTTACTTAAAAGATTTGAAAATGAAAGTGACCAGCTAATAAACTCATCAAAGCAGCTGGCGCTTACCATCGAAGATATCTCAAGTGGAACAGGAAAGTTTATTTCTACTCTGTCGCATGAGTTAAAAAATTCAATAACTGTTATAAAGGGATATTCAATGGGACTTAAAGCTGGAATTACTAAAGATGAAGCTGTAAAGGCAAAATTTATTGATGAAATATATAATAGAACAGAAGAAATTGAAACAATTATATCTGATGTTTTAGATTCTGCCTATGAGGCTAATAAGGATATAACGCTGCATAAGGAAAGGCTTGATTTAAAAAGTTTTGCTTTAGAACTTGCTGCTGATGCTAGAGAATATCTTAAAAATAAAGGGCTGACCTTACAGGATTATATGGATATTGATGATGCAATACTCAACATTGACAAAGTAAAAATCAAAAGAGTGTGGAATAACCTAGTGAGCAATGCCGTGAAATATTCTGAAGCTGGCTCAACAGTAATTATACGTATATCTAAACAATCTAGTATTGTAAAGTTTGAAGTTCAAGATGAAGGAATGGGTATAAGTGAAGATGATATGCAAAAAATTTATAATATGTTTTACAGAGGGACAAACGTAAAGCAAAAAGGCTATGGATTGGGGCTTTTTATATCAAAGTCTATAGTAGAAGCTCATGGCGGGCAGCTTAATGCAAAATCTGAGCTTGGTAAGGGTAGTGTATTTTGCTTTTCTATTAATGTAGATGATGATTCAAAATAATTATATGTTTATAAATATATGTAGAGAGGATAAATTTTCAGGTTTATCCTCTTTTAATTTGGTATATCTTACCACATGAGCTTAATTCCTTTATAGTTTTTTATATTGAACCCTATTACCTGGATCATCTTCAGTGACTACTGCTTGAAACTTTCCATTTTCAACTTCTGCTTTAAATCTTTTTCCATCTGCTGTGTGTTCTTCAACAGGAAAGGCATCTTCAACTACATCTTTATATTCAAAAGGATGCCCAGTTGGAACTTTATTAAGCTTATCTATATCTACATGACTCTTTTGTGACATTAATATCACTCCTTATTATTAGATTTACTCCAATAATATTATGAGCACATTTTATGTCGATTATTTATCTATATTTTTGCAAAACTTGCCACTTGCCATGTGGGTGGCACTTATTTGTTTTTAATAAAATTAATAAATGCATCCGCTTGTTTCTCTAGAAATGTTAAGCTTGTAGTCAATTCAAGTTTTCCATTCTCATTTACTTGCTGCATTGCATTGGGGATGGTAAGACGAGGCACATTCATGATATTCATATTTAAAAGGCTCAGCAAAGTAACTAAATGATCCTGAGCAATTCCTGTTCCAGACATTCCTGGAGTGATACCGCTGATTGCAGCTGGTTTTCTAGATAAAACCTGGCCTTCTGTTTTACTAACAGGTCGTGAAAGCCAATCAATTAGATTTTTCAATACGCCAGGAAAAAAATGATTATACTCCGGTGTAAAAAACCAAATCCCATCTGCCTTTTTTATTTTTTCTCTAATTTCCTTAACTTTTTCTGGTGCAGGATATTCCATATCCTGATTTAAAAGAGGCACCTCACTATAATCTATTATTTCTACGTTAGCCTTATCTTTTAGGTATCTTTTAACCTCCTCTGCAAGCTGAAGATTGAGAGAATCCTTTCTTAACGACCCAACAATTGCTACTATATTGATATTTTTCATTTGCTTCCTCCTTTCATCATCCACCATACTCTAATTTATTAATTAATATTAGTTATTCATGCCTATAATTATAGCATAATTTTACACTACCAGGGCCAGGACCTTGGGAATAATTTACTTATTCAACTTGCCACTTGCCATGTGGGTGGCACCAAAGTCTGTTTATTTTATAAATTCTATTTCCCAATTATAATATCCTGTTCTTTCATTTAGCACATATTTAAAATAAGCTGCAAAAGTTGTTCCCTTTTTACTTCTTAGATTTCTAAAGCCAACTTTGCCGTTTTTAAGCAGCAGCTCAACCATTGCCCTTGAAACCTTCTTACCAAAGGATTGAATATATTTATCATTCTTCCAAACTGTAAACTTGCAACCATTTTTCCAATTAGTACATCCAAAGCTTTTTTCCCCTTCTACTATGTCATTTCCACAGGTAGGGCACTTGCCGATGCTCTCCATACCTTCAGGTAACTCAACCTTAAAAGTGCTTAGCACAGATGTATCATTTTTTATAGAATTTACTGCTGTTATAGTAAATTCCTTAATCATATTTAAAAAGTCTTCTTTTTTAAACTTACCCTTTTCTATATCAGATAATGTTTTTTCTAGTCTTCCCGTATACTCTAAATCCAATAGCTGTTTACATGGAAATATTTCAACTATGGTTTTTCCAAGATCTGTGCATGTAAGGCTTTTGCCCTTTGCTTTAATGTAACCCACATCTTTCAATTTCTTAATGGTTTCTGCTCTGGTGGCAGGAGTTCCAATTGAAAAGCCGCTCAAAATGGAGGTCATCATTTCTTCTGTATCTTCCTTATCCTGTTCATCTTCTTCATCTTTAAAATTCTTACCGCAGGTCTCCATAATCCTTAAAAGTGTCTTTTCAGTATGGAGCTTAGGGGGCTTTTTAGTAACAGCATTTACTTTACTATCTACTACATACACGATTTCCTTTTCTAATACCATTGGCAGAATAGTATCCTTGCTGTCCATTTTCTCAACAACACGCCATCCCAAAATCGTCTGTACCTTTCCCTTTGATACAAATACCCCCTTAACAGCAGCCTCATTTACCTTAGACACAAGTTTAGTTTCCTCATACTCAGCCACCGGTAAGAATTGCATTATAAATCTATTTTTAATTGCAGTGTATACAATAGCTTCATCACCGTTTAGTCCTGTTGGCTTCATGTAGGTTGGAACTATAGCACTATGGCTTTCCACCTTTGAATTATCAAATATTCTCTTATTATCAACAAATTTAATTTGATCTTCATATGCCAACCCTTTTTTTAATGTATCTAAAACTTTTTTAGTCTTATCTTTTAAACTTTCTTCTAGTGCAACACTGCCTGTTCTTGGATATGTAATAAATTTCTTTTCATAAAGGGATTGTGCAACCTTTAACACCTTGTCAGAGGTCCACCCCTTATACTTACTTGTAACATATCCTTGCAAATTTGATAAATTAAATAATAGCGGCGGGTAATCTTTTTTCTTATCTACTTGTTTTTCTATAATTTTCTGCGTCTTTATCCTCTAAAACCATTCCCCTTTACACAACACCCAGACCCCCAAAACCCTCATAAACTCCTTTGCCGGCATTTGCTTCTGAAAAAAAAAAATCTACTGAAAAAGTTGCAAATGCACCTTCTAGAGGGACTACATCAGTAA
>NZ_JMFY01000019.1:0-117153 GCF_000765165.1 Clostridium sp. HMP27 | reverse complement strand
TTTCCTGTTGGCTCGAGAGGACAGCAAGTACGTCATATCCGACCTCTCGTTTGTGGAAACATATCCACCGACTTTTTACCCTAACAGTTGTCGTGAATATATCCATTCTCTAATCCTCAAAATTATCTTCTGTTATCAACACTGCCGGAACATACTCACATTCAGGAACCATGCGTTTTATGATTTGAAAACAATCCTTAAATTCATCCCCTGGCAGAAAGAATGTCTTCTTGAATTTAGTTTTATCAGAATATGTAATAATGAATTCTATCCCACCTATATCTGTGCAGAACATATCTGTGTCATGATTTACAATTACAGGCATAACCCCAACCAAATCATCATATAGTTTTTTAAATACCGGACTGTTAGTCTTGTAAGACCACTTCCTTGAAGGATTTATTTCTGTTTCAAACATAGGATGATATTCGTATGCTATGCTCTCCTCTGTCACTGTAACCTTGTCAGAGTAAGCCTCGTCCGAACAGCAATATCCTGACGCACCCTTGATTACTATTTTAGAAATTTCAATCATAATCACACCGCCTTTACTTATTAGTGGACCTAATAATACATCATTACAATTTCTTCGGCAGCTTAATATCAAATTTACCACCTAATGCGGCTGCACCTATTCCAACAACTGTGAGTACAACAAAACTTGCTACACGAAGTGTCTTCAAATTAAATTCTTTCTTTTCTGAGTCTTTTTTATCAGCCATACGAGCAGTTTCCATTTCCTGTTCTCGTATCTCTGTATCTTTTTTATCCACCAGATGGAAAATTTCCATCTCACGATCAATGATTTCTTTTTGCTGTTCCTGTGTCAAATTAGGATTATCAAGGCACTTACTTAAATCAGAACGTACTTTATCAGCAAATACAATATACTCTTTTCTGCTTTCATGTGAGCCTTCAAGTTCTTTATTTAAGATACCATACACTTGATTTGTACTGTCATCATCACTTACAATAATCTTTTCAAGAATTTCTTTGTACTCAACCATTGAAGACTGAATCAGCTTTACAAGTTCAGGAAACTGTGCAAGAACCTGCTGTGCCACTTCCGGACGCAACTCACTCAGTTTTGAAGCATAACTCAGTACATCATTTTTTGATAAATTTTTGAAATCAGTTCTCTCCATAAGTGATAGGAATTGTTTTTCTACATTGGTATATTCCATAGTCTTTAGCCTCCTATTGTTAATATATCTTGTTCTTATATGACGTTATTCTCCCGGCAAATCAAAATCTTCATCCGTGCATTTACGGATAATGTGCTTTGTCTTATCAACTGGCAGCGGAACATCTTCTTCGCTGTTTTTGGGAACATATAAACTAATTTCTTTCGTTCACGAGAACATATCAACTTTCTGAAATATTCATCCGAAAATTAAAATATACCGTTTGTCTGTTTATAGAAGTGAATCCACATTGGCTTTCTACCTTATAATAGCAAAGATCGTCATCTACCATCTACTCGACCTATAAATCATAGGAAATAGGTCTGCTTTTGTATATGGAACAAGTCCCTCCCGCCGTCACAACTTTGGACTTTCATCATCTCACACTCTCTCAATTTGATATGTTTTATCTTGGAACTCAACTGAATCACCAGTCCGTCTGCCTAATAGCATTTTTGCTAGAGGTGGAATTGTAGCAGTATCACGAATATAATCTACAGCAATTGTTTTTATTTCTTCCGTTTCGATTACTTTTACCAATACTTTTTGACCAATAGCAACATAAACATCATCTTCTTTATCTTCTGTTTCCCCATCATCTTCATTGGTGATTTCTTCAATTCCATCGGATGTTTCATCCGGCTCAATACCTTGTTCATCACCTTGGATAATAGCATAAATATTTTCAATCATTATTTCTGCAATATCATCTTCGCTTAAGCAGTCAAGTATTAAACCGCCGCCTACAGCATTTAATAATTGTAAAGAAGGTCTAATGTGTTCTCTTAGTGTAATTTGAACTCCCTCATCCTTAAAATACTTAATTCCATTAACGATTCCACCTAGAATCGTAGGATTTGATGAGAAATTATTACTATAAAAAATATCAGATATTTTACTACTAATATCATTACTTCCGATTATATCAAGTTTCTCAAAAGGATTGGCCTTAGTTCCATCAAAGGTATTTCTTCCAACCCACCAACACTTAGCCAGTGTATTTCTATAAAGACCAGCACGTGTTCCTCCTGAAAAGAAAAAACGTGATTTTATATTAGAAACAGCTTCTTTTTGAGTTTTAGGTTGTTTGCTATGATAATCCCATCTCTTCCTAACATAATTATAAAATACAGAATGACATAAACCTGCCCACAATCTCTCGTCACTTGCTTGTGATTCATTCAAAAATGAAAGATTTTTATATAGAATTTTGCAGTTATTGAATTCAATGTCACCGATTGACATATCAGAATCAAGATTAGAAAGTTGAAAATCCGGCACTTCCTTATATTCTATAAATGGGTCACCACCACATATTGTCCAAATCCACTTATTATCCTTCTCGGTAAAATATTTATTATATACCAAGTCAATATTATCTTTAAGAATATCTAGTGCCTCTTTTTTCATGAAATATAGTTTCATTTTAGATATCCTCCTCGTCTTCCATGTTTTCGAATAATTCAGTAAACATAGATAATGCTTTGCTTAATGGTAATTCCATTGCCTCTTGAGCTAACTGAACTGATGTTTTCAATTCATCTCTTATCTCATCAATAAAATTCACGCCTCTTTTTTCATAGGCTTTACTTAAAGAAATATACCATGCTTTTCCTTGATTTGTTTCTATACCTGTTTCCTGCTTTAGTTCTTCAAATACATATACTAGGGCAGGGAAAATTAGCATAGAGTTCAATATTGGTTGAAACTGAACTTTCTTACAAAAGCGTGAGTATATACCATATTCTTGTGTACCTAAACCTATTTTAATTTGTGCTGAATCGATATTAACGTCCATAGGCTTTTCCTCAGTAGTTAATCGCTTATAAACCATAAAAATTGAACTTGCACTTGTTAATTCCTCATAATTTTTAACAATATCTAATGCCGGCAAATTCTTATATCCAAGTATATTTCCTTTTGAGAAATCAAATGAAACACCAGTATAATCATCATTCCAATCGGAATTTATGAAATTGTTAATGCTTTCTTTAGAAACAATCAATGCAATAATTTCTAATTTACCATATATTCTTCCAACAGGAATATCTATACCTGATTGTTCAGTTATCGAATGGAGCGTTGTTCTAAATGCTGTGTTGGAACACTCAATATGGATTACATATTCTGCCTTCCCACCAATAATTAGATTTCGAAGTTCTTCATTATCTAGAGTGAAGTTAAATTCAAGTTGCAAATTGTTAACACCGTTCATCCTATATTGAAGATCCACATCAAAAACAGATGAATTGTAATCATCTTTTTCTTCACTCAATACTGGGTAAGCATATAATCGTTTAGTTATGTTCATATACATTTACCTCCATAGCATAATCTCTTGAGTCCACTAAAGAAAATTCAATCATTACTTTTTCATTACCTTTTAAATTTAAAAAACTTATTCCAACGGAACTGCATTTTATATTTTCACAGGCAGAAATACCAGTAGCTGATTTGACTTGAAGTTTATTGGATTTACCATTTTCACCTACAGTAACTATTTCTATGTGACCAGCTTGTACATTTCTTGGCACTTCAAAAGAGGCTCTGAACTTATTATTTGCAATCTTAATAATACGAATATTTTTTAATGCCTGATGGGTATCACCACTATATTTCTCATGAACAGTATCTCGACCACCTTGAGAGGTAGTTCCTCTATGTGTATCTTTTTTTGTTCTTTGACGTTTGCCACCTAAAGTTCTTGTTGTTGGAAAGCCACCTTGTCCAACATTTCCCTGCGTATCTCTACTCTTTGATTGCCCTTCACCTTCGTTACCATGAAACAGACCTTTTGGCTTGCTTTGAGATGTTGCTCTTGGTTGAATTAGGATATCGCCAATAGTGTTATGTAAATCTTCTTTTTTATTGTCACCATGCTGGGTTGCTGATGAAGATTCTTTTTGAAGAACGCTACTAAGTCCTTCTACTTCTATTTCTTCATCACTAGAATATTCACCTAAACCTAGAATCATATCTCTAACCCATTGTTTCAACTCATCATGATATTCTTTAGCTTGGGCTGGATTTTTTGTATACCTACCTGGAACCCATTTATCATGTGAAGGAGTTTCCATTTCTCTGAAATACTCATTTAACTCTTTTCCTTGCATTTCCAAAAGACCGGAAAAAGAAATTAAACGAGATATATTTCCTATCGTTAACAATTTCATTCCAGAAGTTCGAGTAACAAGTACTTTTCTATTTAGCTTTTCTTCTGCATCAACGAGAACACTAAGTTTTAATGTGCCTAACCCATGAAAGTCTTTTGTGAACACTTTGGTTTCAGGGTTAGATAAAACTTTGTAATAACAATAAGCTTGTCTTACTTTGGTTTTATAACGTTCTATAAATGCAGGCAAGTTAGTAGCATTAATCTTCCTAGAGTTTACAGATACCACGAGTTTATTTTTATAAATTGCCATAAGGAAATTTTCTAGTACTTCGCAAATTACATCATCTTCCCATGTTGTTGCTGCATTAAAGCCATAGACAAAAACATCTGTACCCACTACAGTTCTATTTTGCAGATTATCTAGTTCTACAATTGTTTCTACAGGTAAATTACCATGGGTATCACCATAATAACCAAATCCTGTGGTCATGGTACGAAGTGTATCCGTCTCATCTTCAGGGAATGAAATAAATCTTGAAACACCTTGGGCTGCTATTTCATTTTCAGCATTCAGCGTTCTATAAAAAACCAATCTATAATCTGAATTACAAAAGGGCGCATTTTTCCCTATTCCAAAAGCGCCAGCTTTATCACCAGTTTTAGTTGCGCCACCATCAATTTTTGTTAATGCATTCCAACCGTCATCACTATCTCCATAAGGATCAATTAATCCTGTGGTATTATAATCACTTATTCTAAGTACAAAAGTGTTTTGATTTTCTATTGCCTTTATTGCCTTTTTTAGATACGCAATTGTTTTTTCACTTTTCCGATTCGAGTAATAGTTGTATGCTTTATGTAGTTTATTTTTATATATTTCGTAGCCAGGTATATCATTTGATTGAATTCTATAACGTTCAAATTCTACAACGACCTCCGATGAAGAACCGTCTGGGGTAGCATCTAAAGAATTTTGACATATTTCTCTTGCTAAAGATTGAATTTCTGTACCAGTAAATGTTTCAATACCAGCATCTGAAATACCTCTCGTTTGACCACACCCATTATTAGGGAAATTCCATGCAATATCCATTCTGATCACCTCAATGTAAATTTATCATCTTTTTCTCCTGAACCTTGAAACTTACTTTTGCAACTTTTTAGTTCTTGCTCAAGGGCAGAGAATATTTTTTTGACATCTATTTCGTCATATTCATAGGTTGCCTTATTTGAACAATTGCTTAGTAATCTAATCATATCAATTATTTTATTTGTACGGGCCTCTGCAATTCTAAGAAACTTGTCATGTTTAGATTCTGGCATTATAAAGTCCTCCCTCAAAAGTATTTTATCTATATTGTAAATATACGCTGTATATTTGTCAATATATCTTCATTATATTAAAATTATTTTGAAACTATTTTGAAATTATTTTAATAATATTTATCAAACAAAAAACACCCTGCATTTCTGCAAGGTGCTACCTTCTGTAACCTATTCTTTTATCTCTCCACATCCACGCTCGTGCCTGACTTGAATTCCACCGAAAACTTTTTCTCATAAACCGTTACCTTTTCAACCATTCGTCTCACAAGAGATTCATCATATTCCTCTATCTGCTCCACCTGTTCTGCAAGAAACTCCTGCATCTCGGCAATTCGCTGTTTCAAGCCTTCTCGTTCCGCATTCTCTGCCATAGCATTCTGCTTTAGTTCTCGCACACGGTCTATCTCATCAGCAAGGTCGTTATAATCCTTTTTGGAATTGGCTCGTTTCAGCAGTTCCTTTTGCAATTCTTCCAGTTTGGCATTGATGCTTTCCATAGAACCTTCGTCCTCCAAAGCAAGTACCGATGCAATGTTCTGCTCCAAGGCTATAAGCATATTATCCTTGCCCCCAAGTGCTATATTGATAGCTTTTACAACAGCCTCTTGCAGTTCCGTTTCCTGAACCGTTGGGGCATCACAGTAGCTTGGACCATGTTCCACTCGGGTGACACATCGCCAAACAAAGGAACGCTTTCCTCTGTTATTCCAAGCAATTCTGCGATATATGTCACCACACTTTGGGCAATAGACAATACTTGAAAGAGCATACTTGCTACTATAAACCCTTTTCTTTCGGTTAGCACCACTGTGGAGATTTGTTCTTCTTAACATTTCTTCCTGCACCTGCATATAAAGATCTCGTGGTATGATGGCTTCGTGGCTATTTTCTACATAATACTGTGGAACGATGCCGTTATTTTTAACTCGCTTTTTTGTGAGTACATCCACCGTATATGTTTTCTGCAAAAGGGCATCACCGATGTATTTCTCATTTTTTAGGATTTTCTTTATAGTTTCTGGTCTCCATCTTGCTTTCCCTGCTGCAGTTAGGATACCATCTGATTCCAAACTTTCTCCGATTTGTTTCAGGCTTGCTCCTTGCAAATACTCCAAATAAATACGTTTTACAATCTCTGCCTCAGTAGGTTCAATAATAAGATGACCTTCATCATCTTTGGTATATCCCATAAAACGATTGTGGTTCACCTGTACCTCACCGTTTTGGTAACGGAACTGCAATCCCAGCTTTACATTCTTGCTTAAGGATTCCGATTCTTGTTGGGCAAGGCTCGCCATAATCGTAAGTAGAATCTCTCCCTTAGAATCTAAGCTATTGATATTTTCTTTTTCAAAGTATACGGAAATGTTCTTTTCCTTTAATAATCTAATGTATTTCAGGCAATCAAGGGTATTTCTCGCAAATCTACTGATGGACTTTGTAATAATCATATCGATGTTACCAGCCATACACTCCTCAATCATACGATTAAATTCTTCACGCTTTTTAGTATTAGTGCCTGAAATACCATCATCAGCAAATATCTCAGCAAACTCCCATTCTTCATTTTTTTGTATAAAATTGGTGTAGTGCTCTATCTGTGCCTCGTAACTTGTAGCTTGCTCATCGCTGTCGGTACTTACACGGCAGTACGCTGCGACTCTGAGTCTTGGCTTGCCTTCCATCTTTACAGTATTGCCCATACGTTTTCGTGCTGGGATAAATGTTATGCTTTTATTCATCTTCTGACACCTCACTTTTTATCAATCCATATGCATATTCTGCCTGTGCAAATGGATCCGTATATTTTAACTGTACCTTTGGCATGGTAAAACGCACCATTGGCTTTGGTTTTTCCTGCTTTTCAAGCTCTCGAATCCTTCCAAGAGAGCCAGCTCTTGCAATTCTAATTTCTTCAGCTTTATCAAATGTTTCTTTATCAATTATGGCAGGATAGAAGTCATCCCCAAGGTAATACCTCTTTCTAAGCATCATTCCAGCACTACTATGAGCTAACTTTAATCCTGCATTTTCAGCAGCTACCTTAAGTGCCAAGCCAGAAATATAGCCTTTGTAAAAATTTCTTATATTTTCAGCCTGTTCTTCATCAACCACTGCTTTTCCATCTATAATTTTGTATCCATAAGGTATGTGTGCCATTATTATGCCATCCTTTCCCTAAGTTCTAATCCACATTTTAATAGGAATATAATCTCCTCTCTTGAAACAACTGTAATCTTATCCACGTGGGCAAGAAATACTTCATCTTCATACTCCTTCAGCATTTCACTTCCAGAAACATATTTTATTAGCTTTTCCAAAGCATCAAATTTTGTTCTATCACCACTTACTGAATGCATCAGCTTGTTTTTTTCAGTCTCTAACATTTCTTTTTCCTGAATCAAGGTGTTGTTTTCACTGTTAAATAGTGCAGGTTCTAAAATGCCACTTGCCATTAGGCTTGTAAGCACCTGTCTTTGTTCCATATTCTTTTCAAGCTTAGTTTCGTATTCTTGTATCTGCAGTAATCGGTATTTATCATCTAGCCCTTGCAAGCTGCGAAGTAGCGGTCTTAGCACCACTTGATGTGAAAAAATCAGCTTATTCATCATTGTAAGAAAATCCACCTTTATGCTATCGTCTGTGATATATTTCATGGAGCAGGCATCCTTATCTTCAATGTGATAGGTGCAACACCAAGCCACATAATTTCCACTTGGTTTATTATGAATTCTTCGTTTAAAAACACTACCACACTCTCCACATCTGATTTTCCCTGAAAAACCATAACGGTTTTGATAACGCTGGGTATTCTCACCATTGCCTTTTTCCTTACCACGCTGGCTCATAACTTCATTAGCTTTGTTAAAAACTTCGTGGCTTATGATCGCCTCGTGATGGGATGTACATAAATATTGGTCTTGCTCTCCATAGTTTGTATGACGGTTAAAACTGCTATCTGTGTATGTTTTCTGAAAAATAACATCTCCTGTATACTTCTCATTTCGGATAATGGCATTAACAGTTCCAGAAGTCCATTTACTGCCTTTTTTACTTTTAACACCAAGTTCATTTAGTTCTTTTGCAATGGTATGGGTACTCTTTCCTGCAAGAGTATCTGTAAATATCTGTTTTACCACTTCTGCCTGCTCTGGCACAATTACCATTTCTCCATTAATGTTTGCATATCCATAGGGGGGATAAGAAATTATGTAGGTGCCATCCTGAAAACGCTTCTTAATGCTCCATTTTTCATTTTCTGAAATGGACACCGATTCACTTTCTGCAAGACTGCTTAAAATGGAAAGCATCAGTTCACTCTCCATAGAGCCAGTGTTGAGATTTTCCTTTTCAAAATTAATGTATACATTTAAATCAAGCAGTTTTCTTACTATCTCCAAACAGTCTGTTGTATTCCTGCAAAATCGGCTGATGGACTTTGTAATCACCAAATCAATCATACCTTTTTCACAGTCTGCAATAAGAGAAAGCAATCCACTCCTGACTTCTTTTTTAGTGCCTGTGACCCCTTCGTCAAAATAAAGACCAGAGTACTCCCATTTATCATTGGCTTTGATGTAATTTTCATAATGTACCTTTTGTGCATCAAGACTTATTAGTTGTTCATCACTTGCTGTAGATACTCTGCAATAGGCAGCAACACGGATTTTTTTCTTGACTGATAACACTTTGTTTTCTTCGATTTTTGTTATCCTTTTCATCAACTCACCTCGCTTTCCGTTAGGTCACATATTACCTCTGAACCCTATATAAATCAACGAGTTCAGCGCATTATTTCTACCAAATATGGTGAGAAAGTTTGTCGGTTTTTCTCTGTGATTTTGTTAAATTCATCTAAACTTATTAGCCCCTTTTCAAGAATAGATTTCAGTATCTTCTGAGCAAGAATATAATCGTATTCCCGTTGTAATTCTTCCTGCGTATATATCTTCCTTGCAGATATAGGCATCTGCTGTTCGTCTGTGATTTTTGTAACCTGCATAGGTTTCCCTCCCATCCTTGAGGATTTATCCCTCTAACTTCCTAAGGACAAAAATCATAAATTCGGACGGATGTTTTATAAAAAGGAAAAAGCCTGCAAGAATCTCCGAAGAGAATCCTACAGGCTGTCATTTAATTAATATTTAGTTAAACTTTTGTGGTGTAATCAAGGAGTAGCAGTTACTTATTAAATATCATAATTGTAGCATCAAAGCCTGCTGCTTTTAGCTTCTGAACTTGCTTTTCAGCATTTTCTCTTACTGCGTATGAACCTGCCATAACTCTATAAAAAGTTTGTTTACTCGCTGATTGCGTTGGTGCTAACGGTTCAACATAATCAATTCCTACTTGTGCGAGAATAGCTTTTGCCAATGCCTTTATTATTTCATCTCTTTTCGCTTCAAATAAATTGTTGTCCCCTGTGTTATCAATAAAGCCTATCTCTATTAATACTGCTGGAGCCTTGGTTTCTCTTAATACATGATAGTTAGCTTCCTTTACACATCTATCTACAAAACCCAATGCTACAAGAGATGTTTGTATCCTTTGAGCCAAACTTTTAGATTTTGTTCCTGAATTTAAATAAGTATAGGTTTCTACTCCTTTTGCTTGTTCTGGCTGAAAGGCATTTCTATGGAAGGAAATGAAATAATCATAGGTATTTCTATTTTCAAAATTACTTCTATCATTAAGACTTACTGTAGCATCGGTCGTTCTTGTTTCATCAACAGTAACACTATGCCTTCTTACCTCTGCTGCTACAGCTCTGCCTATGCTTAGAACATCATTGCTTTCCTTTCTACCATTATAACAAGCACCGCTGTCTTCTCCACCATGTCCATAATCAAAACATAATCTAGCCATTACTATTCTCCTCCTTATTTAACTGTTCCAAAATATCCTTTAATTTTTGTGGTATTGGTAATCCTATCTTTGCTGAATTTTCTATAATGCTTATACCTTCATTAGAAACATAGAAAAAAATAACAGCAGTACGAATTGCACTACCGTTCTTAAGAAGATAAACATCTATAATATTTCCTATGCCAACAAAAGCAAAAATCAATACCTTTTTGAAAATTCCTCTAAACCCTACCTCACTTGATAGCTTTCTTTCTAGCACCGCTACCATTAAGCCTGTTACATAGTCAATGACAACAAAAGTAATCAGTGCATACATAAAGCCATCAACCCCTCCTAAGAACCAGCCAATATAGCCGCCGATGGCAGCACATACTGCTTGAATAAAACTAATTGTATTTTTCATCTTATCTGTTCTCCCCTTTTATTTTATATATTAATGCAGTGGCATATCCAATGGATTAACATATTCACAAGTAAAATCATACTGAATTTTCATAGTGTTAGTTGGAGTTTTAGTTATAGGCTCTGGGAGCAATGTATGAGCTGCAGCAGGAACTACATAATATTCTGCAATTGAACCATAATTGAGTGAGATATAAGCATACAATGTTTGTCTTGCTTGATCCCAACAAATGCTGTAGTAATCGAGCGAAGCTAAATTAGTGCTACCATAAATACTTAAATCTTCATTTACTTGAATGCATCTGTTTCCATTTATCATTATCCATAGTTTATTATTAGGTATTTCAGTTATATAACCATCATAAGATGTTCCAGTAAAAACATCTGCTTTGCTTACAAATGTTCCATCTTTATTATATTTTGCTATGCAGTTCTTATATTTAGAACTTGAGCCTGAAGTATCGGTGCATCCACCATATGTTATAAATATATAGTTAGCTGTTACAGCTATATCTGTATAATCTACACTATAAACCAAATCTCCTGGAAGTACTGCACTTTTAGTATAAGATGCAATGATACTAAAATTTTTATCTGTTTTTTTAAATGATCCATCACTAAGTAGCAACCAAAAATTTATACCATCATAAGCTATTGCTTTTGTTGTTACACTTAAAGTTATATCGCTCTTTCTTTCCTTAGTTACCTTATCATAAACTCTAATAGTTTGACCTGTCCCTACTAAATGGTATAAATTAGTTTCATCTACACATAAATTTGAACTTGAATATATACCAGCAGAAGATGTTCCTACAGCTACATAATCTTTTCTATATATTTTATTTATCACAGGATCTTGAGCTTCACTAAGACTGCTATCTCCTCCTGTCCAATATATACTTTTAAAAGTTCCGTTTGCTGCATGAGTAGGAAAATCTATTACAAGATGTTTTAATCCAGTTGATCTTGCCCACTCACCTTTATTTATAGTACCTTTTAAAATATTACTACCGCTATAGGTATACCATCCATCTGCGTATCCTACAATATCTCCCCAAGTCCAATAATCATAAGGATCTTCTGGAATATCTCCTGTAGTTAAAACCATTACTCTAAAAGGATAGGTTTCATATATATCTTGCAATAATCCTTGTTGAAGGTTATCCAGCATTGGATAATAAAAGCCATCAAGATAAGCTATATTTCCAAATACTGCTGATATTCTATTTTCACTTTTAGCCTCATAGGTTTGTTTTCCTGTAATCGAATCATATAACTTAACAGTAGCAGTACCAGTAAAAGGCATTATTAATTTTTTCTTTAATACTTCTATGTTAGTACCTTTTATTAAATCTTTACTGTAAGCTACACTTTCTTTAAAAGCCATCATACTCCTCCTATACGGTATTATAGTTAACCCTTATTTGTTTTAGTTTTAAAACATCTACACTTGAAGTTACTTCCATATACCATGCAAACCTAATTGTTTTATTTAAAAGCCCAAGGGATGTCCACTGTGCTTCAGTAATTCCTTGAAGAACTGTAACAGACATCCCTTTTGTTTTTACATCTTGCATATTTGCTATATCCACTAATACCCATGAACTTCCATTCCAAGCTTTCCACGTAACTCCACTATCTGTACTTACTATAAAGGTTATAACTCCACTGCCAGCGTTATCTAAGGTTACTGCTGCATTGATTATATCTATTATATATGCCTCACTAAATAAAATATCTTCCTTCATATTTACAATTGTAGGTTTTGGTTTAATTGTTTGAGTTATCTGTGGTGCTATCATCTCAGCTAGAGGTGACCATATTTTTAATACTGGAGAAGTAGATATAAGTCCTGTTCTTTCTTTATGGTATGTATCATCACCATAGGTTTGGAACTTTTCTGCAGTCAGTGGTAATTCTGAAACTTTAACATAACTTAAAGATACCGAATCCCAGTTCTTAACATCATTCCCATCTACCATAAGGTATTTTATATCTGTTTGAATATATGAACCTTCTTGAATTATATATGATTTTCCTTGAGCTGCCTGTGGTATGAAAGCATAAGATCTACTGCTTTCAAGGGTTAATGTAGTAGTTCCTAGTTCAGGGTTTACAAAAGAATTTGTTCCAGTGTTAGGTATCTTCTCAATTATAAGTATCATTGCACTATCATCAAATAATATAAGTTCCCATACTAAGTTAAGAGTTCCCCAGGTACTGTAACTTTGATGTCCCTCCCATCTGATTCTAAAGGTAGGCTTACCATTTACAGTTTCAGCAGCATAATAAATATTATCTGCTCCAGCATCCCTTCTGTTTACTTTAAGCTGCTCTGTTGCTCCAGTAAACCCAATCCACGAATTACCATTGATATTAATAGTAGTTCTGCAGTTTACATCATTATAAAAAAAATCAAAACCTATGTCTGGGAACTTAACTGTAGAGTCATCATTATGGGAACTTAATAAGGTCATACCACTATTTCCTTTTGGTGCAAGTATATTAGAACTATATACACCCATTCTACTTTACCTCCAGTTTTTCAATACTTGCAAAGTTGATGCTATCTAAAAGCTCAAAACTATACATTTTTCCTGTATCAATAACTTCATCAACTGCCGTTCCTTCATAAACCGTTTTAAAATAAAGCCCTTCATTGTCTACTATCAATAAATTCTCATCTATTAAATATTTGTATTTATACTGAGAAGTAACATATAAAATTTCACCATATTTTTTAATTGAAACTACATAGTTTGTACTCATTTGCTTTCCACTAGTAATTGCTGATATATCTGCTGTTTGATGAGCACTTAATATTGAGGTAGAAGGATTTTGTAATTCAGAACTAATATAGTTACCATTTGTTTTACTTAAATACAATCCACTTATATTTACAAAACTTTGTTTCTCAGAACATTCTGCGTGTGGTGGTTCTGCACTTAGTCCACCTTGAAGATTTCTTCCATCAATCATGCACTGCAGATTAAACATTGGTATAGTTAATGTTCCCGTGTCTACTTTTAAGAAAACAGCTATATAGTGTGCTCCTTTTGAAACTTGTGGAATACCTAGAGGTATACCTATAACATTATCTCCTTGTTGTAATTTGTGTTTTGGAGTAAAAGGAATATCTTTGTTATCTAATTGAATTTGAATTGTTATAGTACAAGCTGCACTAGCAGTACAGTACATAGAAAAACTCATAGAAAGATTAGTAGAAGCTACTGCGGTAACCCCTAAATATATTGGTTCAATAGCTGTTGTGCCTATAGTTAAAGCCACTGGATTTGCATAATAAAGCATAGAAGTTAAAGATCCAGCTACTTTGTTTCCTAGTTCATCTATGGTAGTCTTTATAATTCCCATATCCAATTGATTTAATATACTGTCCCTTGGCTGACCTAGTTCAACTTTTACATTTACTCCAGTTAAAACATCCTTCTTTATTTTAAGCACAGGTACTTTTACATCTATCTCAAAATCCTTATGTCTTACTATAACTAAATCTCCTACGTTAACTTTTTGAAGATGCTTATAGTTTTCATACTCCTTTGTTTTACTAAGTTCAATAAAATCCACATCAATGCTTACTTTACTCAAACCTATTACATTTGCTGATTCTTGAGCTAGTAATCTTAATGTAACTTCATCTTCTGCATCTTTAAACTCTACCTTTTTTATAATAGGAAAGGGAGGATACTTTTCACTATCCCAATTAGGTACATTAATATATTTTTCAGTAAGCTTAATACCATCCTTTCCTACAGGATAAAGCTTTGTTACAACACTAGTGGTATCTACATTAAACTTTAAACCAACTATATTTTTACCCTGAGCAATTAAAACTCCTGCATCTTTACCTATAGAATTAAGTATCTTAATATTAAAGTTATCCCTCTTTAGTTCACCACAACCCCATATATCTAATATAGTAAATATAGCTTCTACAGGGTTTTTCTCTACCAAACTGATTGAATTTGCGATTATAATATCACTATCTGCTGTGTATATAGCAACTAACTCACCTATTAAAGATTTCTCTATAGCTGTTTTTACACTACAATTTTCAGCTTTCATATTTTCTATAAAGTAATAGGAAAGATCATAGAAGATGTGTTTTGCCCATACCTTAGTAATATTTCTCCCATCACTATTTTTCTCTACTTTATATATTCTAAATAGCTGACCATCAGCTTTGACAATATTCCACTCTTCAAGGTACTTTGATTTCTTAGAATTAGCAGGATACTCTAGCTCTAATGAATAATCTCCATTTAACTCTTCATTAATAATGCAACTTAAAGCTTCACTTAACACTCCAAGACCATTACTTTCAAAATTCCCTTTAGTAGTTTTCTTATCATAAATACATATCATTATAACCACCGCCAGTTTGGTAAAAGCTCCACTTTAGTAACATTGCCACTCCATTCTATAATATTTTCACCTGGTTTAAGTTTTAAGAACTCACCTGTCATTTTTCCATTTAAATTGTTTCCTGCATCATCATAGCAATCCTGTATAACTGAATTAATTATAATTTTTTCAGATATACCTTTAAGACTTATCTGCTGTCCATTTATTTTAAAAACTATATCACCAGCACCATAAATGCTTATAATAGGCTCACTATCAATAGTTCCTGGATTAGTTGTAACTGTACCAGAAGTATTTATTGTTACTATATTATTTTCTACTGCATACTTAAAAGGTCTGCAGTTAAATATTATTGGAAATTCACTAAAAATTTTATAAGTTTGTTTAAAGTCTATGGCATTTACGACTTGAGCAATATATTTTTTATCATCTTGAAAACTAAATATCAGATCACTTTCACCTGCTGTAAAGAGCCACGCCTTTATATCATCAATTTTATATGCAAGACTTGAATTGTCCTTTACTGAGCATTCAACAGTTATTGTTATATCCTCATAAGTTTTTTCATCAAACCTTAAATTCGAATCTCTTCCTGGAATATTTATTGTGTTTATTCTGCGTTTAGGAGAAGGAAGAGTTGGTCTTTCAGATATTAAAATCCCAAAGTCATCATAACTATTCTTACAACCAAAATTAAAACTAAGCATCTTAAACTCCTCCCTTTCCCATAGCTATTCTCTGTCTATAAAATTCTAGCTCATATGCAATCTGCTCTATATCTTTATCTGTGTTATTTATGAAATTCTCTATATGCAGAGTAAAACTGTTTTTATTGTCTAAGTTCTTATCTTGTCTTAATGTATCAGTAACTGGTAGTGCCATTTCTCCTATCTTAGTATTAATTTTCATATCTAAGGACAATCCTTTTATAGCCTCTGATACAACATACTTACTTTTATTTATGCCCTCTGCTAAACCTGACATAAAATCTGGCATCCAAGTTTCATAATCGGTAAGTGGGCCTTCATCTGGTACTGAAAAATGAAGGTAACTTCTTATTTTAGCTGCTAATCCACTTACTGCATCTTCAACTTTTCCTATGGAAGCTCTAATTCCATTTACAATTCCATTAACAAAGTCTGCTCCATAACTCCAAGCCTTAGATGGTAAACTAGCCAGATAACTTAAAGCACTATTTATACCACTCTCTATAGAACTTCTTACACTTCCTATAGTGCTATTTACTCCATCCTTCATTCTTATAAACATACTTGATCCATAACTATAAAGCTTTCTTGGAAGTTCTGAAAACCAAGTTAAAATAGAATCCCATATGTTAAGTACTGTTTCTTTTATGTTATTGCAAAGATTTATTACAGTTTCTTTTAATTTACTCCAAGCGTTTATAGCAGTATTCTTTATAGCTTCCCATATATTTGCTAAAGCTATTTTAATGTTATTCCATATGTTTTCTATATCTGATTTCAGCTTTGTAAAATTTCCTGTTACTATATCAAGAATTATAAGTACAGCACCTAAAACAATGTTTTTTATAATATCCCAAGTATTTTGAAATATTGTTTTATAAAAATTCAGTGCTGGCTCTAAGAAACTCTTTATACTATTAAGTCCATTACTTATAGTATTTTTTAAGTTTTCCCAAGCAGTTAATGTTGCAGTTTTTACATTTTCCCAGGCATCAGATATAGATGTTTTAATATTATTAAATACAGTTGTAATAGAATTCCATAGTTCTGAAGCCTTAGCCTTTATAGTGTCCCAGTGCTGATATATTAGCACTCCAGCAACTATAGCTAATCCAATCCCAATAACCCAAGGATTGAACACCATTCCTAAAACTTTAGACATACCACCTAATTTACCAATAGCAGTTGACACCTTACTAAAGGCACTAGATAAATTGCCAACAGCATTTACTACACTAGCCAATCCAACTAAAACAGGCCCAACCGCTGCAATTATAGCACCTACAACAAGTATCGTCTTTTGTGTACTTTGATCTAACTTTGCAAAAGCTTGAATCCATTCATTTAATTTAGTAATTATAGGGGTTATTATAGGTAATATATTTTGTCCCATTGTAGCACCAAGTTCTTTTAAGCTTTCCTGAAACACCCTCATCTGATTAGCTGTACCTGCACCTGTACGTTCAAAATCTCCATGAGCATTTTTGGTTTTTTCCAGAACATAGTTGTATCTAAGCTGGACCTTTTCTGCTTCAGTCATATCTTGAGTTTTCTTTTGTATTCCTTTTGAATAGGCATACTGCTGCAAGTTAGTATCTGTCATTACTACACCTAGCATTTTTAAACTTTCTGTTTCACCAGTGAATATCCCATTTAAGGCTTCTTCAGCTTGTTTTATATCAATGTTTTTAAAACTTGATAAGTCACCAGCTAACCCAACAAGTGACATAGACATTTTTGCGGCTTCTTCTTGATTTAACCCCATACTTGTTGCCATATCACCATAAAGAGCTGCCATATCTAAAGCAGTTCCTTTTGCTATTCCATAACCTTTAAGAGTAGTTTCTGACCAATCCTTGACCTTTTGATTAACACTTCCAAAGGCAACCTCAACTTTATTTAAGCTTTCACTTGTATCTGAGGCTAATTTCACACTTGCAGTGCCTGCTGCAACCAATGGGGCTGTTATAGCTAAGCTTAATTTTGAGCCTACATTACCTAATCCCTCTCCAATTGTTTTCATCTTACTTCCAACCGTATCAAGGCTTTTACCTAGTGAAGTCCATTTACTACTCTGAACCTCTATTTCTTTGTTAGTCTTTGAAAGATTGTTTTCCATTTGTGAGAGAGCTTGTTTAGCATTATTTAATTTTATTTCAAGTGCTTGAGTTGCCTCACTATCTTTACCTTTAGTTTCAGCACTTTTATTGTAGGCTTGCTCAAGTGTACTTACTTTTTGTTTCTGAAGCTCTAATTGTTTAGACAGGCTTTCTGATTTTAATTTGAGTCCTTCAAGACCTTTTGCATTTTCTCCAAGTGCTGCAGTATTAGCTTTAAACTCACTATCAAGAACTCTAAGATTTCTATTAATACTACTTATACCATTTTGAAAACCACTAGAATCTAAACCTATTTTCACCGCCAAACTTCCAAGTTCTTCTGCCACTCTCTCACCACCTCTACAAAATATTTAAAACAGCATTCAAGTTCTGTCTGTATTCCTTATTAGCTCTGTAAATTAAAATATCGAAATAATAAAATATATCCATCTCGTCAATATCATTTAATGTCCAACTCTGCTCTAAAAGCTGAGAATAAATTTCTTTTATAAAATCAAGCGGAGATAGCTTTTTATCACTATCTCCGCTTACTTGTTTGGGAATTCCTCCAATTTACTTCCCATAGTTCCTACTATTCCATTTATGCTGTCATTAAGAGTTTCTATAAGCTTATCTGCATCAAGTCCATCATAAAAATCATCTCTGCTGAATTTATTCCCGTATAACTCAACCACAAAATCAACTAAGCCATCTAAATCCTTTGTTTTTAGATTATTGAAGTCTACATTTTCATTTACCTCTATTGCTTTTCTAAGCATTCTTGTTTTCACCTTAGGCATTACATAGATCTTATCGTTCAATACTAATTCCAAATTCTATACCTCCCATCCTTAATATTAAGCTACTGGAGCATATACATTGGTAAACCAAGTAGCCCCACCTGTAAATCCACTATCTTCATCTGCAGTGTACTTCCACTTACCATCTGCTCTTGTAAGAAATGTACCTTTTAGTTTAGGTGTTTGGAATTTTGTTTTATCTTCCTGTGTTGAATGTTCTTCTTCTGGTTCACTAAATTTACCCTTAAGAAGCCAAACATATCTGTACTTTCCATTAGCTTTCTTTATCTTAAAGCCAATAGCTACATAAGGTGCTATATCATCAGCTTCATAACTCATTACTTTACTTGTAGCATCTAATGTATGTCCAAGTAAAACTGCTTGTACTTCTAAAGGCAAATCTTGAATTTCAATCTCCACATCTACCTCACCCATACTTGAAACTGTTTCAACTGCTCTATTATCAGCATATAGAGTATCCGAGTTACTCTTAGGACTTATTTTTACATTTATTGCTGGTGAAATTAATTCTGGTGTACCATAAGTTATTGTTGCTTCATCTGTTAAAACTGCATAAACTAAATTTTCTACTCCTATAGGAGCACTGTTCACTATTCCTGACATAGATTATTACCCCCATTCTTCTAATTTAAATAAAAAAATCTAATTGCTTTATGATATATCTTTGTATCACTTTCAAATAAATCAGCCGCAGAAGTTCTTATAAACCCTGCGGCCTCCATAGCATTTTTCACATTTTCTATAAGCTCTGTATAATCACTTTTACTCCATATATCTATTTGAATATAATAACCTGTAGATTTTTCTTCATTGTCAGCATACTGCTCACCTTGTTCTAAATAATTGAAAAAGGTTATATATGTGCTTTCTTTTCCGTTGTACTTTTGAAATGAAACCGGTACATTGAGAGATTTTAAAGCTTCAATTACTTTATTGTTTATCACTTCAAGCCCTCCTTCAAAGTTTCAGCTATAGTTTTCTGTATTGTATTTTTATTTTTCTCATAAGCTGGTTGTAAAAAAGGTCTTGCAGGCATTTTAGAAGTTCCAAATTCCAAGAATTTATCGTAAAATATCTTTGAATTATCTCCCTTATCTACACCTACAAGAATATATTTTGATCCATCTTTCTTTTTTACATTACTTATCTTAAGACCCTCTCTAAGATTACCACTTCTATCATTAAATGCATTTGTTCCCTTTGCATCCTCAAGTACAGGCTCTGCTGCATTTTTTAGTGCTTTGTTTTCAAGTCTTCCTACATTTGCACCTATCTGTTGAAGCTTGTTTAATATCTCATCAACACCTGTAAGTTCTATGTTAGCCACTATTCTCAACCTCCAAAGCACTAATTTCAATATATTTGTTTTTATATTTGATATTATCTATGGAGTTTATATTGTACTGTTTTCCCTTAAAAAGAATCCTCATTGTTGGTTCGATATTTGGTACATACCTTATTGTAAATTTAACAGTATTCTCTTCTTTAACCGCTGCAGCTTCAAAGTATTCTCTACCATGAAGATTTGTAATTGCAGCCCATACCGTCTTGTAATCTTGCCAATCTTCCATCTCAAAACCATTCTCGTTGGTATTAGCAGTTAATTTTTGAAAAGTAATTCTATGCCTCAATTCACCAATATCCATAAAATCACCAGCTTTCCTTGCGAAGATTTCCGAGTATTAATTTCATTACATTAATTGTATCTGAAATACTGACATTTTCATTTTTCTGATAATATGTTCCTTCCCTTTTTTCATACATATTGGCTACCGCATAAAGGACTGCTTGCCTTACTACCTGTGGCACTTCCTCAAATTCAGATAAGGGATATCTTAATATATCTTCACAGATTTCTTCAGCTGTAAAAATAAAATTAGTGATGAGTGTATTTTCCTCATCACCATCTATTCTTAAATACAGTTTTGTCTCTTCAAGTGTTACTACCATACACCCATCACCTCACTTTATTCCACTTCCATAAGACCTGCTACTTTAAGTTTTGTAAGCAGAGCATTGAAATCATTTTTTAAATTTTCAATAGTAGTAGCTGTACTTTCTACTTGATTTTCAGCCATAGGAAACCCTTCTACAATAGCATCTTCATTTATTTTCAAAGCTCCACCTATAACCCATTTATCCCCACCTTGTTCGCTATAATTTTTCGATGTATAACTCATACTGCACCTCCATTAAGCTTTCATTTTGAGAATCTGTACTGCTTCTGGAAGAACAAGTCTACCATCCACACGCTCTTTAGCTACAAAACCAACCATGCCATTACCTGCAAATAGTTCTTTAAGTTCTGCAAAAGAACGAGAACCTCTATCACCAATATTATAGTAGCTAAAGTCCCCAAACGCTATTACAGGGTTTCCTGCTGCAACTGTTGGAACATAAGCTGAGGTGTAAACAGGGTAACCAAGTAAACTATCCGGTTCTCCTACTTGATAAGATGGTTGCCATATATATGCTCCATTCCCATCCTTTAATTTCCTAAGAATTGCAAGTGTCTGATCATTTATAATAAATACAGCATTTTTTCTATAAGGACGCTTTAATGAATAAATTAAATTGAGTACCTCATCTGCAGTAATTGTAGTGGCACTACCAGATGTTACACCAACTTGACCACCACCTGTTGCTGCAAAAATACCTAGTGGCTTTCCAATTCCATCTCCATTTAGGAAAGCATCTTCTTCTGCATTTGCTAGTGCCTTTGCAAACTTGTTTAAGATATATGTTTCAAGATTAAATACATTATCATAAAGAAGTTCTTCTGTTACTTTAACTGCAACGTGAAGTTTATGTGCATCAAGGTTAATTTGTTCAAACTTAGCATCCCCAAATGTTAATGCTCCACCTTCATCAATCCAAGCTGCTGCTGGTGTAGATGCTCCGATATTAATTTTTCTTTCAGCACCGGTTTTAATTATAGTTGAAAGTTTTCTCATAATATTTTCTTCTGTTAATCCTTCAATTAAACGGGTATCATATTCTTCAGGAACAAGATATCCTCCATCTGCATCAACACCTTCTTGAAGTATATTATTAACTCTTCTGAAATTAGAGCGAAGTGCATTTAACATAGAATCCTTATATTCATCTGTTGCAACTCCTGTTTTAGGCTGTTCATTTGTTTGTGGCTTTGTAGGGTTACTAAGAATAGGACTGCTTGTAGGCTTTGACATTTCAGCATCAATTGCTGTTAGTCTACTTTCCCTTTCAATTTCCTTAGTTAAAGCCATGATATTATTCTCCATTTTTGTGTAAGTAGCATTATCTTCTTCTAAAAGCACATCACTTTCATTTCTTTTATTATCAAGAAATGCCCTTGCATCTGCTACTGCCTTATTACGCTTTTCATATAATTCCATAAGTTTATTCATATTGAAATTCCTCCCTAAATAAATTTAAGACGCTCTTTTAGCGTCTCGATTGATGTTTGATTTTTATTTGTTTTAGCATCTTTTTTAACTATCATTTTATCAAGTAATGAGTTGGTTACTGCTTTTCTACTAAAGGCATAGGTCATATCATCAGATAACTTTGTCTTTTTCTCATCCTTTAAAATCCCATCTGCAAAACCAAGTTCCAATGCCTTATTAGCATTTAGCCACGTTTCTGCATCCATAAGATTAGATAACTTTACACGAGATAAAGAGGTCTTAATTTCATAAGCATTGATGATACTTTCCTTAACTTCAGAAAGCATATCAATGGCCTTTTGCATTTCCTCACTATCTCCAATGGCAACTGTAAGTGGGTTGTGAATCATCATTAGTGCAGTAGGTGCCATAAGTACATTAGTACCTGCCATAGCGATAACACTTGCAGCTGATGCTGCAATACCGTCAATCTTTACAGTTATATTGCCTTTGTAATCCATAAGCATTGAATAAATCTGACTAGCAGCAATGCAATCTCCTCCGGGACTGTTTATCCATAGAGTGATATCCCCTTCTCCGCTTAAAAGTTCTGCCTTAAATGCTTTTGGAGTTACTTCATCATCAAACCAGCTTTCTTCTGCAATTGCACCGTTAAGGTATAAAGTTCTGGTATCAGAATTTTCATCCTTGACCCAGTTCCAAAATTTCCTCACTTGGATTCCTCCATTCCTAAATTGTTTTTGTTAGCAAATATTCCTGCATCATTCAGCTTTGTCATATTTCCGTTAATTAGATATAAATCTCCACCTAGCTCTTTGGGAATAAGGTCTAGATTTTCAAGTTCCCTAATGTCATTTGCACTCATCCAACCATTTTGTCTTGCAGTGGCATACCCATTCATACGGCTCTGATAATCACCCCTCAAAAGGCCATCTACATTGAACTTGATGAAATACTTCCTTTTATCACTAGGTGAAAGTAGAGAACGTACCATTGCTTGTTCCCACCTTGATACCCAAGGGTCAAGAGTATACTTCACAAACTCCAAAGACTGCTGTTCTATATTAGAAAAGCTAGACTTTTCAAGGTCACCGACCATATGTGGCGGCACCCTAAAAATTCTAGCGATTTCATTGATTTGAAATTTCCTTGTTTCAAGAAATTGTGCCTGCTCTGGAGAAATGGAAATTGGTGTATATTTCATTCCTTCTTCAAGGACAGCTACCTTGCTTGAATTACTGCTACCACCAAAAGTTGCATTCCAACTTTCCCTTACACGAGTAGGATCTTTTAATGTTCCAGGATGTTCTAGCACACCACCCGGTGCCGCACCATTTGCAAAGAACTTGGCTCCATATTCCTCGCAGGCAATTGCCATACCGATCGCATTCTTTGCCATGGCGATTGGAGAATATCCTACAAGTCCATCAAATCCAAGACCAGGAATATGAAGTACATCTGAAGGGTACAGTTTTACCGTACTTCCTTTCATTGTAGGAGTCTCCTCTTTATTTGTCATATAGCTATAATAAAGCTGTCCCGTCTCATCTCTATCTACTGTCATCCGGTTGGGCATTAGAGGATATAATGCCACTACTTCACCTTTACCATTTCTAATAATCTGTGCATAAGCATTACCCCATAAAAGTAAATGAGTCATTAATGTTTCACGAAATACAAAGGAGGTCATTTCAGGGTTTGGCTCATCATGCAAAAGAAAATACAGTGGATTTTTAATAGCCTTTTCCTTGCCGCCATTATCGGTATACTCATATAAATGAAGAGGTAACCCTGCCACTGCCTCTGCTAAAATTCTCACACAAGAATATACAGCAGTCATTTGCATTGCGGTTCTTTCAGTTACAGGTTTTCCTGAAGTTGTACCTCCTAAAAAGAAACTATATGCACTTCCTGCTGTTCTGTTTGTAGGTTTATCTCTGGATTTAAATAAACTGCTTAATATATTCATAAAACATCATTCCCCCCTAAATAAACAAAATGCCCCTGTCATCATAAACAGAAGCACCGGCCTCATTACCACAGCGAATCGCTCTATCAAGAGCCATTATCGTTGCTATAGCACCATCTATTTTTTCAGTTGATTTTTCTTTGTCTGCCTTGATGTTTCCGGCAGGGTCTGTTCTAATGAAGATGTTATCCATCATCCATCTAAGAACAGGATGGCCACCGTGTGCAAGTTTCTGCTCTAGTGTCAGTTTCATTAATTCCTTTGTTGGTGGACTCATATCCTTAAAACCTTGACCAAATGGCACAACAGTAAAACCCATACCCTCAAGGTTTTGTACCATCTGAACTGCGCCCCAGCGGTCAAAGGCTATTTCACGGATGTTGTACTTCTCACCAAGCTTTTCAATAAACTTTTCAATAAAGCCATAATGCACTACATTTCCTTCTGTAGTTTGAAGATATCCTTGCCTTTCCCATACATCATAGGTAACATGATCACGCTTTACTCTAAGGTCTATAGTTTCTTCTGGTATCCAAAAGTAAGGCAGTACACAGAATTTATCATCCTCATCCACTGGAGGAAATACTAGCACAAAGGCTGTAATGTCAGTTGTACTGGAAAGGTCTAAACCACCGTAGCAAACGCGCCCTTTCAAGGATTCTTCATCTACTTTAAAAGAGCAAGCATCCCATTTATCCATAGGCATCCAACGAACAGCCTGTTTCACCCACTGATTAAGTCTAAGCTGTCTAAAAGAATTCTCCTCGGCAGGGTTCTGCTTTGCAGATTCACAAGCAGCCTTTACTTTATCAATACCAACTGTTATACCAATGGAAGGATTAGCTTTCTTCCAAACCTTAGGATCTGTCCAGTCATCAGATTCATCTGCTCCATAAATTACAGGATAAAATGTGGAGTCTACTTTTCTTCCCTCTAGGATATCTTTCGCTTTCTGATGGGTTTCATAGCAGATAGACTTTGTATCAGTTCCAGCTGTTGTAATAAGGAAATACAGTGGCTGCATACGGGCATCTCCAGAACCCTTTGTCATAACATCGAACAGCTTCCTATTAGGCTGCGTGTGCAATTCATCGAACACGACCCCGTGTATATTAAATCCGTGTTTGGAATAAGCCTCTGCTGATAAAACTTGATAAAAACTATTTGTAGGTTTATAAATTATTCTCTTTTGAGATGCTAGAATTTTAACTCTTTTACTAAGCGCAGGACACATACGCACCATATCAGCAGCTACCTCAAATACGATAGATGCCTGTTGGCGGTCAGCTGCACAACCATAAACCTCAGCTCTTTCTTCAAAATCACCACAGCATAAAAGTAGTGCCACTGCAGCTGCAAGTTCTGATTTACCTTGCTTTTTAGGAATTTCAATATATGCAGTATTAAACTGCCTGTAACCATTACGTTTTAGTGTACCAAAAATATCACGAATAATCTGTTCTTGCCAATCTATAAGATCAAACTTTTTACCTGACCATGTACCTTTGGTATGACAAAGAGCCTCAATAAAGGCAACAGCATAATCTGCGTGTTCTTTGCTATAGATACTATCCTTTGCCTTAAACTTTGTTGGTTTATATTTTTTTAACTTTCTCATAAGCTGTCACCTTCCTTTCTTTGCGTTAAAAAAGGAGCTACTATAAAATAGCTCCTGGGTAAAACTTGTATCTAATTGCGCTCAATAACAATTTATATTGTATAAGTATAATGCTTTATGGTGTCGGAGTAGAAATTGGAACCGAATTTGATGTTGGAGTCGTAGTAGCAACTGGAGTTAATGCTGTTGTTGATGTAGCTGATGATATTGATGGTGCCTGAGTCCCTTGGCTTAAGGCTTTAGCTGCTGGTATATTATTATTAATTATTGATACAAGAGTATCAACATCGCTTTGTTCTTCAACGCTATCTTTACCAGTCACAGTTTTGAACTGGTCATAAATCTTCTTATATAAACCAAGCTTATCATTACCAATTGCATTCCCAAAAAGTACTCTTTTTATAAATACTTTATTATCCTTCACAAAAAACCTTACTAGGACATTATCGTTTTGAAGCTTTATGCACACATTTTGAACTACTCCTACCTTAACATTAGGATTATTATCAACTAAATTAGCAATTGCATTAATCAGTCCATCAACAGCGTAATACTCTTGTCTATACTTAGCTTTATCTATGGCGATTCTGAACTGATTACTATTCTCGCAATGGGATTGGGTATAAGGCTTAAATAATTCGTCATGATCATCTACAACTTTAGCTATACCTTTTGGTGTTTCGCCAGGTATAAATATAAAATTATGAAAGTTAGCATCTAGATAGTCGGCAACTTTGCAAATATCACCAATTGGAATACTGCTTATGTCCTTAATATGACTGAGTGACATCAACTTCACAATGTCCAGTGGTACTTTAGTGTCCTCTGATATCTTTTCCAGTGGTAGTAGATTCTGCAACTCTCTCTCTTTCTTCTCATGGAAAAATCTGAACCTTGTTTCTGGTTTATACATGAATCCCTCCGTAAATGAAAAATTACTTATATAGTATTATACTATTCACAAATCAAAAATATGTTAATGTTAATGTCAATTTGAATGTGAAATTAATGTGAAATGATATATGTCATAATAAAAAAAGGACTACTATCAGCAATCTAAAAATCATGTACAACTAGAAACCGCCCATAAAGGGCTATCCCATGTGTTTATTGTCTTATTCCTCACCTGTAAGGATAAACTTCACATACTCTTTACTATGTTCTTCTATAAAAATTACTAGTTCGTTAAACCTAAGTTCGTGGGCTATCTTTTGAACTGCTGGAAGGTCAAACATATTAGTAATGCCTGTATCACGCACTTTGAGGATTTGTTCTCTTGCCCTTCTATCCATTGCAGTTCTCCTCATTAATCTTCTTGCATTTATCGACCCCATAAATAACATGGAGTCCAGAACCATTATCCCACTGCACCATTATTGATCCTGTATCATCAACGCCCCAAACTGTACCCTTTGTTCCCATTGGAGGTGCTTGGATGTCATCCATCTCCACAAGTTCTACCCTTGTGCCTGCCGGATACTTCTTGCGGAGCATTTGAACTATTTCTTTACTCAGAAACTTCATTCCTAGCACCTCCCTTGAAAGCTGATGAACCTGTGAGGTTCTGAAGGAGAATCTTGCGTTCCTTCTTGTACTCATCACCGATAAAGCCTAATCGAAGGAGGAAACAGCGAAATGCGTATTTCTCATTGTCCACTTCCTTTTCTCTTGGGCTGATGCGTTTCTGGTTTCTTGCCATTTCACAAATGCTGTAAATGAAATGTGTATAGGCTTTAACTGTTTCGCTGTCCTCAGGCATGAATGAGAACCAAGGAAAGGAAACTTTATCATCATCCTTGAAAATTGGAAGGCTGTTTAATCCTAGTGCTTTTTTGATTAAGTTTCCTTTTGCCTCGATAATGTGCTGTAAATTTTCCAAGGCATCATCTACAAAGTAGGTGGCAGGCATTGCCACCGTTAGCCCTACAGTTTCGCTTTGTGACCCTTCTTCTGTAGTATTGGTATGTTCCTTTGATTCTTCAGTTGTTTCCGCCACAAAGCCTTTTTCAGCAAGTTTCTCAAGCAATGTTTTAATCTCATTACTATCTGCTCTATCATCAAAAATAAGTGTGCCTTCCTTGTCTACTGTGAAATAATCAATTTGGTAACTAAAGGTTGGCGCACCTTTATATTTACTTTTAACACCTGTTATTTCACTAATTGTTTTAACTAAATCCTTACGGTCTTTGCCCTCTTTATTAAATTTAACTTCCATTTTGAAGTACCTCCTTATTTTTTGGTACTTACATATATCACTCTAAAGGCACATAATAGCAAGTTAATAATGTACTTAAACTAACTTTTCTTTTAGAAGCAAGAAAACGGTTGTTGTACCCTTTTTCCCATTACTCAATTTCTAATGAAACATACCTTGGATATTCATAACCTTGAGGATCTACAAGTATTGTTTCTCCTGTTTCCTTATTTTTAACTCTAATGCAGATGTCCTCTTTTTCAATCCAAGGTTGGTCTATTAAGAAGTTTGATATAAACTCTTGAAACTCACTACTCCCAAGTTCAACTTCTCTGTTTATTGTGTAGTTTTTAGGCTTATCACCTGCTTTAAGTGCCAGCTCTGTTAACTCCTTTAGTTCTTCTAAATTGAAAATCTTCCTTCCAAAAAGTGCTTTTACTTGCCTTTTTTTATTATCCATACTCCTTGCCTCCTTGTGTTTTTTGGTAATCTATATATGACTCTAAAATCACATAATAGCAAGTTGATAATGTAAATTAATCATCATTATTTTCTGCGTAATAAGCAATTCCTGAAAGTACCATACAAACACAAGGAAGTGCCACACCATTCCCCCACATTTTATATTCTGCTGAATCTGAGTGAGGATCCTTAAGCCACTTTATAATTTGCTTTTCAGTTTTTGGCTTTGTAGATTTTCCTATAATTTTTCTATGGGTTTCAAAGACATCTGTCCAAAAGGCAATATCTTTTTTTGTAGGAGTTCCTGTGCCAAGGTCACTACACCAAAAGTCTGGGAAACCTTGAAGCCTACCACATTCCTTTGGGGTAAGCCTTCTAACCGTATAATTAGGTTCTACTACTGAAGTGAAGTTTCCCTTATCAGGCATTCTCTGATTGCCGCCTGCATTATTTACCGTAAGTGTTGGAGATACATTTTCTCCATTCCAAGCAACTGCTGATGGACCTTGTGCATTTAAAGTTGCTGCAATACCATCTTCTTTAATTCCAAGATTTCTTGCAAAGTTCTTTCCGCAGTTAAAAGTTTCTCTATCGATAGAATAACAAGGCTGTGTTACTATAGATGGATCTTTATAATCTCTTGAACATAGTGTCGGTGCAGTTTCCTTATTCACCTGCATAAATTCACCAGTTGTCATAGAAAAAACTGCGTGTCTATCAGTGGCATTAAGAGTAAAAGATACATCTTCGTTAATACCATCTCCATTAGGCCCATTTTCATCTTTACGCCCGATCATAGATCCTTGCAGAGAATAGCTTTCTACAACTGCTATCCCACCCTGGTTACAAGATGGGTTGCCACCATTTCCGTCAATAGTTCTTGAGGTATCAGTTTTATAAATACCACTATGAGGATTGCTTGATTTCATGGAGTTACTGCCATCTGAGCATATTCCGTATGCCATTGGAACAAATACTGACTGATCATTATTACATGATAAAGTTGCAGATTTATTATCCTGTATTAATGCACCTTTACCTCCGCCTTCGCAGCCACTACGTATTTTAAGAGTTTTAGGAGTATCTATTTCCGTAGTTACAAAAGGCTGATTGTTCCCTCCAGTTCCATAGGTTGCAGAAACTGTGGGTGCAACATCCAAAGGCCCATTGTAACGAGTATCTTGGCTATGGTTTTCAAACATAACACATGGTGGGTGATTAGCCTTTGCCCTAAGTGTTGATGTCTTATTATCAAGTACATCCATACGTTGACCACCTTGGTCATTTAAAACAAGAGTGCTTGCCTCTCCAAAGCAAACCTCAGTACTTCCGGTAGCTCCTTGCCACGGCTTGATGCTCTTCTGAGAATACCCTGACAAGCCTTCGGACTCAAATAATATTTTTCCGGCACACCTACCTGTAAAATCTGCGACAAGGTAGATACGTTTTCTTCGTTGGGGAACTCCAAAGTATTGTGCATCGAGAGTTCTCCATGCAATGGAGTAATCTCTTCCCAATATCTCTCCTGCGTTAAGCCACTTTTTAGGTTTAGGAATAGATAAGGTTTCATCTTTGACTTTTGCGATACTTTCAAGAACTGCTTTGAAATCCTCTCCTTTGTTTGAGGAGAATGCTCCCGGCACATTCTCCCACAGGATAAATCTTGGATAGTTGCCATTTGTAGCACACCTCATTTCTTTAATAATTCTAATGGCCTCATAAAAAAGGACGGATTGTTCTCCCTCAAGTCCTGCCCTCTTACCTGCTACAGACATATCAGTGCAAGGTGAGCCAAATGTAATAATATCTACTGGTTCTATTTCAGCACCGTTAATAGTACTGATATCACCTAAGTGCTTTACCTTAGGCATTCGTTTGGATGTTACACGAATAGGAAAAGGCTCAATTTCTGATGCCCATAAGGGAGTAATACCAGAAATCAAGCCTCCTAAAGGAAAGCCTCCACTACCATCAAAGAGCGAGCCAAGGGTAAGATTACTCATCTTTAACCACCTCATTATAAGGCACTTGTTTACCATCTCTTATTAAAAATACACCTTCATCACTTGAAACCTGTTCAATATATCTTTTTACAATAACATCACAAAACTTCTCATCAAGTTCAACAGTACAGCAGATTCTATCTGTTTGCTCACAAGCTATAAGAGTTGAACCACTTCCACCAAATGGGTCAAGAACTATTGAGTTTGTTAAACTTGAATTTTGAATTGGGTAAGCAATAAGAGCCACAGGTTTCATCGTTGGATGATCTGCATTTTTACTTGGTCTATCAAATTCCCATATGGTAGTTTGTTTTCTATCCGAATACCATTGATGTTTACCCGATTTCTTCCATCCAAATAAAACTGGCTCATGCTGCCATTGGTAAGGACTTCTGCCTAATACAAGACTTTGCTTCTTCCAAATGCAAGTACCACTTAAATAAAACCCGCTATCTGCAAAAGCTTTTCTAAAGTTAAGTCCTTCTGTATCAGCATGAAAAACGTAAATGGAACCATCACTAGCTAATGCCTTTTCCATGCTGGTAAAGCTATCAAAAAGGAAATTAAAAAAGGCATCTGCTGAAAGATTATCGTTTTGTATCTTTCCTGCAGTGCCTTCGTATTTTACGTTATATGGTGGGTCGGTAACTATTAAATTTGCCTTCTTACCGCCCATCAATTTTTCATAGGTTTCTGATTTTGTACTATCTCCGCATAAAAGACGGTGTCTTCCTAAAATCCACAAATCACCTTGTTTTGTAATGGTAGGGTTTTTAAGTTCTTCATCAACATTAAAATCATCTTCCTGTATCTCATCTGCTGAATTTAAAAGTGTATTTAATTCAGCTGCATCAAATCCTAAAAGGTCGATATCAAAGTCAAGCTCCTTTAAATTCTCAAGTTCTATGGATAATAAATCTTTATCCCATCCTGCATCTTCAGCAAGTCTATTATCTGCAATAATATAAGCTTTCTTTTGTGCCTCAGTTAAATGGTCAACAAAGACACAAGGTACACTTTTCATTCCATCTTCTTTAGCTGCTAGAACTCTACCATGTCCTGCTATAATATTAAAATCTCTATCGATTAAGATTGGATTTACAAAACCAAATTCTCTAAGACTTGATTGTAACTTTTTTATTTGTTTTTCATTATGGGTTCTTGAGTTATTTGCATATGGCACAAGTTTTGATATCTCCACTTGTTGCATTTCTTGTGTAAATTTATTTTCTTTCTCCAAATTAATCACCCCCGTCTTAGTAATTTTATAAGCCCCTTATTTGCACCAACAACATCTCCTGCTACTGCCTGCCCCCTTAAGGTCTTATATTGCTGTTTGGTTAATATATTTTTATTTTCATTAAGTTGTTTCATAAAAGCTTGCTTCTCCATTTTTATCTTCCCTTTCTCCCCGATAAAAGTGCCTCCATAATATCATCTTGAGGATTTCCAACAAATGCTGTGGTACAGTTTTGCTTAACAATATCAAAGATTTCATACCACAATAAATTTGCTTGCTTTAAAAAAGATTGACTCATCTGCACAAAAGGACTGGCAATTGCACCACCTGTTGTAGGGTGTTTTCCTAAAAGTCCATAAGTGCTAATAGCTTCCTCACATTGGATGTATCTTGTAAAGGCTTGGGCATAGGATTCAATAAGTCTTGGATTAACAAACTTCTCGCACCCTCTATCTTTTAGCCATTTCCAAGTTTCAGTAAATAATAAATCCGCTCCAAGTGGTTTGCCATCCCTTTGCTTTGAACTAAGGTAGTCACTTGGACTTGGCATATCCTCACCATTCAAAGTTTCAGCACCATCTAGCTCATCAACCTCAAATATTGTTTCAGGTTGTAGGTTTGGTACTTCTAATATTTTTGCTGCCTTACCTTTTGTGATTTTATCTGAAAGAGGTATCTGTTTATCTCCTGCACGAACCCGTCTGCCACCCCTGTTTGTTCCGTCTTTGGCCACATTTTTCACCCCTTTCTTATCCTTACTTGGTTTAATCCCCCGTTTGAACTGCAATTTTTGTGTGTGTGACCCCCCGCCCGTTCCCCAGTGGGGTAGTCCTAGAGATTCCTACCGCCCCTAGGGTGCTAGTCCATCAGCCTCTATTCCATCTATCGCCATCCCTGGCAGTAATAGCAGAGTGACAAGACTTACACAAAGCCATAAGATTACTCCTCTCATGAGTACCTCCACGAGACAAGGGAAGTATATGATGGACTTCCTCAGCCTTTGTTAGCCTTCCGCTTCTTTCACACTCCTCACACAGTGGGTGCTGTGAAATATAGCTGTCACGTATTCTCTTCCACGCTCTGCCATACCTACGGCGTACAGCTGGCTCACGGCTATACTTCTCGTAGCGTTGGTTATCTATCTTTTCATGTTCCTTGCAAAACCTCCCATCAGTTAAGTTAGGACAGCTTGGATGAGAACATGGTCTCTTTGGTTTTCTTGGCATCACTTGTCACCTCCTTGTTTTTGGGTATAAAGAAAGCCCTGCAGGTAAAACCCTACAAGGCTTGGTTTATTTTTTCTCTATTCTAATACTATCATAATATCTTACTGTCTTTCTCTGTACTTTACTGTAATGTTTTTGGTACAATCACATAATTTAATGCTTTCTTATGTACCTTAAATACATTATCAATACTGTAGTTCATATCAACAGCAATTTGCTCCCACTGCATAAAGCACAGGTAACGCTTTTCTAAAAGAGTTTGATACTCTGGATTTTGAATTGCCTTTATGGTTCTCACAATTTCATGCTTCAAATCCACCAATTTGTCAATATCTTGGTTAATCTCTGTCTGAAGGTCTATAATCTTCTCCACAGCATTGGCCATTGTGGAAATCGCACGATTTGGATTATGTGGCATTCCCGATATCGTGGATGTTGCTCTTGTAGCAAGGTCATTTAAAGATGATACCTGTTCAATCTTGCTATTTATTCTCTGGTCGAGGCGATAAGCCTGACTTAAATATTCCTTTGCCTTCATAATCATTTCACCTCATCTCGCAGCTTCTTAATCAACATTTTTCCGTCAATGTTTGTTAATTCCGAATACCACCTTGAACGAAAGAAACGCTCCACATTAGATTTCATTTTATTGGCCTCAATACTATAAGGATATTTTTTAAGTGTCTTTAAGGCACCCCTATAATCCTTTACAGCTTGTAGAATTATAGCCCCTGCCAGATTAAAAAATCCATCCTCGTTAATAGTGAGCTGGACTTGTATATTATTTTTATTCATAAGCAGTACCTCCGATTAAGAATTTTACTTTCCTCGGATTGACTCTGATTGTCTCAGATTTACAGACTTGCCTTTACAGCATCGATTAATGCGGACTGTGTATTATCTTTTTGGGCTAATGCCTTTAAAATTCTCTCATCAATCGTGCCTTTAGCAACTATGTGCTGTACCACAACGGTATTTGCTGTCTGTCCCTGTCTCCACAACCTTGCTACAGTTTGTTGATACAGTTCCAGTGACCAGGTCATACCAAACCACACTATTGTGGAACCACCGCTTTGTAAGTTTAACCCGTGTCCACCACTCATCGGATGAAGTAATGCAACAGGGATTTCTCCATTATTCCATTTACCAATACTTGCATCAGAATCAAGTTTTGCAAATGAAACCTCAAGTTTATTTAGTCTTTCAGCTATTCTATCTAAATCATGCCTAAACCAGTAAATCAGTAATATCGGTTTGCCATTGGCAGCCTCCACGATATCCTCCAGTGCATCAAGTTTTTTATCATGAATTTTAAGCACTGTTTCATCATCAGTATAAATTGCTCCATTTGCCATCTGACATAACTTCCCTGAAAGAGATGCCGCATTTGCAGCTGTAATTTCACCATCTGGCAGTTGCAATACTAGGTCTTTTTTCAATTTCTCATATCGCTCCTTTTCCTTTTTATCCAGATACACTTCATAATTACAATTCACAAGCTCAGGCATGCTCAAATGTTCAGTAGCTTTCATAGAAATCGTAATATCTGATATTTTGTTGTAAATCTGCTGTTTCGCACCGGGTAGTAATTTGTAACTGTAAACTATGGGACCATTCATCTTATCTGGCTTGAAATAGGCATTACGGTACTGACCAATGAACCGTCCAAGTCTCTCTCCCATATCAAGGAGACGGAACTCGGCAAATAAATCCATGTATCCGTTACTGCTCGGAGTTCCTGTTAAGCCAATTATTCTTTTAACCTTTGGTCTGACCTTCATAAGGGAACGAAATCTCTTCGACTGCCAATTTTTAAAGGATGATAATTCATCAACAACTAACATATCAAAATCAAAAGGGACTCCACTTTTTTCAACAAGCCATTGGATATTTTCACGGTTAATGATGTAAATATCTGCCTGTTTCTTTAATGCTGATAACCTTTCAGCCTCTATACCAACTACTATAGAATATTTCAAATCCTTTAGATGCTCCCATTTCTCAATTTCTGATGACCATGTATTTCTTGCAACACGTAGGGGGGCAACAATCAAGACCTTATGGACTTCAAAGTAGTCAAACAATAAAGCCTCCAATGCTGTTAGAGTGATACTTGTTTTTCCTAAACCCATATCAAGCAGGACAGCTGCTATTGGATGATTCAGAATGTAGTTGATTGTATACTGCTGATAATCATGTGGATTGTATTTCATCAAGGATCCCTCCAATTTGTTCTTCCTCATCAATGACAAATACCTGAAAGCCTAACTCACGAAGTAATTTGTGTCTTGCAAGCTGAAGCGGTCTTGGTTTTTTCAAAGGAGCCTTTACCTCTACAAACGCAATCTTCCCATATGGCAATAAGACTAAGCGGTCGGGCATTCCATCAAAACCAGGTGACGTGAACTTTGGACAGATACCACCACGCTTTTTAACTTCCATTACTAACTTCTTTTCTATGACCTTTTCTCTCATTCGAACCTCCATCAAAAATAATATTGTGCAGGTCTACTGTGGTCATATCCTAAACTCTTCTTATATGATATTTTTATATTTTTTTGCTATAGGGACTTTTTATATATGACTATAGTAGACATACATTTTTACAATTTCTTCATTTAAGAAAAGTTTAGATTTTGACCATTAATGACCTACATATCACTGAAATTACTCTATAAAATCTGTGTTTTTAAGGCGCACCCCATTAATAAACGATCCATTTGATAATCTTTTACGATTCAGACCTAAAATCTCAAGAGCAGTATAAAAGTCTGTGGTACTTCTTGTGTATTCTCCTGTTCTCAAACAGTAGGCACGATATTCCTGGTAGAACTCTCCAGACTTCTGCTTATAAGCAGAATCGAGTTCACAACACTCATCAAGAAATGCTCCAAGCCAGTCATTATTAGCACGATAATGATTAATCGCATTTTCTACACAAGATGGAAGTTTTAATTTAAAGCCATTTGCAATAACCTTCTGTGCACCTTCAATAATCCAAGCTAATACATAGGAGCCAGCATTTTGAACTAGATAATCTGTATAGTTCTTGATATCGCTATTTCCTTCAATCTTTGCATTGAAAGGAATAACAATTAATCTACGCCAGGTTCCTTCATCATTAGCTCCTACTCTTGGCAGGTGGTTCGTGTATAGCACAAGTGTATGGCTTGGCACATATTTGAAGGGGTCCTTATACTTCTTCTCTGCCATAACTTCATCTGTGGAACAAAGCTGTTTAATGACGGAAGTATTCAGCCTCATACCTTCTTCCAATTCAGCAGCTATTATAAGGCGTTTGCCTTTAAGTTCTGCCATCTCTGGTTTAACATTTCTCTTGCATCCAACGGTCAATGCATCAGCTGACATAGAACCACTGTAGGTACCAAGAACTCTTGAGATAGTGTTCCAAAAAGTAGATTTACCGTTACGGCCTTCGCCATAAGAAATGATGAGAGCCTCCACATACACCTTTCCTATGGATGCAAGTCCTACAATCTGCTGTACATAATCAATCAGCTCCTGATCACTGCAGAAGAAGGTATCAAGTGCATCCAGCCACAACTGCTTGCCGTTATCTCCTGGAGTGACTGAGGTCTGTTTTGTGATATAATCCATGGCATCAGGCTCGTGCATTCCAGTAAGTCCATCTTTCAAATGATAAGTTGCACCGGGTGTATTTAGAAGAAACTCATCCTTATCCAAATCACTTACACTGATAGAAAGCATCGGCTTTGCAGCCTGTAAGGCACTCGTTACATATTTCATATCACGGCGTTTCATGACAAAGGATCTGTATGCTATTGCAGATAGATAAGTACGATATGCCACCAACTGGTCACCCTGCAGCGAGTTTTCAAACTTTTTACCTCCTGCTTTAACTTCATCTTCTGATGCTCCGGCTGCCACAACAGCGTCCATGCCTCTCTGCACTTCATCCAAAGCATCTGCAAGCTGTAAATCCAGGAATTCCTCCATTGCTCCAACAGCCTGCTGCTTTGATTCCACCCAATACTCCCCATTAAATCGAAGGTAGTCTGTGGCATCTGTGTAACAAAGTTCATCCCCATATTCTCGAGCTAAAACCTTTGCCTGCCCTATATCAGAGAAATCTGAAGGCTTTAGGGACTCTCCTATAAAGTCATCATTAAAATCATTTGGAGCAACATACCCTTCTTGCGATTCTACCTTCTTAGCAAATTTCACAGCACTATTCCATATAGTAGTAAGCTCCTCATCCTCCATAGGTGGGTCACACTTTTTTGCCTCATCAAGGAAAATCTTATGTGCCTTTTCTGTAGCACCATAGCGTTTAACCACCCTTCCTGCAAAGCGAGATAGTGTAGTGTTTCTTCTTCCTTCTGGAATAGAGAAGCCTGCTATTGTTTCAGCATCCTCTTGAAGCTCAGGCAGTTCTTCCTCTATAGTCTCCCATCCGTCATGCCATACAACCTCATCACAATCAGCACCAAATATAAAACGAGCTGCGTCTAAGGCATTATCATCAAAGAATGGAAAAGCTTTTTGTATCCTTCTTTTTAGCTTCACATAATCCATGGCATCTTTGCATGGATTAATAAGGAAATACACATGAAACCTTGGTCTTGCAGTTTTATCATCCTTTTGTTTCATATGATTACGACTTGGTGCAATGGCATAAGAAACATCTGGTAGCATTTTATCTATCTTTTCAGGTGTAACCCATTCCCCCTTATTCTCCGAATGGTCATTATCGCAATCCATAACAGCTACAACAGATTCAACAAAATTATCAGCACTACGATAGTTGTTTTTGTATTCACCACAAACATGATCAGTTTTAACTACTGCTTTTAGCTCTTCTGCAGTAGTTACCTCAACACGGTTAGGATAGCTGCAGTTCTTAGCATTGCCTATGCAATTTGCTGTATAAAATATTAACTTCATCGGCTTTCCTCCTTTAGAATTATCCTATCTTTTTAAGAGGTTTTAAGGCAGCATACTTCTCTGCCTTCTCCTCATTAATAACATTTTTAAATGCCTCATAAACTGTTGGTCACAGCATCCTTCTATTTACAACCACAGTTAGGTTTAATTTCTTTACTGCATTCGCTGCAATAAATAGATGTGCTATATAAATCTCCCTCACCATCTGCAAATACTTCTGAAAGGTCAACATTTACTTCACATCCACAACTTGGACAAATGCAAAATACATTTTCATCATTTATTTCCACGGAAACTTCCATAGAATCACTTATTTTTTCTTTAACATAAAACATTATATTTTCCTCCTCTTATATAGACTTTTGCTTTAATTTTGCCATGTACCATTCAAGGTGATGCTGCTCATCAACAAGCAAATAATAGGACTGCTCAAAATTGAGCCGAGTAAATTCTTTACTCAGCCCAGATCTGGGTTCAGTGATTTTTGCAATATCACACAGTACATTTTTATGCTCCTTCTCAAAGAAATCAGCTATGATCTTCAACATCCACTTTCAATCTGTGGTAACATACCATCAGCTTTCATCAATTCATAAATAAAGAGTCTTCCCTTCTGAGTCCAATAGGTATGAACCCTTGTATGTTGATTTCCATCAGTTCCACAATAACTATGTGTCTTAGTACTTGTATATCCATTTTCTGCGTACTTCTGATACAAAAGCCAAATATCACCTTGCTTAAATTGAATTCCTTTATCATGAAGATAACGATTCATCCATATAGCAGATTTCCCATAATCTTTAGCTATTGCTGATGTAGAAATAAGATCTTTACAATTAAGTACTACATCGTAATATGATACCTTCGGTTTCATTTCAACAATTTGTTGGTTCTGTACTGCTACTGTACCTATTAGCGCTTCATTCTGGCTATTCACAAGGTTAAGCTGCTGATTTGCAAACTGTAATGCCCTTGCCATAATTGCCTCTGGAGAATTCCAAGATTTTTCAACTTCAATAAAATATTGCCTGCATTGTTTCCCCTTTGAAGTACGCTGAATCATACATATCTCTTTTGCCATATCTACAGTTAATTGATGGTCATGTTGAACTTGAGGCATTAAAGTACCATCTGCACGAAGGACATTTTTGTCCACCGTCATATAATCTACATTTTCAATAAACCCATAGTCACACATTCTTGGAAACCATTTATGATAAGGTGTTTCCACCTCTAACACTCTGTGTAAATCCCGCCCAAGTATAGTTGGACGGTCACTTCCATAATTGATTTTTACTAATTCTTTCATAACATCCACTCCTTAAAAAATTTATAGGGAATCCCCCTATAACTCTCTAAGGACATAACTTTTACTTTTGGACGGATATTCTTAAGAGTTTTTTTGTAAATAAAATTGCTTCCTTAATAAAATAAAAAAAATCCTCCTATCTTTTCAAAGCAGAAAACTATTTTCAAAAATATCCGTCCAGTTTGCTAACTTTTGTCCTAAGGAAGATGTAAGGACGTGTGGCAGAAAAAAAATTAAAAATCTTCTCAAGAAAATCCGTCCAAACCACAGACTTTTGTCCTTAGAGAAGTAGAGAGGTTCTTAACTCTCAGAAAGGTAGTGCTACTATGCAAGTTGAAACAGCTACTAACACTAAATGCAAACAAGATAATAGCTTAGATGAAGAACTTTCAGATGTTCTAATTGCAATTAGTGTCATATCAAAAAGGCTCGCTAGGAAATTAAGCCAGCAAAAATCAAATATGGAAGGAGAAAATACCCATGGCTAAGACGAATAAATTATCCGTAGAACTCGATGAACTTAAGAAATGTGGAGAAACATTAATTAAAATCTCAGTGACTTTAAGGGAATTGTTTTTTACCACAGAGGAAGAGAAGCCTAAGAAGAAAGAGGCAACTTCAGAAGAAACTCCAAAGCCTGAAATAAAGGCACTATCACTTACTGATGTACGTGCTGTCCTAGCAGATAAATCACGTAATGGATACACCTCAGATATCAAAGCACTACTTATAAAGTACGGCGCTGAAAAACTGTCAGATATCACTCCAGCAGATTATGAGGCATTACTTGCAGAGGCTGAGGTGATTGGAAATGTCTAAACATGCTTTACTTTCAGCTTCATCTAGCCACAGGTGGCTAAATTGCCCACCTTCAGCAAAGTTATGTGCAGAACAAAATGACAAAGCCAGTGCCTATGCACAGCAAGGCACGGATGCCCACAATTTATGTCAGTACAAATTGGAAAAGGCTCTTGGCATGAATACCCAAGACCCAATAAAGAATCTGGAATACTACGATGCGGAGATGGAAAACTGTGCAGATGAATATGCATCCTTCGTCATGGAGCAGCTGGAAGAAGCAAAACAGCACTGCCCTGATCCTGTGATACTAATCGAACAGCGTCTTGACTTCTCTAAATATGTAGAGGAAGGATTCGGCACAGGTGATTGTGTCATCGTTGCAGATGGTGTTCTGCAGGTAATTGATTACAAGCACGGTCTTGGCATCCTGATATCGGCAGAAGAAAATCCGCAAATGATGTGCTATGCACTCGGTGCTTTAGACCTCTTCGATCGCATATATAATGTGGATATCGTAAAGATGACAGTTTTTCAACCACGCAGAGATAATGTCAGTACCTACTCTTTATCAAAGGAAGACCTACTGAAATGGGGAAATGAAATTCTCTCCCCTATTGCTAAACTTGCTTATGCAGGTGATGGAGAATTCAAAGCTGGTGACCACTGCCAGTTCTGCAAGGTAAAAGCTACCTGCCGTAAACGTGCCGAGTACAACCTTGAACTTGCAAAGTACGATTTTGAAATGCCAGCTACCCTTGATAGCACAGAAATCGAGGTTATTCTTTCAAAGGCAGATAACCTTGTAGCTTGGGTCAACGATATCAAGGAATATGCCTTACAGCAGGCACTCAGTGGTACAAGGTATTGTGGGTTTAAAATTGTAGAATCACGTTCCACAAGAAAATATACTGATGAACAAGCGGTTGCAGATGCTGTTAGTTCAGCTGGCTTTAATCCATACGAACAGAAACTCCTCGGAGTTACAGCTATGACTTCAACTCTTGGTAAAAAGAAATTTGAAGAAATTCTTGGCAGTCTCGTTTACAAGGCACCAGGTAAACCAACACTCGTGCCGGAGAGTGACAAACGTCTGGCGATGAATACAGCAAAAAATGATTTTATTGAAGAATAAGGAGGACAATATTATGTCAAAATTAGCAAATCCAACTAAAGTTATTACAGGTCCACAAACAAGATGGTCTTATGCAAATGTATGGGATCCAAAGTCAATAAATGGGGGTACTCCTAAATATAGCGTAAGCCTCATTATTCCAAAGTCCGATGTTAAGACTGTGGAAAAAATCAAGGCAGCCATTGAGGCAGCTTATCAGGAAGGTCAGTCAAAGCTAAAAGGTAACGGCAAATCAGTACCTGCTCTTTCAGCTCTTAAGACACCTCTTCGTGATGGGGATGCCGAAAGACCAGATGACCCTACTTATGCAAATGCATACTTTATCAATGCCAATAGTGCTACCGCTCCAGGTATTGTTGATGCAGACCGTAATCCTATATTTGAGCGTTCCGAAGTATATTCTGGCGTTTATGGCAGGGCATCAATCAATCTATATGTTTTCAACTCTAACGGAAATCGCGGAATCGCTTGTGGTTTGAACAACCTCCAGAAGATTGGCGATGGTGAGCCTTTAGGTGCTAAATCTCGTGCAGCGGATGATTTCTCAACAGATTCCGATGATGATTTCCTTTCATAAAGTTTAACCCTTTAATCTCTAACTTGGCGGTAGCTATGCTGCCGCCTTTTACTATAAGGATGGTGACAATCATGGACAAAATAATAACATTATCTATAGACCTTGAGACTTTTTCTGATGTGGATTTGAAGAAATGTGGAATGTACAAATATGCAGAATCCCCCAACTTTGAAATTCTCCTCTTCGCCTATTCCATCAATGGTGGTGAGGTTATTGTCATAGACCTGGCGAGCGGCGAGGAAGTTCCAATAGAAATAATCTCTGCCCTGTCAGACGAATCCGTGACCAAATGGGCATTCAACTCAGCATTTGAGCGCATCTGCCTTTCAGCATGGCTTAGAAAAAATTATCTTGAACACTTCAGCAGCTATAGTAACAGCAATGACACTGTCGGTAACTATCTAAATCCATCCTCATGGAAATGCTCCATGATATGGTCTGCTTACATTGGACTGCCATTATCCCTTGAAGGCGTAGGCGCGGTACTTGGATTACATGAACAGAAAATGAAAGAAGGTAAAGACCTCATCCGCTACTTCTGTGTCCCATGCAAGCCCACAAAATCAAATGGTAATCGAACTCGCAATCTTCCCATGCATGATATAACAAAATGGAAAGCCTTCATCACATACAACCGCAGGGATGTTGAAGTTGAAATGTCCATTCAAAAAAAGCTGGTTAAGTTTCCCGTGCCGGAATTTGTATGGGAAGAATATCACATAGACCAGAAAATTAATGACCGTGGAATAGCCATTGATATGGATGTTGTTGAACAGGCAATTAAGATGGATGAGCATTCTAAGGAAGAACTCTCGGAAGAAATGAAGAAACTCACAAATCTAGATAATCCAAATTCTGTAGTACAGATGAAACAATGGTTATCTGACAATGGAGTTGAAACCGACACTCTTGGTAAAAAGGCTGTGGCAGAAATGCTAAAGGATGCTCCGCAGGAACTTGCCGATGTTCTTACTCTCCGTCAGCAGCTTGCCAAATCAAGTATAAAGAAATATCAGGCAATGCAGAATGCTATATGTGCTGATAGCCGTGCAAGAGGAATGTTCCAGTTCTATGGTGCAAACCGTAGTGGCAGATGGGCTGGCCGGCTAATTCAGCTACAAAATTTGCCTCAGAATCATATGCCAGATTTGGAGCAGGCTCGTGACCTTGTAAAAAGCGGTAACTATGCTGCATTAGAAATGCTTTATGATTCTGTCCCTGAAGTATTGTCGGAACTTATCCGCACCGCTTTTGTTCCAAAGCCTGGATATAAATTTGCTGTGCTAGACTATAGTGCAATCGAGGCAAGGGTACTCTCACACCTTGCACAGGAGTCATGGCGAAATAAAGTCTTTGCTAATAATGGAGATATTTATTGTGCAAGTGCCTCTGCTATGTTTGGTGTTCCAGTTGAAAAGCATGGTCAGAACAGCCATCTTCGTCAGAAGGGCAAGATTGCTGAACTTGCTCTAGGTTACGGCGGTTCCTGTGGAGCCCTTAAATCCATGGGTGCTTTAGATATGGGTCTTGCAGAAGAGGAATTACAACCTCTTGTTGATGCTTGGAGAACTTCAAATCCTAACATAGTACAGTTTTGGTGGGATGTTGATAACGCAGTCAAATATACAATCAAACAAAGAACTTGCATTGAAACCTATGGTCTCAAGTTTATCTATAAAAGCGGTATGCTCTTCATCAAACTCCCTTCTGGTAGAAGCTTAACTTATGTTAAACCTAAGATTGGTATGAATAAATTCGGTGGAGAAGCAGTAACCTATGAAGGTGTGGGATCTACAAAAAAATGGGAAAGAATTGAGTCATACGGTCCCAAATTTGTGGAAAATATTGTGCAGGCAATATCAAGAGATATCCTCAGTTATGCTATGCATACAATAAATCACTATTTCATTTGCGGTCATGTCCATGACGAATTAATTATTGAATGCCCTATGGATGAATCCTTGGATGTCATCTGTGAACAAATGGGGATAACGCCCCCGTGGATGAAAGGTCTGCAGTTAAGAGCCGATGGCTATGAGACAATGTTTTATAAAAAAGATTAACCAAAATGGTAGCAACACTGATTCTCTTTTCAAGTGCTGCTACCATAATTTTTTAAATCATATCATCCAGTAAATCCATTGCAATTTCTTTAATCTTTGCCACTTTATCAGTGACAGTACTCTTTCCTATCCCAATTTCAGCTGCTATTTCCCTATGGCTGAATCCATCAGATAATAGCTGAAGTATCCTACCATAGTTAGGGTCAATTTCCTGTACACGACTAATCAATTCATTTATCATACCCAAATAGATATCTGCTGAACCATATGTAGCAGGTGTAATTGCTTCGAAATTAGCCTCTTCTCCATCTTCATTTTCTGCTGACAAGCAACTAAAGGTTAATGTTCCGAAGTTCTTCTTATCCAATGAAGTTGCATATGGGCACTGACTGCATTTATTACTTTCTGGGCAACGAATCAATTTTCCTTTCCCATTACTTACTTCACAGCGTTTATCACGGTCCTCTGCTTTAAACTCCGCTGAATAGGAACTCATCACGGCATCGTACTGCGCTTTAGTCCCTGGAATCAGAACCACATCTACAATTCTGTTCCCCACTCTCCATTTTCTAATCTGGTATTTTTCTACACCTACAATCATCCCGTGTTCTTCGATGGAATCCCTATCGATAATCATTGGGATTAATACCTGTTCCTCCTCTGCTCCATTTATTCTGACTTCTTTACTTACTGTTGCTGGGTAATAAATGTAGTTAGTACAGTCCTTTTTGCTTGTTTTTAACTTTCTTAACATTAGTGCATCCTTTCCGCCAGATTGCATTGGCGGCAAAGGATACAAAAATAAGGCTTGTGCCTAAAAGAAGTACACAAACCCTAAAAATGAGCGCAATAAGGGAGGGTACTTCTATTGCTACACAACTGTTCTTATTAACAGTGCGAAACAATATGTATCCTTTGCCTTATTGCAACTCAGGCATTTGATATTTTTTTAAAGATAACAATTTTCTTTATTTTAGAAAGAATAACTAAGTAAAGCTTTCACTAGTTTTCCTTCTGGATATATTGTCTCATTTTTTCATTACAAATTAGAATATTCTTAATTTATAATCATTTATTTTTTTAGTGATTACTTTTGTAATTTATTTATGGTATAATTTTGTAATAATCATTAGCTATTTTGAATTTACTAATTATTAATTTGGAGGATATGTTTATGGCTAGTTCTGATACTTTTAAAAGTGCATTTGTTTTTGAAAGCTACAAATGCATCACTGACTACAATGAGGTAGTTGACTTACATACTGGAAATAAAACCAAGAGCCTGGTAATTAGAAATGATGTTTCAAAAAACTTTAGAGCTGCTTATATCTATGGTGAGGGTTTAAAAGAAATAAGAAAGCAAAGAGATAATGATAAGAACAATATTTTAGGTGAGTTTTTAGGTATAGAAAAAAACGACATAAACTCTGTCATGTCGTTTTTTAATAAGTATGGGTTTTTATTTGATTTAGGTGGTTATGATCAATATGTTAATGCAAATATAGAAGATATAATGTACTTAAAAGATAATCTTGAAGCCTTAATAAACTTATTAAATGCCCAAGACTCCAGTAAAATCAATTACAAGAAACTCTTAGATTCAGTACTGTTTTTATTACTTAAAGAAGATCGAGAAATAAAAATTAACGATGAAACTGTATATACTTCAATTCACAATTCATTTTTAAATAATATTAAAAATACTACTAAGGTCAATCTTAGGAAATGGGATAATATAGTTCATGTACCAAGAAATGATGGGGGGAAAGACATAGTGTATAGAGTTAAAGACTCTATTTCAGAAAACGGATACCATGATATAAATATATATGATTATGATAGTTTTTTGGAAGATGACCAACAATGCTTGGAATTTGCTAGACAGATATTTAAAGCGTATATGATAAAAGACTCTTCTGTTTTTACCAATATCGAAGGACTGGTCATAGAGTTCCTATTTCACTTTGTTCAACAAATATCTCTAATCAATCTGGAATCTATATCTTTAGATATGCCTTTCCAAGACGAATGCTATACCAAAATGGAATCTAAAGAATGTGTAGCTTTGGCTCAAGCCTTACATAAAATATCTAAGTTCTTAATTGAAAGAGAACTTAACTATCATTTATCAGAAATCAGACCAGTTTATAATGTAGCAACTATGCAACCCAATTGGAATCTTCCTTCTTTACTATCTGCTATGTACCTTTCGTTATTTTACCTAGACTCAAGACAAGCATCTTACAGGGCCTGTCAAAATATTAATTGTGGCCAGTTTTTTCTTGTCTCTAGAACCAATTCAATAAAAAAGTATTGTTGCGTTTATTGTACTAATGCTGTTTCTCAAAGAAAATATAGACATAAAAAAGGAGAGTGATAGATAATTCTCACCTTTCACTCTCCATATCTTTATTCTTTTTTAGACTTTCTTCTATCGCTTTAGATAGATTCTTTATTTCTTGTCTATTAGGTCTAGTAGAGTTGGCTATTAATGTTTTTACATCTACAAGTATACCTTGAACACGCTCGTAATCCTTAGTAGAATGTTTCCATTCTGCCACTGCCTCTCCTATAGAGAAATAATTCTCACTCGTCCCAAAAATATTATTCGCTTTGCTAAAAGGCATAAGGAATGCATTTAATACATCTTTGCCTTCTTCACGCTCTTTATTAAATTTGCTGTTTTCAGCTATATATTCAGCATAAGTTATCTGCTTATTGATAGAAGTTGATCTTGGCAAATCACTATGCTTTCCTGAGTGACCATACTTATAATATTTTGCATCTAAAACGCATATATGGTCATTGGTTATCATAATAGTATCTGGTTCTAAGGATGGGTTATCTCTTTCACCAAAATTTAATCTCCAGCTCGTTTTAGGGAAATAATGATTTTTGTTGCTCACACCGTAAGTCTCATCAATTAACCTTTCCCATACATATTCAAAATTATTAGTTCCGAAATAAAACTCTTCTGGATCATCTGCACTATTTCTAAAATCTATTATTGCTAACATGCTTTGAAATAACTGTTTCATAGTATCATTGTTAGCCTGCTCTAACTTTTGTTGCAATATACTTCTGTATACTTTAAGATTTGGATTTTTGACCTTTGCTGGCTGAGGAAGTTTATATTTATAAATCCAACCTAGCTTTAAGAAACTTTCATAAACACAATACTTATTAATCTCAGTTATTAGGTGCTTATCTGTATCATTATTTTTTCGAACCATTAAATTAGGAAATACAAACCCAGACTTTTGTACTATAGGTTGAATTTTGTTTATGGTTACTCTCATGTTAACAGGACCAGACATACCTGGAACATATACTTCCTCATTCTCTTTGTAGTAATTATGTTGTAAAAAATAATGAATAACTCTAAGGTAAGCTTGAACAGGAAATCTTACAGTTTTTAAAACTTGATTAGCTGTAATCTGAGATACTCTAGATTGTTTATCGTTATATATCTGTAGCACACTGAATAGGTCTAAAATCTCATCTCGAACATCTTCTTCCTTTTGAGATATTTTATACCCTATTGGGAAGTGAACACTTATTTCATGCTTGTCTCCTACAATTTCGGATTTAATTCCAACAAATGTATCTCCCTCTAGATTGGTGGCATTTCTACAGTATTCACTTAAAGACTTAGACAAAATAACTTCTTTAAATTCATTACTCATTTCTAGTTTCCTCTATATTATTATCCGAGAATAAATTGTCTTTAATATCTTGTTTGAATACATCGAATCTTCTATCACCGTCATGTCTGTTAAAGTCGTATAATACTTTCTCTAAACTCTTATAGTTTGGCTCAAATAAATCATCTCTACTAAATTTGAACACATCATCCCATAGATATTTAATAACTTTATCTCCAAATCTAGAGTTTAAATCTTTAATCACTGTTTCCAGTTTCTGAGTATTGTCTAAATTTGTATTATATTTCTCGGCTATTTCGTTTTTGTCTATTTCAATAGAAAAATATTTAAGAACATCTTCTGTTACGAAATATGATCCTAAGCGCTTATCTTCAGATGATAAAGTAGCTGCCCCACTAGTAATTATTTGTTCATTAATAACTGTATTGAATTTCTCCCAAGTTACAGTGGTGTCTAAAATTTTTGCTTTAGCATGGTCAGCTTTTGTTACATCATTTTCTATGATTTTCATATTCCATCTTCTTTGAAATGCTGTATCTAAAGTAAAAACATTTTGATCCGCAGTATTCATTGTTGCTAAAATGCTTAGGTTTGAAGGGATAAAAACTGGAGTCTCTTTTTTTCCAAAAACTTCATTTGCAATGTTATAATTAGTTATTTTATAAGAACTTGTCCCATCTAATTCTCTATCCAACAGTTGAAATATTTCTCCAAAAATTGCAGGAGCATTGCCTCTATTTATTTCTTCAATCACTAAATAGTAGTGTTTACTTGGATCATTTATTGCCTTATTCAATACCCTAGTAAATGGTCCTGGTGTGAAATCATAAGTTATCTCTTTTTCATCACCTTCACCTTTGACAGTTGGTAGAATCTGTCCTATAAAATCAGTGTTCATGTAATCGGGATGAAAGACCACTCGTTCCATTAAGCTAAAATCATTACAATAGTTAGTTTCTATTGTATGACTTTTCCCAGCACCAGGAACCCCATATAAGAGGATGTTAGTTCCACCTTTAACTCTATCTTCTTGGCTTATCGTATAAGTATCTGTTGTTTCTAGTAATAAATGACTATTTAATTCATCTACTGTTGAATCATGAAGCCAGTCGCAATTGTTAAGATAAAAGTATAAGAATTCCTTTCTAAATGCACATGCATATTCATTTCCTTTTAATTGTTGCGCAAATCCATCTGATAAAGCCTTTTCAATTGTTCCATTTTTTATTTGTTTTGATATTGTATTAATTGCAGTTGAGTGCTTTAATTTAAAGGTACACAATACTGTCTCACCATTATTAGTAGTACCTACTCCTAATAATATAGCTTTTTCATTATGATTTAATTTATCAAATGCATAATTATTTGAATCGCCTTTTATTTGAATTCGTTGCTCATAATCAAGATTTTCTCTACCACCGAATGTAATACCTTTTGCACATACTGTTATTTTTCCATGTTTACTAGTATTAACCTCAAAAAGTTCTGAATTATTGTTAATTTTATTTACAGTGGCAGTTTCCCCGAAAATATTAAATATACTTTCTAAAGTTGATTTCATGATTTTTGCTCCCCCCAACAATATTTTATCTTAAAAATACTGTTCTTTTATAGCTTTTGCAATTTGTGTCACCAATAATGGTGGTACTGCATTTCCTACTTGTCTCCATTGGTCTTTAAAATCCCCAACCAGTTCATAGTTATCATCAAATGTTTGAATCCTTTTTATTTCAGGTATTCTTAAAAATCTATTTTTCCAATGAAATGGTCCTTGGTTATTGGAGAAACTAGCCTGAATAGTCCAAGAAGGTCTATCTGGTGAAAGTTTTAGTAAAAAGGACCAGTACCTTGACCTCCATTTGAATATTGGATTAGGATATCCCCGTTCTTCTGTAAAATACAAGTAATTATCACCTGGAGGCACTAGCCTTAATAAATCCTTGTGCTTCGAACCTGCCTGCATCTTCTCATCTTCAGGAAGATCATAATCCAAATCACCAAGAGCTTCACCACAAGTTACCCAAGGCTTCATTTCTTTATGCAATAATTCACTATATTTTTTGGGATTATAATGAGTAGGCTCTGGAAAAATAAAACGCCTTCCAAATTCTTTTCTTACTCCTACACATATAAATCTCTCTCTTGTCTGAGGCACTCCATAGTCAGCAGCATTTATTACTCTATAGCTAATGTCATATCCTAATTCTTCTGCTTGTTCCTTTAATAAATGAAAAGCTGCCTCATGCGGCTTAAATACAAATCCATGAACATTTTCAAAGAAAAACACTTTAGGTTTTAGTTCTTCTAATGCTCTAAAGTAATTATATAAAGTAAATGAATTTTCATCCTCTAATGCTCTTTTCTTATCTTTTAAATAAAATCTAGATTTAGAATAGGCCGGGCATGGTGGTCCGCCCACCAAACAATCTATATCCTTTACTCCTGTTCTTTCTGGTATTGATTTAAAATCCACTTTTCTTATATCATTGCATTCCACTATTTTATTGAACTTATATAGCCCTTTAGCTGTGTTTAATTCTAATGTTTTACAAGCTGGTTCCCAAAAATCAGTAGCAAATATTATATCATAGCCGGCTTTTGCAAATCCTAAATCAATACCTCCTCCTCCTGAAAAAATACTTACAACACTTATCATCTTAAGTCATTTCTCCTTTTATTCAATATAATTCTAATTAGGCATTTAACAGTTTATCAAATAACTCCTCCAACATATATACAGGTATACTATTACCACTTAATTTATATATTTTTGTTCCCATATCTTTTAGTTTTTCATAATCTTCTAAATCAAAACACTGTAATAGTAAAGATTCTTTTTCAGTAATCTTTCTAATAAAACCTTTGCTGGATATAACATTATATCTACCATTTAACTGTGCTGATAGAGTTGTCATAATACCATTCTTAGAATACACCCTATATTGTTGGCTTGGTTGTTTATTAAATATGTTCTTAGAATTTAAACATATCACTTTGTTTTTTATAGTCTCTCTATTTTCAGGAATTGCTTTTCTTATAATATCTGTTTTAGCCTCTTCCATAATTCTTTTTTTGATTTCGTTTTTTATATTATCACAATCATCATCAACTAATAAATCATGTAGGTTTGTTAAAGGCTTATTAGATTTTTTAGGAATCAAAAACTCTCCCTCTAAGCTTGCAACAATAAAAACCCTTTCTCTATTTTGACAAACACCAAAATTTTTTGCATTTAGTAATTGATACTTTACTGTATATCCTAAGCTTTCCAAAGTCGAAATTATCCTATTTAAATCTTCTCTAAATTTTTCATTAAGTAAATTCCTTACATTTTCAAACACTACATATTTAGGTCTTTTATAGCTAACAATTTGTAATGCATTCCATACTAGACCGCTTCTAGTACCTTCTTTCATTCCTTCTTGCTTTCCATTATGACTTATATCTTGACAAGGAAACCCGGCAACAAACAAATCAAAATCTTGAAGCTTATCAATTTGAATTTTAGATATGTCTCCTAAATTGTTATTTTCTCCATACAGTTTTCTATAGGCTTCAATAGCATCTCGGTTTATTTCAGACGTGTATAATATTTCAAAATCTATGCCTAAGTTAGAGAGTGCTTTTCGTGGTGCTCCAATGCCTGCAAATGCCTCAAATACTTTTAATGCCATTTTGCCACCTCTTATATTATTGTTTAAAATAAATAAATTTTTCCGTAATAAAAGTCATATATTAATTTCAATAAATAATTTTACATACTTCTTCTCAAACACATAGTATACATCAAAATACGTCAAAATGAAAGTTCATTTTTATTTTAATTCTAGTCCATAATTAATAAAAAAATACCTCTATAAAGTTTCACCATAGAGTGATTACTGAAGCAATCCGTTTTATAAACATGCACGGATAATTATTATTCATCTATTTCATTGGTCTATTCGCTTTCCTCTATCAATATAAAATAGAAAAATACGCAAAACCTATATCCTAACGCAAATATCCTTAGCTCTGCGTATTTGTTAGACCGCCTAAAGTAAAATTCCCCAAAACTAATCAGTCTGAGGAACATAAAACACACTTCAATATTTAATTAAAAACCTTCAAAACCTTTGATATCAGCCTATTTTCTCTATCCTAACTACTGTCCCCACATGTTTCATATTATATAATAATTGATTTCGAATATGCCATGTTAGTTAACCTACCATTTAACATTCCTATCTTCTCAACCTACCAAATAATAATCCTGTCCACTCAACTATACTCCATTGATATGTTTCCTGTCACCAATAAAACATAAAAAAATTGAGAGTCGGAACTATCGCCTAACCAACTCCAACTCTCGAAAACCCTTACTTCATGCCTTTTCAGCCTTTTACTTCTCTTTTCTTGTTATCAATACAACACTCTCAACGTGCGCCGTATGCGGGAACATATCCACTGGCTGTATCTTTTCAGTCTTATAATTTAGTTCATCTAAAATAGCTAAATCTCTAGCTAAGGTTCCTGCATCACAGGATACATATACAATTCTTTTAGGATTAATTTTAGCTATAGCTTCTAAAAGGACTCTCTCGCAGCCCTTTCTTGGAGGATCTACTACTACTACATCTGCTTTTATACCTTTGTTTATTAAATCCGGTATAACTTGTTCAGACTTTCCTACTAAGAAATCCACATTGTCCACATTATTTAGCTTAGCATTTTCCCAAGCGTTTTCTATGGCTTCAGGAATTATTTCTACTCCATATACCTTTTTTGCCTTTTGAGCTAAGAAAAGTGATATAGTCCCAGTTCCACAATACGCGTCAAAAACTATTTCATCTCCAGTTAAACTTGCATATTCCAATGCTTTATTATAAAGCACTTCCGTTTGTATAGGATTTACTTGGAAGAAGGATAATGGTGATATGTTAAACTTAAACTTCCCTATGTAATCTTGTATAGTATCCTTTCCCCAAAGGGTATTTGATTTTAGTCCTAGTATAACATTTGTCTTTTCTGAATTTATATTTTGAATAACGCTTACTACTTCTTTTACATTACTAGTTAAAAGATTTATGATTTCATCTTTATGCGGAAGTTCATTAGTTCTTGTAACAAGCACTACCATTACCTCTGAAGTTTTAAAACCTTTTCTTATCATAAGATGTCTTAAAACTCCTGTGTGAGTGGTTTCATCATAGGCCTTTATATTATTTGTAATCATCCACTGTTTTACTAAGGTCATTATTTTTTCGCTTATTTCATCTTGTATGTAGCACTTTTCCATATTAATTATGTCGTGAGAACGCAGTGCATAAAATCCTATGTTTATTTCTCCATTTGCCTCACCTACAGGGAGTTGAACCTTATTTCTGTAGTTATAAGGGTTTTCCATACCTATAACCGGAAGCACTTCAGGATTTATCTTACCTATTCTCTCTATGGCATCTTTAACTCTTTGTCCTTTAAAATCCAGCTGACCTTCATAGGATAAATGTTGAAGCTGGCACCCTCCGCATCTTTTATATATACCACATATAGGCTCAGTTCTGAAACTAGACTCTTCTACTACATCTAAAAGTTTTCCAAAGGCAAAATTTTTATTTACCTTTACTATTTTGGCATTTACCTTTTCTCCCTTAATGGCTCCAGGAATAAATATAGTAAAGTCATCTATTTTTCCTACTCCTTCACCTTCATATCCCATACCCTTTATTTCTACTATGTAATCTTTGTTCTTTTCTACTGGTATAACTCTTTTCATATTTACCACCTTAAAATAATATTTTATTTAAAAATTAATATATCATAACCAACATAAATAAATTAGCCTATTTAATTTCGCTTTAAACAATTATAAGATATTTCTTTTATATTATAACCCAAATTAATAAAACTCCACATATGATTTTACATTATATTAACCCCTGCAGATATTTACACTTAAATGAAAATTATCTACAGGGGTTGTATTTTTAACTATATAAAAATAAATATATCTAAAACCATCCTGAAATAAGCTGATATACAAATGGTACAAGTACTGCTGGAAGTAAATTTGCTACCTTAATTTTTGTAAGATTTAACATATTAAATCCTAGTCCTAATATAAGTAAACTTCCTACTGCCGTAATATTTGTTATTACGGATTGTACTAATATTCCTTTTATAAAAGCAGCAGATAATGCTATTAACCCTTGATATATAAATAGTGATACTCCTGTAAATACCACACCTATGCCATATGTAGAAGATAATATTATTGCAGAACATCCATCTATAACAGACTTAGCAAATAAAGTACTATTATTACCTGTAAGTCCACTTTCTAAAGGCCCTACTATAGCCATAGCTCCTATACACATAAGAAGAGTAGATACTACAAACCCTTCAGAAAACTTACCATGCTTTCCTTGAAACTTACTTTGTATATTATCTCCTAATTTCCTAAGTCTTAAATCAATATCTATAATTTCTCCAATAATAGCTCCTATAACTATACTCATGATAATCAATATCGTATCCTGTCCCTTTATTGCTCCTGAAATCCCTATAAGCATCACGCAAAGAGCTAACCCAGTAAATACTGTCTCTTTTATTTTCTCTGGAATACCCTTACCTATAAGCATTCCTACTAATCCCCCAGCAGCTACTGCCAAAGAATTTACTATAACCCCAAACATTTTATAGCCCCCTTTTTTAATCTTTAATCGCTATTAAAAGACTTGTCGGTCGCCATTCCTTTTAGCAAACAGTTAATTATAAATCCATTAAGTACCATGCATCACAACCAAAGTGTTCTGTTTCTATGATAGGTCTATCAAGTTTATAAAAACCATTCTTTTGATAAAACTTATTAGCTGCTTCCATGCTATTTAATGTTTCAAGATAACATTTATTATATCTTTCCCTTGCAAAATCTAATGCAACTTTTATAATTTTCCCTGCTGCACCTGTACCTCTCGCTTCTTTTATAAAGTACATTTTTTGAAGTTCGCATACTCCATCAAGATCTTTCATAGGTGCTATCCCACACCCTCCTACAACTTGTCCATCTTGTTCTACAACCCAATATTCTGAGTTTGCATCCTTATAAGCTTCAGAAAGATATCCTAGTTCTGGATCCGCCCAAGCAAAGCCTTCTCTATTTGCCCCAAATTCAATTAGGCATTCCTTGATGATTTTTTCAATGTTCTTATTGTCCTCTTTTGTTAATTTTCTTATAAGCATGTCCATAAATATGCCCCCCGTTTCTTTTTACGTGTTAGACCTAGGGTACTAGGTACTAGAATTAGAAAAAGCTTTGCGTAGCAAAGTTTCCATATTTCTTAGTTCCTTTCACCTAACTCCTAACATCTTATAAAAATTATAATTTATTGAGATATTAAATTAAAGCCCTAGCTTCAAAATAATATTAAAAATGCCAACTACCTTGATACAATACCATTACTTACATATAAAAAAAGCGCACCTACTAACGAGGTGCAAAAAAGAATCAGTTGTCCTAATTTTACTTTTATTATCAATATATTTTAACCATATATGTACTCATTATACAATAGTTTATTTATTTTTATACCCTAAATTAAGAAATATATAATAAATGAGAAGATAAATAAGCTTATAATGCTGTATCCATGAAAATGAATCAAGTATTTTCTACTTTGCCCATATTCCTTTATATAAAATTTATAGGAAATAAGGCTAGCTAAAGATGCTATTAGTGTTCCCATTCCCCCTATATTTACCCCCAAAATTATTTCCTTCCATCGTGAGGTAAAACCAGATAATAATATAGCACTTGGAACATTGCTTATAGCTTGACTAAATAATATAGATGAAAAATAAACATTTTTACTACTAGATAAAAATTTAGTTATATTAGAAGTAAAGCTAGGCATATGCGAAAGATTCCCTATAATTATGAAAAAGCATATAAAGGTAGCTAATAAAATGTAATCCACTTGTTTTAATAAACTCTTATCTGTAAAAATTGCTATAAAAATTGTTACTAAAAAGGCTATTTTATAGTTTACAATATTAAATACAGAAAGTACTACAAATATAAAAAGTCCGATATAAATAATCCCTTGAGTTTTATTTTCTATGTATATATCTTCTAATTTGAAATTTATTTCATTTTCCTTAAGTCTGTAATTTATTATCACAAGCCATAATATTCCTATTAAAATAATGGGCAGCGTTACCTTAAAAAATTCTATGGGCGAAATATTGTAAAAGGAATATAGAAATAAATTTTGAGGATTCCCCATAGGGGTTAGGCTGCTTCCTAAGTTTGCAGCTAAAGTTTGAAATATTATTGTAAGTATTGGATGCCATCCTGTCTTTTTACCTATTATTAAGGTTAATGGCACAAATGTTATAAGTGCTACATCATTTGTTATAAACATAGAACTTATAAAAGTCAAAAATATTAAGACAAGAGATATTTGCCTTTCTTTATTAAACTTACTTAATATACTTACCGCTATTTTATCTAGTATCTTTAGCTTTTCAAAAGCTGCTATTACCACCATGAGATTAAATAAAATCCCAAGCACCTTAAAATCTATATATTTCATCTTAGGTACTGATATTAAAGATGTTACTACAGCAAAAATTAATGAAATGGTAAACACTACTTCATCTTTTAATAGTTCTCTTATAATATTAGTCTTATGTTTTATAATATTAAGTTCATAGTTCATAATTTGCTCCATACACTTTATAATTTAATTTTCTAAATCCTTATTCGTTAAAAATCTTTCTTACCTTTTTCAGCATATTCCTTATAGGTAAGTCATAAGGGCATCTTTCCTCACAAATTCCACATTCTATGCAGTCCTTTGCTCTACGCTCTGTGCTTTGGTATCTATCATTTGCCCAATCTGGAAGTCCATATCTTTCCTTATATGCTTGAAGTACAAATATACTTGGAATATCTATACCTGCAGTACATGGTGCACAATAACTGCATCTTCTGCAAAACTCTGTTCCAAGCTCCTCTGATATCTTTCTCATTTCTTCTTTTTCATCCTCAGTTAAAGTATCTTCTGAGCTTCCTGCATTACAGTTTATATCTACTTCACTTAAAGAAGCCATTCCTGGAATTGCAGTAGTTATATTATCATTTGAAAGTATAAATTTTATTGCTAAATCTCCCTTAGTTAAAGCTCCCCCTGCCATAGGTTTCATTGCTATTACACCAATATTTAATTCTTTAGCTCTTTTGAAGACTTCTTCCCCTTGAGTTTCCACTATGTTATACGGATACATAATTGTTTCAAATTTTCCTGTTTCTATAGCTACCTTAAGCATATCTACACTATGCGAGGTTATTCCTATATGTTTTATAATACCCTTTTGCTTTAATTCTAATAAGGCACTATAAGCTCCATCTTCACTTAAAACCTGATCCAACTGTTCTTGGGTTCTCACATTATGAAATTGATAAAGATCAATATAACTTGTTTGTAAGTTTTTTAAGCTTATCTCCACGTCTTTAAGCATGGACTCCCTATCTCTTGCCATAGATTTAGTTGCTATAATCCATTTTTCTCTTCTTCCCTTAAGAGCATTACCTATTAACTCTTCCGAAATTGTGTATCCCCTTGCAGAATCTATAAAATTTATTCCCTTACTCTCAGCGTATTCCAAAAGCTTTGCAGTTTCCTTTTCATCCACCTTCTGAATCGGTATTCCTCCAAATCCAACTGATGATACCTTAAGCCCCGTACTTCCTAAAACTTTGTATTTCAAACTTTACACCCCCGTTTAATTGTAATTAAGTTTATAATTTTAAATTTAATCTCTTTTTTACCTTAAAACTATAAACTTTATTTATTGATTTAAGGCAATAGGTACTAAAGCCTAGGAGTTTTTAAATCATTAATTTTATACAGCAATGATTTTATCAAATTTTACTTAGTAAAATTCTCATATTCCCTAGTATTTAGTACCCTTATTCTAACTTCTATTATACTATATTTACTTTTCCATTATAAACTATTCCACGTTTTACATCCATTGTTATATATGCACCATTTTTTAATATTTCTGTTGCACCACCAGCTCCTGTTATTATAGGTACTTCATTTGTTATACACTGAATAGCTAAGTGAGAAGTTAATCCTCCCTTTTCAGTTATAATTCCTGATATTCTATCTAAAACAGAAATATATTCTATATCTGAATCCCTTACTACTAAAATATCTCCCTTTTCTGCCACCTCAACCGCTTCCCTTGGATTCTTTACAACTTTCACATTACCAAATCCAGGTATATTTCCAGCTCCTCTTCCTTGAACCAATATATCTCCTATCACATGAACCTTTAACATATTTGTGGTTCCAGATAAACTTACCGGTATTCCTGCTGCAATTACTACTAAATCGCCACTTTTAACATAGCCTGACTTTACAGATATATCTACGGATGCATCTATAAGTTCATCAGTAGATTCTACTTGATTTGTAAGTATAGGAAAGACTCCAAAGTTTAATGAAAGCTTTCTTGCTACACTTACGCTTGGTGTTACTGCAATTATAGGACAAGATGGTCTATATTTAGATACCATTCTTGCCGTATATCCACTTTGTGTTGCCGTAATTATAGCTGAAGCATTTAACTCTAAAGCTGCAGTACAAGTTGCAACACTTATAGCATTGGCTACATTAAGTACATGTAGTTCCTTTCTTTTGTTTAATATCGCTTGATAATCAAGTTGTGATTCTGTAGCCTGAGCTATTCTTGACATAGTTGTAGCTGCTTCTACAGGGTATTTACCACTTGCAGTTTCTCCACTAAGCATTATAGCGTCAGTTCCATCAAATATTGCATTTGCAATATCTGAAGCCTCAGCTCTTGTAGGTCTTGGATTTCTTATCATGGAATCAAGCATCTGAGTTGCTGTTATAACAGCCTTACCTGCCTTGTTACACTTTTCTATTATCATCTTTTGAACTAATGGTACTTGCTCAATTGGAATTTCAACTCCCATATCTCCTCTAGCAACCATTATTCCATCAGAAAGTCTTATTATTTCATCTATATTTTCTACACCTTGATGATTTTCTATCTTGGAGAATATTTGAATATCTCCTCCTCCATTTTCCTCAAGTACTTTTCTTATAGCCAAAACGTCAGATCCTCTTCTTATAAATGAAGCTGCAACCATATCTACATTCATTTCACATCCAAATTTTAAATCTCCCTTATCCCTTTCAGTAAGAGAAGGAAGTGATGTACATACTCCTGGAACATTTACACCTTTATGATTTCCTACCATTCCACTATTTTTCACTATACAGTGAATTTTATTTTCCTCTGTAGATTCAACCTCAAGTCCTACAAGGCCATCATCTATAAGAATCATATTGCCTGGCTTTACATCTTCCCAAAGCTTATCATAACTTATTGAGCACTTGGTTTCGTCTCCTAGTACTTCCTCTCCGCAATATATAGTAAACTTATTTCCTTCCTTAAGCTCTAATTTTCCGCCTTCAAAATTCCCTGTTCTTATTTCCGGACCCTTAGTATCAAGTATTATTGCAACTTCTTTATTATATTTCTTACTTATACTTCTTACCATTTCCATTCTTATCTTGTGTTCCTCGTGAGTACCATGCGAAAAATTATGTCTTGAAGCATTCATCCCGATTTTTATAAGTTCTGATAACACTTTCTCATTATCACTTGCAGGACCTATTGTAAAAACCATTTTAGTCTTTTGCATAAAAATCCCCTCCAGTTTTAATTTGTAATCTTATCTTTTAAATTGCAAAATTGTATTAATCTATTATCTAATATTTCTTAATATGATAACGCCTCTGCTATACTATATAACTTTTCATCAAAGCTTCTTTTTATAGCAAGAGCCTCATCTATGTCTTCATCTATTGTTTTTCCATCCTTTATACCTACTACTCTTGCTGATTTTCCTTCAAGCAATAATTCTACTGCTCTGTATCCTAAGCGTGAAGCTAGTATTCTATCACTTGCAGTGGGACTTCCACCTCTTTGTATATGTCCGAGAATGGTCGCTCTTGCTCCTATGCCTGTAACTTCTTCAATTTTACTTGCTATTTCATTTGCGCCTCCAACACCTTCTGCAACTATTATTAAATTATGCATTTTTCCACGTAGCTTACCTTCTAAAATAGTTTTACATAATGAATTTATGTCATATCCTTTTTCAGGAACTATTATACTTTCTGCTCCACCTGCAAGTCCTGCATAAAGCGCTATATCTCCGCAGTTTCTTCCCATAACTTCTACTATGCTTACTCTTTCATGAGAAGTAGAGGTATCTCTTAATTTATTTATAGCATCAAGTACTGTATTTACTGCAGTATCAAAACCTATAGTACAGTCTGTATAAGAAAGGTCATTATCAATTGTTCCCGGAATCCCTACCATCTTTATTCCATACTTTGATAACGCTTGCCCTCCATGAAAAGATCCATCTCCTCCTATAACTACTAATCCATCTATTCCAAAAGCATTTAATATTGCAACTCCCTTTTTTTGTCCCGCTTCAGTTCTGAATTCTTCTGATCTGGCAGTTCTAAGTATGGTTCCACCTCTATGTATGATATCAGCCACACTTCTTCTATCCATTTCGAAAATTTCTCCATTTATAAGGCCACTAAATCCTCTTTGTACTCCCATTACAGATAAACCTTTATCTAAACCTGTCCTTACCACTGCTCTTATGGCAGCATTCATGCCAGGTGCATCTCCACCACTGGTTAAAACAGCAATCTTTTTCATAACAATCCCTCCGCAGTCAAATTTTCAATAAGAATTTCTTCTAATATTATTGTTTCTATGTAAAATTATATCCACAATAACACTTTTTAAGCCGCTTGGACACTTTTCGTCCCACTATCTTTATAATGAAAACATCTAATACTACCTATAATTAATTTTAATAAAATTATGACTTTTATGCAATCTTTTCCTATAAATATAATTAAAAATAAGCAAAACATTATGAGATAATTATCTCCTAATATTTTGCTTATTCTTATTAGACTTTATACTACCTTAATATTTTCTATGCCAAATTGATTTTTTAAAAATGTAAGAAGTTCTTTTTCTCCATTTACCCAAAGTTCTTTATTCATTACAAAGGCTTTATTGATACTTTTTACATATAAATATATCGGAACATTTCCTTTATAACTTGGACATATTATCTTTAACTGTCTTAAACTAGGCTGAAGTTCTTCTTCTGTATCTATCCTAATATATACTTTTTCAATGCTGCTGACTAAAAGCTCACTTATGTCCTCACATAATATTTTAGGCGCTTCATCTTCTCTAATGGATACCCTTCCACTAGCCAGTATTATGGCATCTTCATTTATAAGCTGTCGAACTTTATTAAAGACTTTAGGAAATACCACAAGTTCAATAATTCCATATAAATCTTCTAACTCAACAAAAGCCATCATATCATTATTTTTAGTAAGCTTTTTATTTACAGAAGTGATTATGCCGCCTATTTTTACCTTTTGTCCATCCTTTACTTTCTTGTCCTGCACTAGTACTCCCTCACTATCTTCTTCTAAGGTTCCTGAGGAAATTATTTCTCCAATATTAATACTAGTCTTGTTCTTTAAAACTTCCTTATGCTCTTCCAAAGGATGTCCAGAAAGATATAAACCTGTCATTTCCTTTTCCATAAACAGCAAATGTTTTTTATCAAATTCTCTTATCTCAGGATATTTTATATCTATTGGATCTATTTGCTCATCTCCAAAATCTGAAAATAGGTTTATTTGACCTTGTATGTTCTTTTTCTTATCGCCATTTATTCCGTCCATTACCTTTTCATGTACAGCCAAAAGCCTTGAACGATATACTCCAAAGGAGTCTAAAGCTCCTGCCTTTATTAAACTTTCCACTGCTCTTTTATTTATTACACCTAGGTCCACTTTGTTGCAAAAATCTAGTAAATCTTTAAATTTACCCTTTTCACTTCTAACCTTTGCTATATTTTCAATAACATTAACACCTACATTTTTTATAGCTGCTATTCCAAATCTAATTTGTTCTCCCTGAACAGTAAACTTTGTGTAACTTTCATTTATATCTGGAGGAAGTATTTCTATTCCTCTTTCATTTGCAAATCTTATATAAAAAGCGACTTTTTCACTGCTTCCCATTACACTGTTTAGCATTGCTGCAATAAATTCTGTTGTATAATATCTCATCAAATATGCTGTTTGATATGCAACTACGGCATATGCTGCTGCATGAGATTTGTTAAAAGCATAACTCGCGAAATCCATCATTTGATCAAATATTTTATTTGCAGCTGCCTCACTAATACCATTTCTTAAACATCCTGGTACTTCTACATTGCCATTTTCATCTATAATTCCATATATGAAGTTTTTGCGTTCTTCTTCCATAACTTTGTGCTTTTTCTTAGACATAGCACGTCTAACTAAGTCCGCACGCCCCATGGAGTATCCCGCTAAATCTCTAACTATTTGCATAACCTGTTCTTGATATACCATTACTCCATAGGTGACATTTAGTATATGCTCAAGTTGAGGAGTTTCATATTCAACATTTTCCGGATGCCTTTTATTTTCAACATACCTTGGTATTTCCGCCATAGGACCTGGTCTGTAAAGACTTATTCCAGCTATTATATCCTCAAAAGAATCCGGTTTTAAATCCTTCATAAAGGATGTCATCCCCGAGGACTCTAGCTGAAAGGCTCCTACAGTTTTTCCTTCGCCAAGCATCTTATATACATTTTTATCATCAAAGCTTATACTATCTAAATCTATTTCTATTCCTTTATTTTCTTTTATCATATTTACCGCATCTGTCATAACAGTTAGTGTTCTAAGACCCAAGAAATCCATCTTCAAAAGCCCAAGCTCTTCTAAAGTTCCCATGGTAAATTGAGTTACAATGTTTCCTTCGTTTCTTTGAAGTGGCACATAGGTTACTAAAGGGTTTGAGGCAATTACAACTCCTGCCGCATGAGTAGAAGTATGTCTTGGCAGCCCCTCTAAAGCTCTTGCCACATCTATGAGATCTTTAGTTCTTGTCTCTTCTTCATAAGCTGTACTAAGTTCTGGATTTAACTCTAATGCCTTATCTATGGTTATGTTCAGCATAGTTGGAATCATCTTAGCTATTCTATCCACTTCAGAATAAGGATAGTTCATTGCTCTACCTACATCCCTAATGCATGCTCTTGCTGCCATAGTTCCAAAGGTTACAATTTGAGATACATTTTCTTTACCATACTTATCTACTACGTAATCTATTACTTCCTGTCTTCTTTCGTAGCAAAAGTCAGAGTCTATATCTGGCATACTTATTCTTTCAGGATTTAAAAATCTCTCATAAAGCAAATTATACTTAATAGGATCAATCTTAGTTATCCCCAATGTGTATGCGACTAAGGATCCCGCTGCACTACCCCTTCCAGGACCAGTTGGTATACCGCTTTCTACTGCAAATCTTATAAAATCCCAAACTATAAGGAAGTAATCCACATACCCCATTTGATTTATAACTCCAAGCTCATATTCAAGCCTTTGAATAAGCTCTTCAGTTATAGTTTCATATCTTTCCTCTAAGCCTTTTAAACATACATCCTTTAAATACTCATAATGATCTTTTCCTTCAGGCAGCGGAAAACTTGGAAGCTTGGATTTATGAAACTCATAATCAAAATTACACTGTTCTGCAATCTTAACGGTATTTTCCAGTGCCTCAGGTACGTGAGAAAACAATTGATACATTTCCTCAGGAGATTTCAAATAAAACTCATCTGAAGGATATCTCATTCTCTCCTCTTCATCTACAGTTTTTGCTGTTTGTATGCAAAGAAGTACATCATGGGATCTATAATCTTCTTTTTTAATATAATGGACGTCATTAGTTGCAACCAGTGGTATATCAAGTCTTTTCGACATTTCGATTATCTCTTTATTTACCTTAAGCTGTTCTTTCATGCCATGATATTGAAGTTCTAAGTAAAATCCATCTTTAAATATTTCCTTATATAGCAACGCTGTTTTCTCTGCCTTTTGTATATTATCCTGCAATATGTAGGCTTGTATTTCTCCACCTAAGCAGGCACTTAATGCAATAAGCCCTTCGCTATGTTCTCTTAAAACTTCATGATCCACTCTTGGTTTGTAATAAAATCCTTCTATGGATGCCTTAGACACTATCTTCATCAAGTTTTCATAGCCCTTTTCATTTTTCACTAAAAGAACCAGATGATATATGTCATTTTCTTTGTCATTTACTTTTATGTGCATAGACTTTGGTACTACATATATCTCACAACCTATTATAGGCTTTATGCCTTGCTCTTTAGCTTCTTGATAAAATTCTACACATCCATACATCACTCCATGATCCGTTATAGCAATGCTGTCCATACCTAATTCCTTAGTTCTTTTTATAAGATCAGGGATTTTTGCTGAAGAATCTAAAAGGGAATATCCCGTATGTTGATGCAAGCTTACCCACTGAGGCTGATTTACCGCTTGTTCCATAATACCTCTCCCTTCCTTAGTATATTTAGTTTAATTTAAAATTTAGCTTCTATTTTAAATCTCAAGTCGCCAGCGGCTAGCACCTGGTTACTGGTCACTGGTTACTAACTACGTATCGCCTTGGCCAGCATCATACATTTTGCTATTAAATCACCCTTGCCATTATTCATCTCCACTTCTACTTTATAAAAACTTCTTCCAACTATTTTACAAGAATTTCTTCCATAATCCATTATTTCAGCATATATATCTACCTTCTCATCCATCTGCAGTGGCTTTACAAAGTAAGTAGATACATTATCAACAATTAAATTAATGGTGTCTCTTTCCTTAATTGCAAGCATTCCCACTGTAGTTAATAGCATGTTTAATGCCCCCCAGGATGCAGTACCTATGGGATCAAGCATTTCAGGTACAATCTTACCCGAGAAACAAACTTTGTCCTCTCTCTTTTCACAATTAAACTTTTTAAGTATTATCGACTCTAAGTTTTCTCCCACTTGTAGCTGATTACTCACACGCTTGAGGGCTCTTATTATATTTTCCCTTTTTAATACACCAACTAGTTTTTTATTATAATTTACCGGACAAAACTCCATTGCTTGACTTTCCATTAAATGTGCTGCATATGCTGCAGTGTCGCCAATTTCCAAAAATAAAAAATTCTTATCCATTATTCTCTCTATCTTTTCATCATCCCCTATTTTAGATGAAAGATTTCTAAGTCCTACAACCCCCACCAGCTTCATATCATCATTTACTACAGGAAATAAAGCTTCTGAAGCCTCTAATGTAAGCTCCTTAAGTCTTGTTATTTTATCTTCAGTCTTTAAAAAAGGATACTGTATATCCATAACATCCTTTACCAATACAATATCCTTCTTAACCATAGTTTCAGACATGGCCTTATTTATCATAGTAGCTATAGTGAAGGTATCGTAAGGAGTTAATATTACTGGAAGCTTAAATTCATTCGCAAGGTCTTTTATATCCTCACTACACTTAAATCCTCCAGTTATTATAACACCACAACCTTTTTCTAAAGCCAATCTATGAACTATTTCTCTATTTCCTGCAATTATGATACATCCTTCATATATATACTCGCTTATTGCTTCGGGAGTCATTGCCCCTATTACAAATTGATTTAGAGTTTTATGGATTCCATCTTTGCCTGCAACTAAATTCCCATTAATTATATTTACAACTTCTCCAAAAGTCAGCATATGTTCACTTTTTCTTTCAAGCTTTTCTATTCTAACGGTGCCGATTCTTGGGATAGTTGTTACAAGACCTAATGCCTCACATTCCTTAATTCCCTTGTAGGCAGTTCCCTCACTTATATTTAAGTTAGATGCCATAGTTCTTACAGAAATCTTGGTTCCCACTTGAAGGGAAGTAATATAATTTATAACTTTATTGTGCTTAGACATATTACTTACCTTCCTTTCTCAATTCTTCTGCAATTTTTTCAATTCTTCTAAGCCTGTGATTTACACCAGATTTGCCCACAGGAGGATTTAACATTTCCCCTAATTCTTTCAGGGATTCATCTGGATATTTTAACCTTACCTCTGCAATTTCACGTAGGTTTTTTGCAAGTCTTTGAAGACCTACTTCCCTTTGTATAAGCTTTATACTTTCTATTTGCCTTACCGCTGCATTTACAGTTTTACTTAAATTTGCAGTTTCGCAGTTAACCAATCTATTTACGTTATTTCTCATTTCCTTCATAATACGTACATTTTCTAATTCTAAAAGAGATGTATGAGCTCCAATTACATTAAGAAGATCTATTATCTGTTCTCCTTCTTTTATGTAAATTATATAGCTGTTTTTTCTTTGTATAACTTTAGAATTTAGTCCATAAAAATTTATTATATCACTTAGTTTTTTTGCATATTCTTCATTATGTGTAACAAATTCTAAATGATAGGTTTTTTCTGGATTACTTATACTTCCTCCCCCTAAAAAGGCTCCTCTTATATAAGCTCTTTTAGTAGAATCATCTGGTATCATTTCATCAGAAATACCATAGTTTAAAGAAAGCATTCCTTCTTCCTCTATTAAAACCTCTGTTTTAGTTAAAATTCCTTTAACATCTGAATCTTCTGTTATAACTACAATGTATAAGTTATTTTTTTTAAAAGAATTACTTCTCTTCATCATTATTTTTGCATGAATATTAAAGTACTCCTTAAGTAATCTAAAAACAACTCTTGCAATAGCAGCATTTTCTGTGGTAATTTTAAAGCTTATCTTTCGGTTACTTCCAAAAGTTAATGTCCCACTTGCTCTCATTATTGCCGATAGCTCTGCTAAAGCTTCTTCCTCTGACAATTTTGTATATCTACACACTTCGTTTTTTACTTTAGCTGAAAATGACATATTTTTTACTCCCTATTCTTTTTTTCTTTTAATCTTTCAGATAAATAGAAGTATTCTATAATCTTCTTTTTATCGTACAGCAATGTTTTTTCCATTATAGTTTCTATTATCATAGATGCTAGCTTTTCAGAGTTATGTCTTATAAAACCATTTTTGATACTTATTAAATCCCCATCAATTCTTTTAATATTCATAGAATTTATCACATCTATATCTACATTAACCATATGTGACTCTTCTTCCTTATATTTTCCTTGAAGCCCCTCTTCTACTCCTCCATTATTTACTATTACATAGTCAATAACTTCATCTCCTGCATGTCTAAAAATAGATTTAATATGGTCGCTTACAGCATAATTATCAGTTTCTCCAGGCTGAGTCATTATATTGGAGACATATATTTTAATAGCAGTAGTTCTTTTAAGAGCAGAACTTATATCTTTAATAAGCAAGTTAGGAATAACACTTGTGTATAGGCTTCCCGGTCCTAGTATGATAGCATCAGCTTCTCTTATGGCATTTACAGCTTCCTTAAGCGCTCTAGCATCTTTAGGTTCTATAAAAACCCTGTTTATTGGGCTTTTCTGCCTTAATGCTTCCTCAGGAATCATAGACTCTCCTTCTACTATGCTTCCATTCTCAAGTTCAGCCTTTAATACCACATTCTCTAAAGTAACAGGGATAACCTTCCCTGTTACCGCAAGAACTGAGCTCATCTTTTGAACTGCCTCTTCAAATGTAGTTGATATGCCGTCCATAGCAGCTAAAAACAAATTCCCAAAACTTTGATTCTTAAGTCTTCCATCTTTAAATCTATATTGAAGTAGTTCCTCCATTAAAGGTTCTGTATCAGATAGCGCTAAAATACAGTTTCTTATATCCCCTGGAGGCAGTATTCCAAGGTCCTCTCTTAAGTCTCCAGAACCTCCCCCATCATCTGCAACAGTAACTATTGCAGTTATATTAGAGGTATAATATTTTAATCCTCTAAGCATTGTAGAAAGCCCTGTTCCTCCTCCTATTGCAACTATTTTAGGGCCCTTTACTAGTAATCTTTTTTCATATATTAGTGTTTCTAACTTTTTTGAATCTAAAGACACATTTAAATAACCTTTATTTATAAGTGCAATAATAGAGCGCATTCCTTGAGTTACAGACATATATAGTACAAATAGACCTAGTGTAATTAAAAACACATAAAAAGCCATATAATAAAAGCTATATAATCTATGTCTTACAAACTCTAAAAGAGCAAATGCAATAAAAAGTATTCCCATGGCCCCAAGTAATATCCATCTTTTCACCTTGATTCCCGGCCTAAGCCAATCTAGTATTTTCATACCTTTTTACCACCCTTATTGATATCTTCATTTATATCTCTGTGGTCTAAACTAGCCTTGTGTCCATCTTCTTTTAGCTTTTTATATATAGCATTTGCAATGGCAACTGATCGATGTCTACCACCAGTGCAACCTATTGATACAATAAGCTGTCTTTTTCCTTCCCTCTGATAATTTGGTATTAAAAAATTTAACATATCCTGTAGCTTCTCAATAAAATCCTTAGTTTCATTATATCCCATAACGTACTCTACCACAGGAGTATCATTTCCTGAAAACTCCTTAAGCTCTGGAATATAAAATGGATTAGGCAAAAATCTAACATCAAATACTAAGTCAGAGTCTACTGGAATTCCATATTTAAATCCAAAAGAAAGCACTGTAATCATAAGCTGAGTTTCCAGCTGTCCTTCTTCCCCATAGACCCTTGTGATTTCTTCTCTTAATACCATATTTGTAAAGTTAGAGGTATCTATTATATTATCTGCGTTATCCTTTACCTCTCTAAGTGCTTTTCTTTCCTCTACTATTCCGTTTAGGATTCTGCCCTCTGGTGCTAATGGGTGTTTTCTTCTGCACTCTTTAAATCTTTTTACTAACACCTCATCTGAAGCATCTAAAAATAAAATTTCATACTTATAATTTTGGCTTTTCAAATAACTTAAACTTTGAAATAAGTCATTGAAGAACTCTCCACCTCTTATATCAATTACTAATGCAATTTTATCTATCTTTCCCCTCGCCTCATAGCAGACTTCTGCAAACTTAGGTATGAGGGTAGGTGGCAAGTTATCTATACAAAAGTACCCTAGGTCCTCTAAATTTCTAATAGCTTGAGTCTTTCCTGCACCGGACATTCCTGTTACAATTACAAATCTCATTTCTAACCCTCCTTACATCATTTATAGAAATCCTTCATTACACTTCGCAATTTATTTAAATCTTTTATTATTTATTATAACATATTTCAATTACCAATTATGAATTTTAAGCTTTGAATTTAGTATGGAAATTTTATCTGAAATAGCTATTATTAATTGGTATAAATATGTATTAATATCTGTTAAAAATAAAAGTTAAGGATATATACATATGTACTTAATCCTTAACCTTTAAATGTAATATTATTTCTCTTCGCCTACTATCATAACTTCTGTATGAAGATCAACGTTGAAATTTTCTTTTACTGTTTCTTGAACCTTTTTAATCAAGTCTAAAATATCCTGAGCATTTGCATTTCCCTTATTTATAATAAATCCTGAATGCTTTGATGAAACTTCTGCATCCCCTATGTTTATGCCCTTTAGCCCACTGTCTTCTATTAGCTTTGCCGCAAAGTAACCCTCAGGTCTCTTAAAAGTACTTCCCGCAGAAGGATATTCTAGTGGCTGCTTTTCTGTTCTTCTTCTAGTCAAGTCATCTATTCTTTCATGTATCTTTTCACACTCACCATTTTGAAGCTCAAAGGTTGCTTCAAGTACCGTATATCCGTATTTAATAATGGCACTCATTCTGTATCCAAGTTGTAATTCTTCCTTAGATAACTTCTTTATTTCTCCATCCTTATCTATGACAAGCGCTTCTTTAATTATTTGGGATACTTCTCCATTATATGCTCCTGCATTCATAGTAAGTGCTCCACCTATACTTCCAGGTATTCCAATTGCAAATTCAAATCCTGTAAGGCATTCATCTGCCGCTGCCTTCGAAGTCTTTGAAAGTGATGCACCAGCCCCTGCTGTTACCTTATTCTCACTTATACTTATGTTATCAAGTCTTGTAAGTTTGATAACAATCCCTCTTATTCCGCCATCTCTTACAAGAAGATTTGATCCATTTCCTATAATGAAATATGGTATATGATTTTCATTACAATGTTTTATTAAGTATTGTATATGCGAATAATCCTTTGGAGTTACTAATATGTCCGCTGGACCCCCAACTTTAAAAGATGTATGTGATTTCATTGGTTCATCTATTTTTACATTTTCTTCACCTAAAATATCGTACAATTTTATAGCAAATTCTTTATAACAGCTCATAGTATATTCTCCTTAACATCAAAATTAATACATAAATAAGTATAAAGGATAAGCACCACTTAATCAATATTTATAAAGTCAATTAATAATGAATAAGGTGGAAATAAGTCATTAATGTGGAAACTAAGTTATCTGAATTTTATCCAATTTTATAGAATAATAATCAGCAGCTTCCACCCATTAATTATAACTATTAATTATACTATGCATTATCTTTAAAAAATTCCACTATATTTTGTGCGGATTTTTTATCTATAGATGGAGTTTCTAAAATTTCCTCATAACTTGCCTTTTTTATGCTTTCTACGCTGCCAAATTTCTTTAACAGTTCTTTTCTTCTTCTTTCTCCAACTCCTGGTATATCATCTAATATAGAATGAAAAGTTGTTTTATTTCTCAATGATCTATGATAGGTTATTGCAAATCTATGAACTTCATCTTGAATTCTGGTAATAAGTCTCATTATGTTAGAATATTTTTTAATAGGAAGCTCTTCATTATTATATATAAGCCCTCTTGTATTGTGTTTATCATCTTTTACCATACCACATACAGGAATATCTATATTAAATTCTCTTAATACTTCCAGAGCTATATTTACCTGCCCTTTTCCACCATCCATGAGTATTAAATCAGGAAAAACACAAAACTTTCCCGAGCTTACCTGGAGATTTTTTTCACTTATCGCCTTAATTTCATCTAGTCCATGCTGAAACCTTCTTGTAATAATTTCCCTCATACTTCCATAATCATTTGCTCCAACTACACTATTTATCTTAAATCTCCTATAATCACTATTTTTAGATTTACCATTTTCAAAAACCACCATACTTCCAACTGAGTCCATCCCTTGTATATTGGAAATGTCATAAGCTTCTATCCTCTTTGGAATGTCTTCTAAGTTTAGTATTTCACTGAGTTCTCTTAAAGCTACTTCATAAAGTTCTTTATCTTGAAGTATTTTAATTTTAAACTGCTCTAAAGTTATCTTTGCATTCCTTCGAACCATATCTAAAGTGTCTTTTTTATCTCCCTTTTGAGGAACTTTAATCCAAACTTTAGAACCACGCTTCATAGTGAGCCACTGCTCTAAGAGTTCTTGTTCATCAATATCCTCTACATATATGGACTTAGGGATAAATGCTGCTGCCCCATAAAAACTTTTTATAAAGTCCGATATTATTTCTTTATCTTCCATATCCGCTGAATTTTCTATAATGAAGTGTTCTCTTCCAACTATTTTTCCTTCTCTTAAGAAAAACACCTGAACGCAAACATCTTTTTCATCTTTGTAAAGACTTATAAAATCCTCATTTTCAAAGTTAGAAGTTATAATTTTTTGTTTTTCTGTTACTTTTTTTATGGCATTTATCTTATCTCTAAAAGCCGCTGCCTTTTCAAATTGGAGACTTTCTGCTGACTTTTCCATTTCAACTTCTAAATCTCTTAAAATACCTGCAGACTTCCCAGAAAGAAGACTTGTAATATCACTTATTATACTTTTATACTCTTCCCTACTTATAATCTTTGCACAAGGTCCTTTACAGAGACCTATATGATAATTTAAACAAGGTCTTACACTTTCTTTATCATCTTCTTTTATGACTCTTTTACAAGTCCTTATAGGAAATATCTTTTTTATAAGTTCCAATGTTTCATAAACCGCCGATACATCAGTATATGGACCAAAATATTTTGCTCCATCCTTTATAACATGTCTTGTTACAAATACCCTTGGAAAGTCTTCTGTAGTTGTTACCTTTATAAATGGATAGCTTTTATCATCTTTAAGTAATATATTGTATCGAGGTCTGTGCTTTTTTATTAAGTTACACTCTAATATAAGCGCTTCCATTTCTGAATCGGTAACTATATACTCGAACTCCGCTATATTTTTAACCATAGCCCTTACTTTTTCCGAATGATTACGTGAACTTTGGAAATACTGTCTTACTCGATTTTTAAGCACCTTGGCTTTTCCCACATAAATAACTTCGCCTAAAGCATTTTTCATTATGTAAACCCCAGGTTTATCTGGTAATACTTTTAAATGATATTCAAAATCAAACATCTTATCACCTCTCTTTTAGGTTTTAGGATAAAGGATTTAGGTGCTAGGTAATGTAAAAACTTTGCATAGCAAAGTTTCATCTAATCCTAGTACCTTTCACCTAGTACCTAATTAAATATTCTCGGAAAACTATATATAACATATAAAAGCCCCGCTACAATTATCAGAGTTTCTATAAAATTTCCTATAAAGGAATTAGTCTTAAATGTAATTGGAAGTTTAATGTTTTTTTCCTTGAAAGGATATAAAAGAGGTACTCCCCTATTTGTTGCCATGTCACAAAGTAGATGAAGACCATAACCTAGCATAAAGTAATAAATTAAATTTCTTATTTCATATGCATTTCCTATATATGCTATTTGAAATGCAAACAATATCATTCCCATAAGACTATGAGTAAGACCTTTTCTATGAGATGAAACAGCTATTAAAAGCAAAAATATTCCTATAGTCTTTATATAAGGTTCTTTATCATATAAAAAACTATACCATAAAAATATAATACCACTGCAAGCATATAATACAACCTTAGTCATCTTATTTTTAAAAGGCAGTATATATTGATTAATTATGCTTTTAGGGTGATCTATATCTGGAAGCAGTGATGCAAATGTTACTACAGCTAATCCAGTCAAACTAACCTTATCAGGTAATTTATTATAAAGCAGCAAATAAGTAACTATACCTACACCTGCATGTGTCTTTCCTTTCATAATTATCCTCTCTAATTTTCTACGACTTTGAATTATTTATTTTTTTGCTTATTTTAACCCTATTATACATAAACCCATTAATAATTAATAGCGAACATAGAAGATTTATGTTGAATACTTACTATTCAACAGTTAATAACTAATAAGCATTTCCTATATTTTCAAATGGTATATTGACATTTTATTATATTGGTGCTAAACTACCAACCATACAACAAAACTGCGACGAGAAGAAGTAGAAATCATATGTTTTCAACAGAAAGCTACCGGGTGATGAGAGGTGCAGAAAACAGATTTTGAATACATCTCTGAGTGGCACACTGAAAAGATTTTATATCTTAGTAGGCTGTTGCCGGGTGCGACCGTTACATCGCTAAGGTATAAGCACTTTTGTGCCGTACCCGATGAGGTTTACACAGTGATGTGTAAATAAAATTGAGGTGGTAACACGTGAGCAATTCTCCCGTCCTCTGCATAATGCAGGGAACGGGAGTTTTTTATTTTATATCAATTTATTGGAGAGGATGAACGTAATGGAAAATGCACAGGAACAATTTAAAATTATTATGAAAGGGGTAAGTCAGGTTGTTAGCAGCGAAAATTTGATGCAAAAGTTAGAAAAAAGTATTGCATCAAATACCCCCCTTATAGTTAAGCTTGGTCTAGATCCTTCTGCTCCAGATATACATTTAGGCCATGCTGTTGTACTTCGCAAAATTAAGCAAATGCAGGACTTAGGCCATCGTGCAGTAATTATAATTGGAGATTTTACAGGCAGAATTGGCGATCCATCAGGTAAAAGTAAGACACGCAAACCGTTGACTACTGAGCAAGTACTAGAAAATGCGAAGACTTATAAGAATCAGATTTTTAAAATCCTGGATAAGGAAAAAACTGACCTTAGGTTCAACAGTGAATGGTTATCAAAGCTAAATTTCGAAGACATACTAAAGCTTGCAGGTAAAGTTACTGTTGCTAGAATACTTGAAAGAGATGACTTTGAAAAAAGATATAAAAATAATGAACCTATTGGACTTCACGAATTTTTCTACCCACTGATGCAGGCATATGACTCTGTAGAAATAAAAGCAGATATCGAAATGGGGGGCACAGATCAAACTTTTAATATCCTTATGGGCCGAACCCTACAAAAAGATTATGGTCAGAATAGTCAAATTGCATTATTTATGCCCTTGCTTGAAGGTACAGATGGAATTGAAAAAATGAGCAAAAGTCTCGGCAACTACATTGGCATACATGAAAATGCGGTTGAGATTTACCAAAAGACCATGACTATTCCAGATAACCTTATTATTAAATATTTTGAACTTGCAACAGATATTCATCCAGATGAAATTGAATTAATTAAGATAGGGCTTAACAATCCAAATACTAATCCTCGTGATGTTAAAATGAGACTTGCAAAAGAAATAACAGCCTTGTATTGCGGATCAGATGAAGCAGAAATTGCTGAGGATCACTTTAAAACTGTTTTTCAAAAAAATCTAATACCAGATGATATAGCTGAATTCAATTTATCCTCTGATTGTCTTATAAGCCATGGCCAAATTGATCTTGTAAAAATCGTGGTTATAAATGGGCTTGCTAAGAGTAATAGTGAAGCCAAACGACTTATTACCCAGAATGCCATGAAAATAGATGGAGAAAAGTTTAATGAATTTATAATGGTAAATCCACATAATAGCTTCACCATTCAAATTGGAAAATCTAAGTTTATTAAAATAAAAATATAGGGAAATTGCAAAGCAATTCCCCTATATCTTATTCTCAATGGCATTTACAACTTGACTATCTATAATATCTGCCATATTTAAAAGTATATCCTCTATTCCCTTTGGTTCAAAGTTACCAAATTGACCATGATGAGAAAGTATTGAGTAACATATATCATCTAACTCTTCCTCTGAAAGAACATTGCCTACTTCTACATTTATTTCTCTTACATATCCTGCTCCAAGTACTAAGTGATCTAACTTTATGTCTTTTCTTCTTATTATTCCCTTATAATCATATTCCTTAGTTTTCATTATATCGTGAATAATCGCCTTAAGCATGAGTCTATCTTTATTAATTACCTTAGCTGCACTCATATAGAAGGGATTTGTTATATAATCCTTCACTACGTTCTCTACAGCTTTCATAACTCCCACCGTATGAAGGAACAGCCCCCCTCTTTTGTTGCCATGAAATTTTTCGGCTGCCACACAATTTATAAAGGCATCCCATCTCTCATCATTATAACCCATAGCTCCAGTGGCTGCGGTGGCTATCTTTTGATATTTTTCTTCCATATCTAACACCATATAATTAAAATAATCTATTAATTCTTCTGGTATATCATATTGTGGTACAAAATCCTCATAATCTACTCCTTCCATAGAAACGGAGTTTATCATTGGATTTCTTACTTGAACATTTCCATTAAATCTAGCTACGATACCTGTTACATTTATTAACGTATTTACCTCTACTATCGTATTTAATTTATCATAGTTGGTCCATACAGGGAAGGCTATACTTCCTGTGTTATCTTGCATTATAAGTAATAAGTAGGGGGTCCCATCTTTTTTATAACCAGTTCTTTTATCACTAACTAAGGCATTAAAATCCACTTGTTCCCCATTTTTAAGCTCTCCTATTTCCTTTATCTTCACCAAAATTCCCCTTTCCATAATACTTATTTTGATAAAGCTTCTTTTATAACTCCTGAAGCTATGCTTGCTGCTAAAACTCCTCCTTGACCACCATCTTCAACTATAACTGCCAAGGCTATTTCAGGATTCTCATATGGTGCAAATCCTATAAACCATGAATGAGGCTTTGCTCCACTTCCTTCTTCTTTATGGTCTGCAGTACCGGTTTTACCTGCTACCTTTATTCCGTATACAGATGCATTTCCTCCTGTACCTTGAGCCACAACTTCCCTCATATAATTTTTTATTATCTGTGCATTTTCCTTTGTTGTAACATCATCTATCTTCTGTGGTTTCACTTCACTTACTAAGCTGTTTTTACTATCCATAACCCCTTTTACTATATGAGGCTTCATCATAGTTCCATCATTTGCTATGGTACTTGCTACTAACGCCATTTCCATAGGAGTTGAAAGTACTGTAGACTGTCCTATAGCACTTTGAGCTATATTACCTTTTTCATAACTTTTAAAGGATGGAAATTTACTATTTTCAATTACAACTCCATCTGCTGGTATATCTTTGTTGAAGTAAAACTTTTCTGCGGTATCTTTAAGTTTGCTATTTCCAAGATCAATACCTAAACTTCCAAAATAAACATTACTTGAATGTATAAAGGCTTCTTTAAGACCTATATTGCCCAAAACTTCTCCATTATAGTTCTTTAGAGATTCCTTTTCATTAAATACCAGTACCCCTTTATCTTGAATTTTTTTATTCCTGATATCATCGATATTTTCCAACGCGCTTATCGCAGTTATTACCTTAAAAGTAGAACCTGGGGGATACATACCTGAAGTTGCCCTATTGAGCAATGGCCTATCTTTATTGGAATTAATATTTTTCCAATTCTCCTCAAGATTATTAGGATTAAAGGATGGCTTTGATATTAAAGCTAATATTTCTCCTGTTTTTGGATTCAGCGCTACCACTGCCCCCTTGTTATTTCCTAAAAGTTCATAAGCCTTCCTTTGTATATCAAAATCTAAGGTAGTTTTTAAATTACTCCCGTATTTCTCTTTTGTCTGTCCTGGTAATTTTAATATATTCAATAAAGTATCTCTTATGCTGCTTGTAGATAATTCTTTATCATATCTTCTTTCAAGTCCAGTAATTCCATACCTAACATCTACATATCCTAAGGCATGAGCAAATGCTTCTCCACCTTCATAGCTTCTCTTTTGAGTTTCGGTATCTACTCTAGTACTTTTAGAAAGCACCTTCATATTTCTATCAAATATACTTCCTCTTAAAACTTCATCTCTCTTCGCCCACATACGCGCATTATATTGGCTATTTACAATTTTCGGTGCAACCATTACTTGAAAATATGTTATGTATGATATTAACCCCACAAAACATATTAAAAATACTATCAATACTTTTTTTATATTATCTGATATATCCTTCATAATCTTATCTTCCCTCTTCAGAAACCTTTTGTATTATACCTAGTGCAAAAAACGTACTAAGCATGGAGCTTCCACCATAACTTACCATAGGCAGTGTTATACCAGTTAGCGGTATCAGGTTTATTACCCCTCCAATTATAACAAATACCTGGCAAGCTATCATCGCACTGTATCCAACTGTAATAAGTCTTGAAAAATCATCTCCTGCATATATAGCTGCTCTCATACACCTGTAAAAAAGTAAAAAGTATATAAGTATAATGGCAAATCCCATTAGTATTCCAAGTTCCTCACATATTACAGAAAAAATAAAATCTGTTGTCCTTACGGGTATATATTTAGGATACCCAAGTCCTAATCCTGATCCTGTAAGTCCACCCGATGCTATGGCTAAGAGAGACTGTACAACTTGATAACTTTTATCCGTAGCATATGGCCAAGGATTATTCCAAATCAAAACTCTAAGCTTTACATGGTCAAATAATCCATAGCTTACAACTGCTCCTAGTGCAAATAGTATCAGACAAACTAATACGTATTTAAAATTAGATGTAGCTATGTATAGCATAGTAATGGATATTCCAAAAAACATTAATGCACTTCCAAGATCCCTTTGCAAAACCATAAATCCTAAACTTAACATAACAACTATTCCTGGTTCTATTAAGTTTTTAAAGTCTTTATAATCCTTTAAGGACGCTGATAAATATGCAACTAAAAAAAGCTTTCCAAATTCTGACGGCTGGAAGGCAAATCCTGCAATACTTACCCAGTTTTTTGCCCCATAAGTCTCTTTTCCCATGAGTGTACCCATTGCCATAAGTATTACGGTTATACCCAAGTATACATACTTAAATTTTACGAATCTTTTTAAGTCTGGCAGGATTACAACTATTAATATAAAACCTGTAACCCCTATAGCAAACCATACTATTTGCTTTACAGCAGTTGCAGTATCTATTCTGTATAGCATTATAATCCCTATAACCGCTAAAATACTAGAGAATATAAATATAAATTTATCTCCTTCTGAAAAAAATCTCCTTATTATAAAATAGGAATATCCTATAAGAAGACAGGTTGCCAGTGCCATAAGCATTGCACCCTTATCAAAAGGCTCCTTTATTATTGTTAAATTAAAAAACCCTACTATACAAAGTAAATATGTATATTTTAAGAGCTTTTTTTCATCTTTTCTGGTATCCAAAAGACCACCATCCCAAAATTAAATTAAGAACTTAAGTACTGTATTTCCTATTTTTATAATGTCTCCTGTTTCTAAGTACTTCTTTCCTTCTATTTGATCATCATTTACCAAAGTACCGTTAGTACTTCCTAGATCTTCAATGATATAATCTCCAGACTTCGCATAAATCCTTGCATGTTTTCCAGAGACATAAGGATCGTCTAGCATAAATGTATTATCTTCTTTTCTTCCTATGGTTATTTGACTTTGGAGAGGGATTACCCCTCCTCTTTTTAAATTATAACTATTTCCAGGTTCTATGATTTCTAATCCTGCAGCCTTCTTTTGAGATTTTTTTCTTGTTCCACCCTTTATATCTTTATTCATTATTCTAAGGGCTGTAAAAATTATCATATAGACTATAGCTATTATAATTAAAGTAAATATTGGGCTTAGCTTAGCCAACAACATAAATCACCTTCTTTTTATCATTTCAACATCTTTTTAAGATAAAATCCTGTATAGGAGCCTACAGCTTCACTTATATCTTCTGGAGTTCCTGTTGCAATTATAGTTCCTCCCTTTGCTCCACCCTCCGGTCCTAAATCTATTACGTGGTCTGCACATTTTATTACATCTAAATTGTGCTCTATAACAACTACTGTATTTCCTGTATCTACAAGCCTTTGAAGTATAGTTATAAGCCTGCTTACATCATCTATATGCAGTCCTGTAGTTGGTTCATCTAATATATACAGGGTCTTTCCTGTACCTCTTTTTGAAAGCTCATAGGCAAGCTTAATTCTTTGCGCTTCTCCACCAGATAGCTGAGTTGAAGGCTGCCCAAGTCTTACGTATCCAAGTCCCACATCCATAAGTGTTTGAAGCTTATTTTTTACTCTTGGAATATTCTCAAAGAACCCTAATGCTTCCTCTACAGTCATACTAAGTAAATCATCTATATTTTTACCCTTATATTTTACCTCTAAAGTTTCTCTATTGTATCTTTTACCCTTACAAACTTCACAAGGAACATATACATCAGATAAGAACTGCATTTCTATCTTTATTATACCATCGCCCCTGCAAGCCTCACATCTTCCACCTTTTACATTAAAACTAAACCTTCCCGGCTTATATCCTCTTAATTTAGATTCTGAAGTATTTGAATATATTTCTCTTATTATATCAAACATTCCAGTATAGGTAGCTGGATTTGATCTTGGAGTTCTTCCAATAGCACTTTGATCAATATTGATTATTTTGTCGATATTTTCTACGCCTTCTATATCCTTATGTCTTCCAGGCATATCTTTAGAATTATTTAGTTTTTTGTTCAGCCCTTTATATAGTATTTCATTTACTAGTGTACTTTTACCTGAACCTGAAACCCCAGTAACACAAGTTAAAACTCCCAGTGGAAATTTCACATTTACGTTTTTTAAGTTATTTTCGTTAGCACCCTTTATGGTTATATAGTTACCTGAAGTTTTTTTTCTTTGACTTGGTAATTCTATTTTCTTTTTACCGCTTAAATATTGACCAGTAATTGATTTTTCATTTTTTATTATATCATCAATAGGGCCTTCTGCAACTATTTCTCCACCATGTTCTCCTGCTCCAGGACCAATGTCAACTATATAATCTGCAGCTTTCATGGTATCTTCATCATGTTCTACCACAATTAAAGTATTTCCTATGTCTCTTAAATGCTGTAATGTGGATATTAGCTTGTCATTATCCCTTTGATGAAGTCCAATACTTGGCTCATCTAATATGTATAAAACCCCAACCAAACTTGAACCTATTTGAGTTGCAAGCCTTATTCTTTGTGCTTCTCCGCCAGATAAGGTTCCTGCAGTTCTAGCCAAATCTAAATAATCAAGACCTACATCTATAAGAAAGTTTAATCTACTTCTTATTTCCTTTAATATTTGGTTACTTATTATCTTTTCCTTTTCTGTAAACTCTATTGAATTTATAAACTCCAATTCTTCTCTTATAGCCATAGTTGTAAATTCATATATATTTTTCCCTCCAACTGTTACTGCCAGAGGTTCTGGGCTTAGCCTTGCACCTTTACATTTTGGACAAGGATTATTACTCATATAGTTCTCTATGTCATTTTTCATAGCTTCTGAATTAGTTTCAAAATATCTTCTTTTTAAATTGTTAATAACTCCTGGGAAGGCATGATAAAAATCTGAAGTCTTACCATCCTTAGTGTATGTAACTTTTATCTTTTCTCCATTCAAGCCATATAAAAGCATACCTACTATTTCAGGAGAAAGCTCTTCTATTGGAGTATCTAATTTAAAGTTATATTCCCTTGATAAAGATTGTAATATACCGTAAGTCCAAGACTCTTCCTTTAATACACTGTTAGCCCAAGGCAGAACAGCGCCTTCCATGATACTTTTGCTCTTATCAGGAATTACTAAATCTTCATCAATTTCCAATAGTGTTCCAAGTCCATCACATTCATTACACTTTCCAAATGGCGCATTGAAGGAAAATGTTCTAGGAGATATTTCTCCAACGCTTATACCACAATCAGGGCAAGCAAAATTTTCACTAAATAAAATATCTTCTACATCAATTATATTTATGATAATAATACCTTCTCCAAGTTTTAAGGCTGTTTCAATAGAATCTGATAACCTGCTTCTTATATCATTCTTTACCATAAGCCTATCTACTACTACCTCTATGGTATGTTTTTTGTTCTTTTCAAGTTTTATCTCTTCATCCTCTAAATCCACAGTATTTCCATCTATTCTAGCTCTTACATATCCATTCTTTTTTATATTTTCAATTAACTTGACATGTTCACCTTTTTTACCTCTTATAATAGGACCTAAAACTTGTATTTTAGTTCTTTCAGGTAATTCTAATATTTTATCCACCATTTGATCTATTGTTTGCTTTTTTATTTCCTTACCACAACTTGGGCAATGAGGAATTCCAACCTTTGCATATAAAAGCCTTAAATAATCGTATATTTCTGTTACAGTTCCAACGGTAGATCTTGGATTTCTGCTAGTAGTTTTTTGATCTATTGAAATTGCTGGGGAAAGTCCCTCTATGTATTCAACATCTGGTTTATCCATTTGACCCAAAAATTGCCTTGCATAGGATGATAAAGATTCTACATATCTTCTTTGTCCTTCTGCATATAATGTATCAAAGGCAAGAGATGATTTTCCTGAACCTGAAAGTCCAGTAAAAACTATAAACTTATCCCTTGGGATTTCAAGGCTTACGTTTTTTAAATTATGAACTTTAGCATTTTTTATAATTATTTTATCAATCATAAATTTATTTCTTTCCTCCTTAGTGTACTACTCCTTCACTATTTTCTTTTTCAATTTATAAATCATATCTCTAAGTCTTCCAGCCTTTTCAAATTCAAGTTTCTTTGAAGCTTCTTTCATTTCATCTTCATATTTCTTTATAAGTGATTCAACACTATTATTACTTGCTTTAACTGCCTCTTCTAAACTATCATAAGTAGCACTGTCTTCTACAACCTGAGTTGCTTCAATTACTTCTCTTATATCCTTTATTATAGTTCTTGGAACTATTCCATGCTTTTCGTTATACTCTATTTGTATTTTTCTTCTTCTATTTGTCTCCTTAATTGCTCTGTCCATAGATTTAGTTACTGTATCTGCATACATTATAACCTTACTTTCTGAATTTCTTGCAGCTCTACCTATTATCTGAATTAAGGACCTATCTGATCTCAAAAATCCTTCTTTATCTGCATCAAGTATTGCAACTAGAGCTACCTCTGGAATATCAAGTCCTTCTCTTAAAAGGTTTATACCTACAAGTACATCATACTCGCCCTTTCTTAAATCACGAATAAGTTCCATTCTTTCAATTGTCTTTATATCTGAATGAAGATAATTTGTCTTTATATTCATTTCTTTAAAGTATGCTGTTAAATCCTCTGCCATTTTTTTAGTTAGAGTAGTAACCAGAACTCTAAAACCTTTATTAATAGTTTCTTTTATACTTGAATACAAATCATCTATTTGACCCTTTACTGGTTTTATAATTATTTCAGGGTCTAGAAGTCCTGTAGGTCTTATAATTTGTTCAGCTACATTTGTTGAATGTTCAAGTTCATAATTTGATGGTGTAGCGCTTACAAAAACTACCTGGTTTATCTTCTGCTCAAATTCCTCGAATCTTAATGGCCTATTATCATAAGCCGAAGGAAGCCTAAATCCGTAATTTACTAAGGATTCCTTCCTCGATCTATCTCCCGCATACATAGCTCTAACTTGAGGTAAAGTTACATGGCTTTCATCTATAAATAACAAGAAATCATCTGGAAAATAATCTATTAAGGTTTGAGGGCAAGTTCCAGCTGCTCTTCCATCAAGTATTCTTGAATAGTTTTCTATACCGCTGCAATATCCTACTTCTCTCATCATTTCTATGTCAAAATTAGTTCTTTGTTTAAGTCTTTGAGCTTCTAATACCTTATCCTCTGATAAAAGCTCCTTTACCCTTGCTTCAAGTTCTGCTTCAATTTTTCCTATGGCCCCTTCTAGTCTTTCCCTAGATGTAGCAAAGTGAGAAGCTGGAGTAATAGCTACATGTTTTCTTGTTCCAATTATTTCTCCTGTCAATGCATCAAATTCTCTTATTTTTTCAATTTCATCCCCAAAAAAATCTACTCTTATCCCCACGTTTGTGGATGAAGCAGGGAATATATCAAGAACGTCTCCCTTAACCCTAAAGGTACCACGTGTAAATTCTATATTATTTCTCTCATATTGAATTTCAATAAGCTTTTTTAAAACCTCATCTCTATCCTTCTCCATACCTTCTCTTAAGGAAATTGTAAGATTCTTATACTCCTCAGGATTACCAAGGCCATATATACAAGATACAGAAGCTACAATTACAACATCTCTTCCCTCTAAGAGGGCAGAGGTTGCTGAGTGTCTTAATTTATCTATTTCATCATTTATAGAAGCATCCTTTTCTATGTAAGTGTCTGTTTGTGCAAGGTAAGCTTCTGGCTGATAATAATCATAATAAGATACAAAATACTCCACAGAATTTTCAGGAAAGAACTCTCTAAATTCAGAGCAAAGCTGTGCTGCTAAAGTCTTGTTATGCGCAAGTATTAATGTAGGTTTTTGAACTCTTTCTATTATATTTGCCATTGTAAAAGTCTTTCCAGAACCTGTGACTCCAAGTAGCGTTTGAAATTTTTCTCCATTCTGAATTCTTTCTGCTAAATTATTTATTGCTTGAGGTTGATCTCCCGTAGGTTTAAATTTTGAATGTATTTTAAACTTTCTCATTACCTATTCATCACCATCTTCTTTATCTTTTTTTGCTTTATCTAATATATCAGAAAAATTCTCCTTCTCAAAGTCTCTCATTGATTCAGGTTTATCAACTTTTGTTGGAACAATAAGTATACCAAGTATAGTTTTCCCCTTTTGATAAGGATGTTTACTTGTTTCTCTTATCTCACCTCTTGGGTTTCTTATTTTAAAGAATATACTTTCAGGTTTAGAATTTAAAATTCTACTTATATCTTCCTCAGTTTTTACTTCTTCTTCATTTATTTCCACAATTGTATCTTCACCTTTAATTTCCAAAGCTTTTCCAATAGAATTTGGAGATACTTCAAGTACCATAATTCCATCACGGCTAACATATTTTGCTTCCATTGTATTCTCAAAATGAGCCTGAATTCTAATCATTGCTTCGTGCCCTACTGGTGCAAACACCACAGCTAAGGCCTGAAAAAATATATTTATATGAGCAAGTTGTGCCACTAAAAATAATGCCATGCTATAAGCTATTACAAATAGTCCAGACATTAAAGTCTTTTGATTTTTAGTTTGAGTAAAAGTATTTGACTTATAACCAAGCATACCATAGAAAGGTATAAGAGCTACTACTGATTTTTTAAGTATTTCACTTGGTATTGATGTCTTAACAATTGGCCACCAATTAGGCATAGGTTCTGTAGTACCTAAGTCTGCTATTAAGCTTGTATTTATCATAATAAATAAGGCTACTGGAACGATCCAATATCTCCTAAAGGCAAATCCACCTTGAATCTCTCCCTCAACCTTTCTAAACACTGGAATATTGCCCCTTTTTCCATCTATAATAATTAAAATACCTTCCACAAAATGAAGTACTGCTACTGTAGCTATTAAAGACGGTATATCTACTCTTAAGAAAGTATTTTCTCCTACTCCTGCATTTTGATAAACTACGGTAAGTATTATACTTAATGTACCTAAAATTGCAGCTGAATATGAAAAACATATAAATTTAGGACTAAATATAGCAAGGAATATAGATGTCATAAACAATATTTCAATAACTTCAGTACCATAATATATTACACCTAAGTAGGACATCATAATACTTGCCAAAATTCCTGCAAATATTCCAAGTACTAGCTGAGAAATTGTTAATTCAAAAGGGGAGTACAAGGGCTCCCCAATTATCATCTTTTGCATTATTGATATTTTTCTATTCCGTTTATAAAGCATAAATACTAAAACTGCTAAAAAGAATATATAATACGGATCTGTCAATGTAATTGCTAAAGTTCTTAAAGTATATATTAAAATATTCATTTTATTGTATTCCCTTCCTAGAGTTTTCCCTTTATTATTTCAAGAGCCTTTTTAAATTGAGGATCTGTAGTTCTATCATAAGGCTTCTTTAAAAGTTCCTCTGGATATTTCACTTCTATATCTGGCTTTATTCCTGTGCCATGAATATTTTCTCCATTAGGAGTATAATACTTAGATACTGTCACCTTTAAGGCTGTTCCTTCTCCTGTTTCAAGAACTGTTTGAACTACACCCTTGCCGAAGGTTTTTTCTCCTACCAATGTACCCGCTTTATAGTCTCTTATAGCTCCAGAAAATATCTCAGATGCACTAGCTGACCCTTCATCTGTTAAAAGTACTAAAGGTACTCCTACATATTTACCTCCAATTGAATTATATTTCTTTTCTCTTTTATACTTATCAATTGTTGAAACTATAACTTTATCCTTAGGCACAAAATTTGAAACCATATCAACACATTCATCTAAAAGACCACCTGGATTTCCTCTTAAATCAAGTATAAATGCCTTTGCTCCCTTTGAATTTAATGTATCGAGTTCCTTTTTAAAGTTTTTAGATGTGTTTTCATCAAACATACTTACAGCTACATATCCAATATTATTATCTAGCATTTCACCTTTAACTGTAACCATATTAATTTTAGCCCTTTTTAGCTTTACATCGAAGTTTCCCTTTTCTTCCCTAAATAGTGTAAGAGTTACTTCCGTTCCTTCTTGGCCCTTCATCATGGTTACTGCTTTATCAAGTTCTTTCCCACTTACAGCAGTTCCGTTTACCTTTTCTATTTCATCTCTTGGAAGAAGTCCTGCCTTTTTAGCAGGAGACTCTTCAAATATATCTACTATTACTATTTTGTTGTCCTTTGACTGTACTTGAAGACCAACTCCGCTATAATTCCCTTCTGTCTGAGTATTAAATTCGGTATATTCCTTTTTATCCATAAACACTGTATAAGGGTCATTTAAAGCTGAAGTCATCCCCTTTATTGCGCCTTCTTCAATAGCTCCATTGTCTATCTTTCCATCATATAATTCATAAAGTACATTTTTTATTTCGTAAAGCTTTGAAAACTCAGTAAAGCTATTATAATCATCCCTGCTAACTATAACTTTTCCATTGGGCATCATAAGCGATACTGTATTAGTTCCTAAAAATGTAATAGCATTAGTTACTATTACAATTAAAACCGTCGTTATTACCCACCTTTTCTTATTCATAAAACAATCACTCCTTATCCTTTCAAGTACAAACTATCTACTAACTCTTCTATATATATGTTTATATAAACTTAAGATAATTATAACACTAAATTTAAATAATAATTAGTAAATAATTGATGATAAATTCATCTTAATGAAACTTTTGCCTATAGTAAACTAGTATAAATCAAATTAAAGCCGCTTTACAGCGACTTTAATAATTATTAGAGTTATATTTTTCAGTTACTAGACTAAAGGTACTAGGTACTAGGATTGGATGAAGCTTTGCATAGCAAAGTTTCTATATTTCCTAGCTCCTAGCACCTTATTTCTTAATCCTAACTTTTATACTGCAAGGAACTTTCTAATTGCAAGTATACTTCCCAATGCTCCTATTACTATTCCTGCAATTACAAACTGCCATGATATAGTAGTTATCACATATATAGGCTCAACAAGTTGTATCATCATAAGGCTTGAAGACATTCTAATATATACTGCATTATATGCATAATAAAGTACACCACAAGCAACTACTGCACCGATAACTCCCATAAGCATACCTTCTATTATAAAAGGCCATCTTATAAACCAATCCGTAGCACCTATGTATTTCATTATGCCTATTTCTCTTCTTCTAGAATACACCGTAATCTTAATGGTATTTCCAATTAGGAACAAGGATACTCCTATTAATACTATAAATAAAGCTAAACCGACCCACTTAATGGTGCTTGTAATTTTAACTATAGTATCTACTATCTTTTTACCATCCTGTATTTCATATATACCTTCCATCCCCTTAACACTTTCTACTACTTTAGATACCATTTCAGGAGACTTTACCTTTACAACAAAGGCATCTGGTAGAGGGTTGTCCTTTTCGAGTCCTTCAACAAGAAGCTTATTTTCTTCTCCTATTTGTTCCTTAAATTTTTCCATAGCTTCTGCCTTACTTTCAAAAGTAACCTTTACTACTTCATCTAAAGAATCTATCTTCTCTTCTACTGCTTTCTTTTGTGCAATAGTTACATCTTGATTGAAAAACACCTTTGCTTCAACTCTAGATTCTACATCTTTTACTACTTGCTGAACATCTAATATTGTAAGCAAAAATACTCCTAATATGAAAAGAGTTGCAGCTACAGTTGCAGCTGATGCAATACTTATAGTTCTATTTCTTTTAAAACTTTTTAACGCATCTGAAAAAAAGTGTTTGCAGGTATTAATCTTCATATCCGTATGACCCCCTTTGTTCATCTCTTACCAAATTACCTTTTTCTAAAGCTATTACCCTTTTTTTCATATTGTCTACTATGTCCTTCGCATGGGTTGCCATTAATATTGTAGTACCTGCTCTATTTATATCATTAAGTATGTCCATTATTTCCATTGACGTATCTGGATCTAAGTTCCCAGTAGGTTCATCCGCTATAATAAGAGCTGGATTATTAACTAAAGCTCTTGCAAGTGAAACTCTTTGCTGTTCTCCACCTGATAACTCATGTGGAAATGCCTTATGTTTATTTGACAGTTTAACCATAGACAGAACTGCTGGCACCTTCTTTTTTATATCTTTCATAGGAGCTTCTATAACTCTCATTGCAAAAGCTACATTCTCATATACATTTAGGTTAGGTATAAGTCTAAAGTCCTGAAAAACTACCCCTATTTTTCTTCTATAATAAGGTATATCCTTTCTCTTCAAAGTAGTTATATCTACATTATTTACCACAACACTTCCAACACTTGGATCTACTTCCTTTAAAAGCGTTTTGATAAATGTGGATTTACCAGCGCCACTTGGACCTACCAAAAACACAAACTCTCCCTTATCTATACTTAGATTGATGTTTGACAGTGCCGGTATATTTTTTCCATACACCTTCGTAACATTCTTAAATTCTATCATTTCAACCTCTCCCTTATTTATACATATAGTAACATTCTTCATCATAATTTCCCTTAACATGCATTATTATTATAACATAGGTATATAAAATAAAAAATTAAATTACAATAAAAATTTCAGTTAATATTTAGTAATTAATAACAAATAATTCTTAAATCCTTATTCTTAACTGAATTCTTGCAAATAAAAAAAGTTTGCCAGGCAAACTTTTCTACCAATTACTTACTATTAATTAACTTAATCCTCTAAAGAAATATCCTGAAATCCCTCCCCAAGAACTTCATGCACTTCTCCCACGGTAATAAATGCCCTATTATCTATATCCCTTATATAATCCTTTAGCCTAATAAATTCTCTTCTATTTATTACAGTATATAAAATATCAATGTCAGCATTATTGTATCCGCCTCTGCCTTTAAAAATCGTACAACTTCTATCAAGTTCATTTATTATAAACTTTCTTATATTATCATGTTTAGAACTTATTATGACAACTTGCTTACAGACATTAAATCCTTCAATATACCAGTCGATTATCATTCCATTAAATATTACCGATAATAAAGAATACATTCCTACTTCAATTCCAAAGGATATTGCTGAGGATAGTGTTACTATGAAATCTACGCATAAAAGTGACTTGCCTATTGGAATATGTATAAATTTATTCATTATCTTTGCAATTATATCCGTTCCTCCTGTAGATGCTCTTTGATTAAATGTTATTCCCATTCCTATTGCAGATATTATAGTTCCAAAAGCTGAGGCTAAAAAAAGATCATGGGTCATAATACTCGGTGGAAACTCAATTTTACCCATTATCCATAGTATCAAAGACATAGCTAAGCTGGCATATATAGTTTTAGCTCCAAATTTCCCTCCTATAACTACAAATGCTACGATAAATAATACTCCATTCATCATTAAGGAAATAGTCCCTATTTCTAGAAAGGGAAAAAAGTGATTTACAATTATAGCTATTCCTATAACCCCTCCTGCTGCAATGTTATTTGGAGCATAGAATAGCTCCGCAGCCAAAGATACCAAAAACACTCCAAATGTAATTAAAAAATATTCTTTAAGTTTTTTCACAAATAACACCTTCTCCACATTCTTTTATTACTTGATAACTATTCATAATTCCGCACATGATTTATAGAAGCTTCTTACTTAGTTATAAGTCCCTGCAAATCAACTTATTGAGATGTTTGCATATTTATTATCTTACAAAAATTGTTTGCTATTCATACTTAAGCATTTGTTTATTTTATATATAAGAATAAGGGCTCACTCCGAGCCCTTACTATTATTTCAATCCTATATTCAATCCTATACTTATCAAAAGTGCTGCATCTACTTTTTTCATATCGCTATTAGACATGTGTCCAATTTTTTCTTTAAGTCGCTTTTTATCCAATGTTCTTATTTGCTCTAGCAATACCACAGAGTCTTTATTTAAACCATAATCCTCGGAAGAAATCTCCACATGGGTAGGTAATTTTGCTTTATTAATCTGTGAAGTTATTGCTGCTACAATTACTGTAGGACTATATTTATTTCCTACATCATTTTGAATAATAATTACAGGTCTTATGCCACCCTGTTCTGAACCTACTACAGGGCTTAAATCAGCATAAAATATATCTCCTCTTTTCACTATCGTTGTCATGGGACCAATCACACTCCGGAAGCTTCGCTTCATATTCTTTTAATTCTCTAATGTCACTTGCAAAGCCCATCTCTGCAAATTCTAGGTTTATATTTCCCATTTCCATGTAACCTTTTCTCATTAGCTCCATTTCTTTTGCTCTTTTTTTCTCCTCAATATATAGTATTATAGCTTCCCTAATAAATTGACTTCTTTTTTTGGAATCTTCTTTAAGTGCCTTATTAAATTCATTATTAAGTGTTTCTGAGAGGTTTACTACCAACTTTTTTGAATCTGACATTAAATCTATACCTCCTATTAACCTATGCAAAAGATATGTACAGAACAATTATATTACTATAATCATAGTCATGTCAAAATTTTTTTCTACTTTTTATTATTTACGCAATTGGTAATTTTATACATAACTTCTTATTTTAATAACTTTTTTATCTTTTACATAGACTCTAGGAACTCTTCTGCTTATCATACATAACACTTCATAATTTATAGTGCCTAATATAGATGCTAATTCATCTGCTGTCATTTTCGATTCACTATCTTCTCCCATAAGTATAACTTCATCTCCTAAGTTTACATCTGGTACATTTGTTAAATCAACCATGCATTGATCCATACATATTCTTCCTACCACGGGCACCAGCTTCCCGTTTATTATTACTTTAGCCTCTTCTCCTAAAGATCTTGTATAGCCATCTGCATAGCCTACAGGTAGAGTTCCTATAATACTCTCCCTCTCAGTTTTAAATTTTCTTCCATAGCTTATATATTCTCCTATTGGAACCTTCTTTAAGTGGACTATGTTAGTTTTTAAAGACATTACAGGTTTTAAATATACCTTTGTTTTATCCACCTCTTCTGAAGGATAGTAGCCGTATAATATAACGCCAGGCCTTACTGCTTCAAAATGTGTTTCAGGCATATCTATAATAGCTGCACTGTTTGCTATATGTCTTATATTTATTTGTATTCCTCTTTCCTGCAATATATTATAAAACCAATTAAATTTTTTTAATTGTTCATACGTATAATTTTTATCCTTTTCATCTGCTGTAGAGAAATGAGAATAAATCCCATCTATCTTTATATTGGGAAGCTTACTAATTCTCTCTACCTCACTTATATCTTCTTCTCTAGGCAAAAATCCTATTCTACCCATTCCACTATCAAAGGCTATATGAATTTTTGCAATTTTACTTCCCTCTATAGCTTTATCTGAAATTTCCTTTGCTAAATCATAGGAATATACAGTTTGTTCTATATCATACTTTATTAAAAGATCCAGTAAATTTGGAGGTGTATATCCCAAAATCATAATAGGACATTGTATCCCTCCCCTTCTAAGCTCTACTGCCTCATTTAAAACAGCTACTGCAAGTCTTGTAACCCCATTTTCAAGTAAGGTCGGAGCTATATCTAAAGCTCCATGACCATATGCATCAGCTTTAACTACTCCTATAATCTCTTTAGCTTTCGTTACTCTTATAATTTCCTTTATGTTATGAGCTAAATTATCTAAATTTATTTCTGCCCATACTGGTCTCAGATGTCTGAACACTTAAATTCCACCCTTCGCTTCTGTACTTAATAACTCTTCATTAAATTCTGCATTTGCTACAAAATTTTTATATAGCACTTTAAATTTAACCTTATTATTTAAATCATATACTTCAACAAACTCAGGAAGCTTAGTTTCAGTATTGATATAGACCTTTCCCTTGTCTAAATTTCTATTTAGATTTGATAAATATATCTCAAGCACTTGATATTTAATTCCGCTTATATCTTTAAAATAAGTCTTAGTTTCTTCATTGGTATAAATTAGCCTAATATACTCCCCTACGGAACTTAACTTTACAATATTTTCAAATTCTCCACTTAGGCTATACTTAAATCCACTTTTAGTATCATTCACATATATTTTATCACCTTTACATATATAAATCCTATCCGAATTTAATTCTAATCTAACTCCAATATTCTTTTTATAGTACTGTTTCATATCATATTCTATATTTTGCTTATCATTTTGCAATATAATGTGGGCATCACTAGTATAACTCTTTAAGGATTTTATATAATCTAGACTTTTCTGAGTTTTATCTATTTTGAAATAGCACCCAGCCAAAACCGTCATAAAAAAAGCAGCAATTAGTATTAATAATAATTTTTTCATAAAATTCCCCCTGAACTTTACTCTCTATTATTAATACTATTCCTGCCTTAATTTCATTATTCTAATTAAAACCAAATTATATCACTTAATTTCGGCCCAATTACTCCATCAGTTCTTTAATCGCATAGGGAAGTTCTTCTAAAAGTTGACTTGCATTTACACAAAACATTTTCTTTGAAAGCTTCTCCCCTGTGTATCCATGTATAAAAGCCGAAATGCTTGTTGCCTTTAGCGGTTCGTATCCTTGTGCTATAAAAGATGCAATTATACCTGTTAGCGCATCTCCCATACCGCCTGATGCCATAGCACTATTTCCTGTAGGATTTATAATAATTTTATACCCATCTGTGACTACGGTATTATATCCCTTTAAAAGTACTATGCACTTATACTTTTGCGCAAAGCTTTGTGCAATTTCCATGCGATTTTGTTTTATCTCTTCTATAGTTAATCCCATTAATTTGGACATTTCTCCTAAGTGCGGAGTAATTATTACCTTGTTTTTTGATTCTTTCAACAAATGCAGGTTTCCTTTAAGGACATTCAATCCATCCGCATCAATTACTACAGGACACGCTGCATTTAGCAAAGTGTCCATTACAAATTGCAATGTAGCTTCATTATTACCCATTCCTGGACCTATAGCTATGCAATTGCTGCTCTTTAATAGCTCTTTAAGCTTTTCCGTATCTTTAAAATTTAAAGTCATAGCTTCTATAAGTTTAGAACTTAAAATTGGCTGTATTTTTTCATCACAACACAGCGTAACAAGTCCCGCTCCACTTCTTACAGCTCCCTGAGTTGCTATATACGAAGCCCCAGTAAACCCCTTAGAGCCTGCAATAATGACAACCCTTCCATAGTCTCCTTTATGGCTATGCTTATTTCTTTTAATCATGCTTTGTTTCATAAAATTCTCATCCATTATATATTCATTTTCATGAAATTTATGAACTGCTTCCTTTGGTATGCCAATATCCTCTATTACCACTGCCCCTGTATATTTATCCACACCATAGTTTAAAAATCCCTTCTTATATAGCTGAAAAGTTACAGTTTTATTAGCTCTTATAGAATTTCCAAGCACCCTACCACTATTACATTCTAATCCTGAAGGTATATCTATAGATAAAATATAGGAATTGCTTTCATTTATTACAGATATAGCTGCACTATATATGCCTTCAACATTTTTATTTAAACCCGTTCCAAATATGGCATCTACAATAATATCGGCTTGTTCTAAGTACTCTCTCATCTCATTTATATCTTCCATATTATTTATAGATATTATTTTAACTCCCATGTTTAAAAGTATATTATAATTAATTTGAGAGTCTCCTGAAATTCCCCGCTCTCCTCCTAACAAAAATACACCTACATCTTTTCCTATTACATGAAGATGTCTGGCTACTGCTAGCCCATCTCCACCATTGTTTCCCTTGCCACATATAATCGAGCAATTCTGCACATTCTCAATATCAATATTTTTTACAACTTTAAGTGCAGCATTTTCCATAAGCACTATGCTAGGTATTTTTAAAACTTCTATGGAGTATTTATCAATTTTCCTCATAACTTCTGCAGTACCTATTCTCATATATTAATACACCTCCAAAACTGCATAGGCTATAGCATTTTCTCTACTATGAGATATTGATACATGGAGCTTATATGGCTCTTTTACAAGTTCTTTTGCACCTCCATGTAAAAATGCTACAGGTGCTCCAAGTTCATCACGAAGAATCTCTATATCCTTTAAGGAAAATTTTCTAAATCCAGTTCCTAACGCTTTTGCTATGGCTTCCTTTGCAGCAAAATTACCTGCAACCACCTCTGACAGTAAATTCCTTGATCTAAAGTAATCAATTTCTCTTTGTGTAAATATCTTATATATAAAATTATTATTTTTCATTACGGCATTCTTTATTCTATATATTTCAATTATGTCTATGCCCGTTCCCCCTATCATATTTGTCACCGCCTTTTTATATAAAAATAAAATAGAGATATATATCTCTATTTTATCATTAATTCTATATTAATTAATCCCCATAATAAATCCTATAATAAAATAATCAAATTTAAATTTTATATTTATGTTATCTGTCCACAACCATTTTTTTATTTCTGCTTCCTGGCTGTTGGCCTCTAGTTTTTTATTATTAGTTAGTTGCTATTTCTCTTAATACGTTATCAAAATCACTAATATACTCGTCTACATAATCCCCTGCTATATCTATAAGATGTATCGGTGACACAGTGTTGTCGTGCAGCACTTTCAAAAGGCTATGTACTTTATGTCTTTGAGGACTTATATTCTTTATATAATCTCTTTCTATATTTACTATATTTCCCTCTACCTTATCCTGTCTTTCTATTTCTATTCCATAGGATTGTACTTCTATTAGTTCATCTCCATAATTAAGATTAAATTTATCCTTTATCAATCTATAAAAATAAGTCTTTTCCATATCTTCTCCTTGATGAATTTTTGATAAATTTTCAACTATTATCATAATTCATTTCCCTCCACTCGCTAAGTTATATTAATATAATAACATTTAAGATGAAAGAAACCTGTCATTTTATGAACCATGGTTTGGACAAGTTATTTTCCTAATATGACAAAGAAGGTAAAAAACACTTCCTAATAGTGAATACTTATCCATGCAATGGGAATAACTGTATTTTTCTGGATTTTTTCATGTCGAATTATAGTGTAAATTAAGTTAATTTCTACTTTAAATTTTTTATGTAATATTTTACATTTGAGTATTATAATAGATTTAAAACTTACATTAAACCCCTGTTTGTTATTAATTATGTAATTATTACATTGATTTACTCTAATAAAATAATAGCAGCAGCTATAAAGAATAGTACAACTCTTACACTTGTTAGCAATATATTACTTTTAATAAGTTTAAGTATAACATATATCAGACGCCTATTTTTTTACATTAGATAAAATTATAATAGCACTTATAACAGACACTATTCCTAACCATTCTACAACGCCAAGTGGAACTCTTAGCCACAGTACGGATAAAACCGCAGCGGATAAAGGTTCCATAGAGGATAATACGCTTGCTTCTGTTGGCTGTATATATTTTAAACTTTCCAAGTAGCAATAAAAAGCAACAAGGGTGCCAAATAATACTACAAACATAACAGCAACCATAGAATTAATGGACCATTGTCCCACAAAGTTCCAGGGCTGATGGATAAAACTAAAAGCTACTCCACCAATAAGCATACTCCATCCAACTATAAGTGTAGATCTCCATTTACCAAGTAATTCATGGGGATATAACGTGTAAAAAGCTGATGTAAAAGCTGAACCAATTCCCCACAATAATGCTAATTTAGAAATAGATATGGTGTAGATATTTCCTTTTGTAATTATAAGGAATGTTCCTAACATGGCAAAGATAATAGCTAAGCTTTGCCTTATACTTGGAACTTTTTTAGTCCTAATAGCTAAATAGCAAGTAATTATCACCGGTGATAGGTATTGTAGTATAGTTGCTGTTGCTGCATTGCCATGTTTAATGGCAGCAAAGTATGTATATTGTACACCTAACATTCCAATAACACTAAAAATTATAAGACTGTAACAGTTATGTTTAGATTTCCAAATCTTCCATATGTCTTGTTTTTCTCTTATGATTGCGTATGTTAACAAAATTATTCCTGATACTAATAAACGAATTACAACAAGCCACTCAGGGCTAAACCCCTTTTGTTGAAACAAATATTGAGCAGCAGTACCTGATATTCCCCACAGCATAGCTCCTATGATAACAAGCAGTAATCCTTTTGTTCTTGATTGAAGTTTTATCATTTTCCATCCACCCCACTATGTTATTTTCCCATATTCTATATTATATTAGAAATTAAAAGAGTGCAAAATTCAATATAATTTTGCACTCAAAGTAATAACTTAGTTCTAATTATCAATTAAATTACTTTTTTTAGAGCCCCTGCCTCCATATTCTTTATCTTAGGGAATCCTAATGCTATTGCAATAACTGCAGATATCCCAATTAAATATGGATAGTACAAATACTTCATTATTAAAAATGGTGAAATGCCTGCAATACCTGATGCAACTAATAACTGTGCTCCATATGGTATAACTCCTTGAGCAAAGCATGAAAAAGTATCTAGTAGACTAGCTGTTTTTTGTGGCTCTATATTATATTTTGAAGATATACTTTTTGCTAAAGGTCCTGTAGTTACTATAGCTATAGTATTGTTAGCAGTACATGCATCTACTAAAGTAACTAAAAGTCCTATAGCAAGCTCGGCACCCTTTCTCGATTTTACCTTGCTTGTTATAAAATGAAGTAAGAAATCTATACCTCCATTGTGTTTAATAAGTTCTACAGTTCCTCCAATTACAAGTGATACTATCACTAGTTCTGACATACCTGCTATTCCCTTTGCTATAGACTGAAGAAAAGCTATAACTCCCATAGATCCAGTAGCAATTCCTACTATACCTGAAAGCGCCACTCCACCCACTAAAACTAAAATTACATTTACACCTAAAAGTGCTGCTATAAGTACAGATAAATAAGGAAGTACCTTTACAATACTATACTGATAGTTTCCAGATAAAGTAGCATTATTACCTGATGTAATTACTGCAAATATCACTGCTGTAATAATTGCCGCTGGGAGTACTATAAAGAAGTTAGTTTTAAACTTGTCCCTCATTTCGCACCCTTGAGTTCTAGTAGCTGCAATTGTTGTATCAGAAATCATTGATAAATTATCGCCAAACATTGCTCCACCAATTACTGATCCTAGCACTAAAGCCACTGATATTCCAGTCTTATCAGCTACTCCTACAGCCATCGGAGATAGTGCAACTATTGTTCCTACAGAAGTTCCTATAGAAGTGGATATAAAGCATCCAATTATAAATATCCCTGAAATTAAAATATTACTTGGAAGCACTTTAAGTCCTAAGTTAACAGTAGATTCTACTGCTCCCATATCTTTTGCAACTTGTGCAAAGGCTCCTGCTAAGATAAATATTAAGCACATAAGTACAATATTTAAATCCCCTGCTCCCTTGCAAAATATTTCAACTTTGTCATTTATACTTTCTTTTTTATTCATAAGTAACGCTACCACTGCAGCAATCAAAAACGGAACAGTAACAGGCATAGCATAAAAATCATTAGTAACTAATGCTATTGATAAATATATCGCTACAAAAACTATTAGTGGTAGTAATGCTGTCGCCTTACCTTTTCTTTCAACTGAATTATTCATTTAATATCCTCCCATAATGACTATTTAAAATTAATTTACAAAATAAAAAAACCCCTTGCCGACAGACACAAGAAGTTACACTTCTCCCCTTATCTGTCAGGTATTCACCTGCTGGATTTAGCACCTTCAAAACAAACGTATTAAAACAAATGTATCTGGGTTGCCGGGCTTCATGGGGCCAGTCCCTCCGCCACTCTTGATAAGAAGTTCCTATTAAATTTTAAGGATAGTTTATCATCAAACTAATCTATTGTCAATCCTTTAAAAATTACCACATTTTAAGATAATGTTGATATATAGTATGGAATTTTTATTTAGGAAAGCTTCACTTCGTAAAAAAGCTCTAATATTTCTGATGTTAAACCACCTAAGCCTTCTAAACTCACTATCGTTCAGACAGTAGAAGACTCTTAACGGTGTTTTGACATCAGAAATAAAGAGCTTTTAATGCTTGTTCAATGCTTTCTACAATGCAAATCCCATACTATAATATTTAACATTAAAAATGTAAGTAGCCCTGCTAAAGGAAGAAATTTCACCTTAGTGAAATTTCAATAATGACTAGTAACTATTCAGTATTAACCATCAATTAAACTTTTATCACAAAATTCTTTCAAGTTTACTTTCTTAATCATTATCTGATAATTATTAGTGTATAATAATCTTAGGGTTAAAATTAAACTATGGGGAGCTGAGCATATGAACAATAAAGCTAATGGTACAACTTTTATTATTATTGGAAATGGCGCTGCTGGATTTTATGCTGCAGATGCTATAAGGCAGAAAAATTCAAAAGCCTACATAACAATGATTTCAGAGGAAAGTTATTATAGCTATTATAGACCTTCTCTTTCTGAATATCTTGCTAATGAGATTCCTGATAAAAAATTATATTTAAAAAATAAAAATTGGTTTGAAGAGAATAGTATAAACTTAAAACTAAATACTAAAGTAGAGAGTATTCTGACCAAAGAAAATAAGATAGTTTTATCTGATGGCTCTTGTTTAAATTACGATAAACTTATACTTGCAAATGGTGCACGTAACTTCATCCCACCAACTGCTGGTACTGACAAAAATGGAGTATTTTCCTTAAGAACAATAAATGATGCAGATAAAATAATAAGTTATGCAAAAGATTGTAAAAAAGCTGTAGTTATGGGTGGCGGTCTATTGGGGCTTGAGGCTGCATGGGAATTACAAAATTTAGGACTTGATGTAACTGTAGTGGAATTTTTCCAAAGACTTTTACCTAGACAATTAGATGAAGAAGGTGCTGAAATTTTTAAGAATCAAATTAGTAATTGCGGCATTAATGTAATTCTTGGTGACTCCCTAGTTGAAATACTCGGAAATGATAATGTAACTAATATAAAACTAAAAAGTGGCACTATCCTTGATACAGACATGGTATTATTTTCTGTTGGAATAAGAGCAAACAAAGAATTGGCTGAAAAGTGTGGAATAAAGACCGATAAATCTGTAGTAGTAAATGAAAAAATGGAAACTAACATACCTGATATATATGCTTGCGGAGATGTAGCAGAATTAAACGGTAGAAACTATGGCATTTGGCCTGCTGCTGTTCAAATGGGCAAAGTTGCCGGTATAAATGCCTCTGGAGATGAGTTAATATTTAAAGATTTTGTTTCATCTACAATTTTCTCCTCAATGGATACAAATCTTTTTTCCTCCGGATATTTTGATGATGAATGTGATGTTTTATCTTATAATAATGAAGATAATCAGATATATAAAAAGCTTTTCTTTAAAGATAATAAACTAGTTGGATGTATACTTCTTAGGGATACCTCCTTATCTATAAAAATAGTAAAGGGGATTAGGGAGGGCTATTCTAAGGAAAAGATTATTTCATTAGGTTTAATATAAAAATTCTGTAAGAGCTCTTTACTAAAGCATCTAACTTTAAAACACTTTTAAGAATCTTAGGCTGTCTTAGCAACATCTAATGTAAAAAACTTAGGTGTTTTAAAGTTAGAAATATTACTCTTTTCATGTATCATCTTAAAATGTTTGGATTTTCCTTTACCTTTCTATCGAATGCTAACGCTGCATTTAATTCCCCACCAACCATTATAATAATGGAAGTCAAATATAACCACGTTAAAAGTATAATGACTGCTCCTATACTTCCATACAGCCTTGAGTAATTTCCAAAGTTGTTTACATAAAAAGAAAATCCAATGGATACAACTATCCACCCTATGGTTGCAAATATGGCACCTGGAATTACTTCTCTCCATCTAAGTCTTTTACTTGGAGTATATCTATATAAAAGAGCAAATACAAGTATCATGGAGGTTAATATGATAGCATATCTTACTATATTCCATAAAGACATAAATGATCCTGAAATGAAAAACTTCCACATTAAGAACCTTCCCAATGCTTCACCAAAAACTAACAAAAACAATGTTGCAACTATTATAAAAGTTAATCCTATAGTACATAAAATAGATATTATTATTACTTTTATTAAGGATCTTTTTTCCTTTTCATCATAAGCCTTATTAAGACCCTTTATAACACTTCTAAATCCAGTAGATGATGTCCATATGGAAAGAATAAATCCAAGGGATAAAAGCTTTACATTTCTGCCTTGCAAAACTTCTAATACTGTATCATGAACTAATTTATATGCACCGTCTGGTAGCACTTTACTTAATTCCCAAAGGACTAATTCTGTATCCAGAGATAGATATCCTATTAAAGTCATTAAAAAAATTAAAAAGGGAAAGAAGGACAAGATTAAACTATAAGATAATTCAGAAGCCAGCGCTGGAACTTCATCATCTATAATTCTTTTAATAATATTTTTAATGCCTATTTGTGATTTTACCTTCACTCTAATCTTCTCCCCTCCTTATATTTGCAAGCAGTTATACTCCACTAGATTTATAATTGTGATTTCTAAATAAAATCATCTTTATTTTACTTATTCAGTCCCTTTATGAATGCTGCATTTATATCATTAAAATCATCAATAATTATATCTGCTTTACTTAAATCTTGGTTCCCAGAGTTTATATTTTTGTATCCTATGCATTTCATATTAGCTTTCTTTGCAGCTAAAACCCCATTATGAGAATCTTCTATAACCACACATTCCTTAGGATCTACATCTAATTTTTCACCAGCATATAAAAATATATCTGGCTCAGGTTTGCTCTTACTCACATAATCTCCAGTTACTATGTAATCAAAGTAGTTTCTTATTTCAAACAAGCTCAGTACCTTTTCTATTACATTTAATGGTGATGATGATGCTACTGCTAATTTTATATTGTTTTTATGTAAATCAATTATGAGTTCTTTTACTCCATTTATTGGTTGTAAATCTAAGGCATCATTTAAAAAATCTAAATATGTATTCCTATCTAATTCTACCAATTCCTCTAGACTCTCGGTTAAATTATGATTAGTTTTTATCTTATCCCACATATAATGTGAAGTAGTTCCTATAAATGTATTGTGTTCTTCATATGCTATAGATATTCCTAGTTTTTTAAATATATCTTCCTCAATGCTTAAATGAAGTGGTTCACTATCTATTATTATTCCATCCATATCAAATATTACAGCCTTCACCATAATGATTATCTCCCTTCATTAGTTATTAATAGACTTTATTATATCATACGAGATTTATAAAATATTATTACTTTTTATTTCATTGGGAATACTATTTATAAACATTTAACTTTTATTTAACTAAATGCTGATTTTATTTTTAAATTTCAGCATCTTTTCTATGAAAAAAATTAAACTAAGAGGTGAATTAACATGAAAATAATAAAGATTAGAAAAAACAATGATGGTGATATAACCAATGTACTTACAGACGATAATATACAAAGAAGCCTCACAGAAGCAGTAGCTTTGGCTAAACGTGGAAAACTCGATTCTATAATTGTTCAGAAAAACCAAAATGGAGTGAATACCATAGCCTCTTCTCCTAAATCTAATGAGGAAAATAACTTGAATAACTTACCTACATTTTAAGTAGAACTGATTTAAAAGCTTAAAAGTCGCCATTTCAAAAGGCGACTTTTAATTGTTATTATCCAAATACTACAACTAGCATCATTTTAAATCTTTCTGTTGCATGTAATGCATGAGGTATTCCTGCTGGCATTACGATACATTCTCCCTTTTTAACTGCAAACTTTTCTTCACCAATTGTTATCTCTGCTTCTCCATCTAAAATGTTTACAAAAGCATCTCCACCTGAAGCATGTGAGCTTATTTCTTCTCCCTTATCAAATGAAAATAGTGTTAAACTCAAGTGTTTATTTTGAGAAAGAGTTCTACTTATCACTTGACCTTCTTGATAGGTTACAAGATTCTCTAAATTTAATACCTTTGCAAAATCAATGTTCTTAATAAAATTTTTATCCATATTAATATCCTCCATTGTAGTATATTTAAGATTAATACTATATTTTAAAATTTTCATGTTCCAATTTTACTATCTAAATAAATTATAACCCAAAATATTCCTCATATCTGTTTCATTTGTTACCCTTCATTAATTTCACTAATAACTATTTTATTTCTTCCAGTTTTCTTCGCCTTATAAAGATTTTCATCTGCACATTTAATAAAGTCCTTAGCATTTATTATGCCTCCTTCTTTTAAACAACAAACTCCAAAACTGGCAGTGATATTTATTTTATTGCCTTCATACATAAATTCTGTATTGCCTAGTAATGTCTTTATCTTATTTGAAACCACCATAGCTCCTTCTTTATTTGTATTATTAAGGACAATTAAAAACTCTTCTCCACCATATCTACTAACCCAATCCGTAGATTTTCTAATGGATTCCAATATAAGTTTGCCAAACTCTTTTAAAACATAGTCTCCAGCTAAATGTCCATATGTATCATTTACTTCTTTAAAATAATCAATATCCAAAATTATTATACACATCGGTAATTTATTAACGGCATTTTCATTTATATCTACATATAGCTGCTCATCAATAAATCTCCTATTATAAATTCCTGTTAAAGGGTCTGTTATCATAGCATAATTTAATCTACTAATTAAATCATTAATTTTTTCCACGTTTTTATGTTCTGATTGTACAACGAATGCTTTCATTGTTATATCTTTTATTAGTTCAACCACATATGTACAGTCATTAATATTTACTGGTGATGCTATAGTTAAAAAAACTCTTTTTTCTTTATACTCTATTTTTATAAAAGTATCATTTTCTCCAAGAGCTCTTATACACACACAATTTTCGCAGGTACTATTTTTATTCCAAAACTCATAGCAAGTACTAGTTACATCAACATTATAATTCTCATCATTATATATAACCTTTTTATTAACCGGATTAATAACTCTAATAACATCATAAAGATTTTTAAATATAGATAATCTATCTTTAATTTCACTTAAAATGCTCATTTGTACCCCTCCGTTTTTAGGAGCTATAAATACTACTTTTTAGTTTGCTTACCTTTTATGGTTTTAATACAAAAATATAAAAATAAAGCTATAAATGAGCATTAATTTACTCAAATACAGCTTTAAATTAATAAATTTATTTAGTTATTAGAAGCTATTTTAAATTGACCTATAAATTCTGAAACTTTTTCTACTTTATTACTTAATTCTTCAGCTGAGCGCGCCACTTGACTGGACGAAGCACTTAGTTCCTTAGATGAAGTTACTATTTCTCCAGTAGATACTGAAACTTCTTCTGACACTGATGAAGCAACCTCAACTCCTTGTAAAATTTGTACCTTTTCATTGTTTATCTCATTAACATATTGATTTATGTCCTTAATTTTAGGAAGTATTCTCTCTATGCTTATAATTATGTTTCTTAGAGTATTCATTGAATTATCAAGAACTTGTGATTGCTCATCTAATTTGGCATTCATATTATCTGAAGTCTCCACTACCATACTACTCTCCATGTATATAGCCTGGGTCAAATTATTAATACTTGCAGAAGATACTTTCGATTGTTCTGCAAGTTTTCTTATTTCTTCAGCTACTACAGAAAATCCCTTTCCCGCTTCTCCTGCCCTTGCAGCTTCAATTGCTGCATTGAGAGCTAAAAGATTAGTTTTATCAGCAATTCCATCTATTAAATTTGTAATTTGATTTATTTCAGATAACCTAACACCAAGTCCCTGTATTTTATTCCTTACATCTTCAAAGGAACTGTTTATATCACTCACAAACTCACCAAGTACCTTTAAATCTCTATTTCCTTCCTTTGCACTTACACTAATTAAATCTGCATCAGAATACACGCCCTCAACTCTTATAACAGTTTCGTCAACTTTCATTCCAAAACCCTGTAATGTTTTATTTATACCCAAAAGCTCTTGTGCTTGAGAATTTGACCCTTTTGCTATTTCTTCTATAGTGCAATCTACAACTTCTGAAGAGGATGCCATCTCCTGCGAAAGCGCTAGAAGATTTTCAGTTTCTTCTATAGTTTTATTAGAAGCCTCCTGTACAATTTTAAAGGCCTCAGATATCTTTACTCTGAATCTATTTATTTCTTTAGCTATAATTTCAAATTCATCATGGCTTTTTATTTCCAGCTCCTCTGTTAAATCTCCATCAGCCATTTTTCTTAAATTATCTTTGATACTATTAACGTTATTAGATAACTTTTTTGAAAAGAAAATGCTTATACCTATTGATAAAACCATAATGATTACTGCCGCTATTATTACATCTAATAAAATTCTATTTTTTATACTCACAAATTCTGATACTTCTTTGTCAATACCAATTATAGCAATTATATTTCCACTTGAGTCTTTTATAGGTGCATATGCAGATATAAAGGTTCCCAAATCATCCTTCATTGGTTTTTTATTTACAGATACTTGTCCATTAAAAGCATCTTTCATTTCATCTTCTAATGGATATTCTTCTCCAATTTCATCGGAATTAACTATTGATCCATCAACTATAAAGTGAGCATTATCTTCAGCTTTAGATAATGTATATACATATGTTACATCCTTATCATTTTTCCACTTAATCATCGCTTCTCTAATTTCTTTATATTCAATACTATTCATACTTCCATTATTGATTACATTGTTGAGCTTATCTCCGTCTATTATCCCTTGCGCCTCCTGTACATAACTTTTAGCATCATGCTGCAATTTAGAAAACATATTCCTAAATTCAATCAAATTTAGCGATATTAAAATCAGCATGGATATCAAAGATACAAAGCCCATAAGTCTTAGTATCTTCGTTGATAGACTTTTCATATTATTTTCCTCCACTTATTATAAATTGTTCCTCTATTTCTCCCAATATTTCAACAAATCTTATTATACTATACTTTTATTCTCGTTTATACTATAAATTTACAAATTGATAACTTTCTTCAAAAAAATAAAACTTGTTTGTACAAGCTTTATTTTTAGAAAATACACTATATTTAGTTACTTTTATATAAACTATTTATGAGTACCTTTTTTGAATGCTCATAAAAATTATAGGAATTCCCACCATTCTTCTTTGTATAATACATGGCGTTATCTGCACAGTTCACAAGTTCCTCTATGCTATGTCCATCACTAGGAAAAATGCTAATACCTATACTAATATTAATATAATGCTCATTATTATTCAAATTAATTGGTTGAGACTTAATGTTATATAGTATCCTATCCATAAGACAGATAATATCCTCTTTATTCTTAATAAACTGCTGAATTATTAAGAACTCATCTCCTCCTAGTCTCCCAAAAACATCTGTATTTCTAATAGATTTCTTTACTGCATTTGCTATAGTTTTTAGCATCATATCGCCCTCACAATGACCATATGTATCATTAACATTCTTAAATTTATCAACATCAAATAATATAACCGCAATTATATATTTATGTTTTTTAGCTTCTTCTAAAGCTATATTGAGTTTAGACATTAAACTTGCTCTATTATATACATTAGTAAGTGGATCATATTTAGCAAGATATACAACTTTTTCTTCTATCTTTTTACGTTCTGTTATATTTCTTATAATTCTTATTATTATCCTCTCATTATTTACAATAATAGAGTTTGTACTTATTTCTGCTGGAAAAGTAGTGCCATCTTTTCTTATGTTAATTGTTTCAAAAACGCTACCTTCACTATCTATATCGCCAAGGTCTTTTGAAGAATCCAGTGTTCTAAGATTCTTTAAATTTTTAGTTTTCAATTCATTGTAACTATATCCATACTCCATTACAGCTGTTTTGTTTCCATCAATAATTTGTCCATTTTCTGTTGTATATAATATTATATCATGTGCATTTTCGAATAAAATCTTATGTTTCATAGATGTCTCTTCTAGCTTTCTTAAGATTACAACTGCAACTGCGATCATAAATATAATAATTATTATATCTATAATAAATTTATACTTCATATAATTAAATACTCCAAAATCCACATCTACACCCACAATTGCAATGACTTCCCCATGTGAATTTTTTATAGGTGCATAAGCTGATACAAACGTACCTAAATTATCCCTTACAGGATGTGGTGTGTAAGTTACTTTTCCATCAAACGCTTGCCTCATTTCTTCTTCAAAATTATATTTTTGCCCAAGTGGTTCTGGCTTAACTAATGCTGAATCTATTAGGAAATGAACAGTATCCCTTTCTCTATACATTGTATAAAAATATTTTACATCTTTATCATTTTTCCATTTTATCATTTCTAGTTGAATTTTTTTGTACTCAGTACTATTCATAGATTTATCTTTTATGACCTTAACTAATTTATCTCCATCAATCACTTTTACAGCATCAGCCACATTTGCTTTTACACCAGCTTGAAATTTATTTATAATTATTCTATAAAATGCAAGATTTACAATTAATAATATTATGATGGTTAGAATGAATATATTTTCTACGATCCTTAAAGACTTTAACTCTAAGTTTTTCATAAATTAGCCCCCAAAGTTTAATTTAAAACCATTAAAATTAAGCCAACTTTAACGTTTCAAATATCCCTTTTTAATAGAATCCTCTATAATTTCCTTAGCATATTCCCAAATTTCAGGAGCATTTTCTTTTAATAATTCATTTCTCTTTAATACCATTTCACTAGTTACTCCTGGCCTTCTCCAAGTATGGCCATTAGTATTATAGTTAAGAATTAGTGGTTGAACTCTATCAAGACAAGCAGCAAACTTAGCTTCTGAAGTTTTTAATTCTTCAAACTCACGCCAAAGATTCCAAATTTCCTCTGACTGATCCCCTGGTAACATTCCAAAAAGCTTTTCAGCTGCTCTCTCTTCTCTTTCTGCTTTATCTTCATAGCCCTTTTCATCATAACAATATGTATCTCCTGCATAAATTTCAACAAGATCATGTATTACAACCATTTTAATTACTTGTAATACATCTACAGGCACCTTTGAATACTCATAAAGCATCATTGCCATAATAGCTAAATGCCATGAGTGTTCTGCATCATTTTCATTTCTTGTTGTTCCTGTAACAATATTTTGCCTAAAGATATGTTTTAATTTATCAATTTCTAAAATAAACTGTATTTGCTTTGAAAGTCTTTCATTAAGCATACTTTCTTCCCCCATTATTTATAATTAATGATTTATGTTTATGCCCTAATATGTATGAAAGCCATCTATAGGACAGCTTTCTATAAAAAAATTATACTCTTTGGAAATTATAAAATCAATGAAACTTTCATACTAGCCATATGCTAATTAAGAACCGAAAATTTCTTTGATCTGGAACATCATTATATTACATTCTCTTATAGAAACAAAAAAGTTGCGAAGCAACTTTCTGCTACACAACTTTATTTTATAGTCTTCTCTCTAACAACCTTATAAGTTTTATCATCTTGCATTGTTACATATATAATTTGTATTTCTTCCTTATTGTCCTTATTAACTTTAAATATCAACTCAAAATCCTTATCATTTATGATATTATAAAATTCAAACTCAATTCCATATTGATCTATATGTTCTTTTTGAAATTTACTTGCTATATAATATATTCCACATTCAACAGGATGTGTTTTTGCAAATGACTCAGAAGGAAGCTTTCCTTTATTCTTTTTTGCAAAATCTTCTCCTTCCTTCATGGCTTTTTCTATTTCAGGAAGAACATTGTATTCGTAACTAGCTATGAACCACTTTTCATCTTTATTAACCATTCTTAACTTAATTTCTTGGTAAATAGGTTTGCCATCTAAAATATAATCAATTTTAAAATTTAATACATATGACTTATATTCTTTGTTATCAATTTTAATGTTTTCCTCTATTTTGCTACCAAGCGTAGATAAAATATATGTGGATACTTCATTTTTTGATTTTATGATTTTTACTTGAAAATCCTTTCCATCTAAAATATCCTTTGGATTTAAAAAGTAAGAAGATGCCTTGTCCAGCACTTCTCCAATAGTATTTGGATTGTATGTGAAGTATTCCTTTACAAACTCTTCTGCAGCTTGTTGAGCTTTTGATATATTATTTTCCTCACTACTTATCTCTGCTATATTACTACTTGTACTAACAGCAGCTTGCTTACATTGTATAAATATTGCTCCTGATACTATTACGCTCATAAGTAATGCTAATGTCTTTTTCATACGTATTCTCCCCCTTTTTTTATCCCCGAGGTGACTCTACTTTTTACAAATGCCTTATACAAAATAATATGCTAAATCTCTTGTTATTATTCTAGCTTTTAAGTGAATTTATTGTATATATAATTTAATCATTGCCTTTTTCCTTTTTATTACCTTTTGAATCCTCTTAGCTTTTTCCATATTCCCGTACTTAATCTCATCATCTCTCCACTCTACAAGCTCTAAATATAACTTTGAAAACTTATTCTTCATATAACTTACCCCCTAGTTTAATATCTTTAAATAATACATTCTTATTATTTATAAAATTAAAATAGAACAATATCGCTTAGTAATTTTATGTATATTTTTATTATTGACCAATCTCCATAGAAAAAAGTCACAAAAATAGATAATCTATTCTTATGACTTTTTATTATATACGCTATGATCTTAATATTCATAAAAGCAAACACGCTAAAGATTAACTTCCTTTCACAATCTTTAGCGTGCCTCACTTTAAAATGCCTTAAACATATCTTTTTTTACACCACACACTGGACACTTTTCCACATTGTCCCCAATTTCTGTATATCCACAAACTGGACACACATAAATAGTATCTATTTCAATATCTTTTCCTTCTTTAGCTTTATCCTGAGCGTCTTGAAACAACTTAGCATGGATTTTTTCAGCTTCTAGAGCATAATGAAATGCCTTTTCAGCATCTTTTTCATTTTGAAATCTTGCAGTTTCAAGATATACTGGATACATTTGATCTACTTCATGAAGTTCTCCGTTAATTGCTCCTTGAAGATTATCAACTATATTAGTATGACCAAATACCGCTCCCGCTGCAACCGTACTATCTCCTACTTGCTCTTTAAGTACATTAAAGTGATTTTTAGCATGAGCCCATTCTGCATATGCTACTCCTTTAAAAAGCCTTCCTATATTAGGGAAACCATCCTTTTCTGCATATTCGCCCCATATAAGGTATCTCATATGTGCCATACTTTCTCCACCATATGCCGAACGTAAAAAATCAGCAGTCATTGCATTGTTTAGTGCCATAATAAACACATCCTCTCTTATAATTTATTCCAAGTATATTATTATGCCTAAGTTAAATTTATATACCATTTATAAACTACACCTTAAAACTTTCTATCTTTTCATTAAGTTTTTGAGACAATTTATTAAGTTCTTCTGAAGTCTTTGAAACCTCATAACTAATTGCTAGCTGCTCTTCTGTAGATGCCGATATTTCTTCAGTAGAAGCTGAGGTTTGCTCCGAAGATGCTGCTATATTCGCCATTACCCCTACTATTTCATCTTTTTTGCTAGTCATTTCATAATTTAGCCTAACAATCTTTTCTACTTCCCCACTTAGCTTGTTGACCATATTAGTTATCTTAGTAAATATATCTTCCGTTTTTACCACTGCATTTGATTGTTGGTTAGCTATTTCATTTGCAAACTCCATGGTGTTAACTGCATTTTTTGATCCTGATTGAATTCCCATTACTAAATCTCTTATCTTACTTGTTGCATCCTTTGATTGTTCCGCAAGCTTTCTTACTTCATCAGCAACCACGGAAAATCCACGACCTGCTTCTCCCGCTCTAGCTGCTTCAATGGAAGCATTTAATGCAAGTAAATTTGTTTGTGCTGAAATTTTTTCTATTGTATCTATAATACTTCCAATTTCATCTGATTTGATATCAACTTCATTGATTACTTTTGAAACCTTTTTGGCAGCATCATCGTTTTCTTTAGTGCTTTTAGTTAACATCTGGACTACTTCAATACCCCTTTCGCTTAAGCTATCAACTTCATCAAATATCTCCTTTGAATCATTAATAGCACCGGCAACTAATTGAATACTATTTGACAATTCTTTAATCTTACTAAGTGCCATATCAGTTCCTTTAGCTTGCTCTACTGTTATATTGGAAACTTCTCCAATAACTCTTGTAATTTCTTCTGTAGAAGCACTGCTTTCTTCTGACATTGAGGCCAAGCTATCTGCCGCTGAAGTGACTTCAGTTGATACATTGCTTATATCCTTTATCAATTCCCCCAGATTTTCAGACATGGAATTAAGATTTGAAGCAAGTATACCTATCTCATCATTACATTTAATAGCACTTCTTATTGTTAAATCACCACCACCAATTCCTTTCATATCCTCCACTAATTTATGCAAAGATATAATCATTGGTTTCGAGAAAACCATTCCCAGCATTGCGGCAAGTATTATAATAACAATTCCGGCTATGGATATTACCTTAAAAATAACTGATAAACTTTCCTGTATTTCAGAGTAGTTCATTTCTCCTACTATACTCCATCCTGTCTTATTATTAGTAGTAATAACAGCAAAGCTATTTTTACCATTATAACTGTAGTCAATAGTATCTGACTTTTTACTTATCACTGCATCTAAAATATCTTTAACTGGTATTTCTTTATTATTAAACTCCTTATCTGTATGAGCTAATATATTCCCTGTATTGTTAGCTATAAAGAAGTTTCCCTCTTTTCCTAACCTAGTTTCACTAACAAGTTCAGATAACACATCTAATGATATGTCAGCTCCAACTACGCCTATAAGTTCACCTTTAGAATTCTTTGCAGGCTTTGCAACTGTAACAGTCAATTTCCCTGATGCTTCATCCAAGTAAGGTTCTGTCCAAGTCATTTTACCTGCTTTCATAGTTTCTTGATACCATGGCCTAGCTGTTGGATCAAACCCCTTTGGCAAATCAACCTTTGGATAAACAAATAACTTTTTATCATGCGTTGCAATATAAACCGCCATTGAATCTGGATGCACTTCCTGATAACTTTGCAGTGCATTATATGTATAAACAAGTTCTTCAGGCTTATTATTTAAAACATTCTTTATGTTTAAATTATTACTTAACATATTGATATTGTTTTCATTTTCTGTAATATAAGTTTCGATAATTGAACTAAGTTTTTCAGCCATCTGCATAGAGTTTTTCTTAAACTCAGACTCTAATACATGCTTTGCATTTGAATAAGTAATAAGTGCTAAAGTTACAATAGGAATTACTATAATTCCTATAAGCAAGAATATCAATTTATCTTTTATAGATCCATTGAGTCTGCTATTCCTTGATTTTTTCATGAATTGTCCCCCTTGTAGATATTTATTTTCATGTTAGAAAAGGTCTCGCCCCTTACAGACCTTTCTAACATCAATTTACATATAATCTTAACTTCCATCGTTATTCGCTAACGATTGTTATAAGTATAAATATTTTAATGGTATCACTTCGGTTATTTTATGTCAATAAACAACTTTACACTTCAGTCATCATTCCTTATATTATGACAATATAAAAGGCATATCTCTTTCAAGATATGCCTCTTACAAATATGAAATTTATATATTATTTTATTTGTTTTAATACCTCTAAGAAGTACTTATATGTTCTTTCAGTTGAGGAAATACTTAACTTTTCCTCAGGGGTGTGCACATCATACATATTTGGTCCAAAGGAAATCATATCTATATCCCCAAGAATATCCTTTAGTATTCCACATTCAAGGCCTGCATGTATTGCTGTTACCTTTGGTTCTAAACCATACATATCCTTATAGACATTTTTAAATACTTCTCTAATATATGAATCTTCCCTGTACTCCCATGCTGGATAATCAGATTCTAAATTCATAGTTGCACCAACAACCTTACATATGCTTTCAATTTGTCTCACTATACTATCCTTTAAAGTTTTCACAGAACTTCTTATAGCACTTTCAAATGTTATCTTATCATCTTCAGTTGTAACTACACCTAGATTTGTAGAACTTTGAACTAATCCTTTAATATCCATGCTCATAGTTTGTACTCCTTGTGGCATTAACATAAGTACTGTAATAACCTTATCCGTTAGTTCTTTAGAAAATACCTTGTCTATCTTTATATCCATTTCTTCTAACTGTACAGTTATTCCTGAATCTGAAGCCCTAAGTTCATTTTTTAAGGTATCTTGCCACTTTTTAATTATTTTATTTAGAGTATTTTTATTTTCTTCTTCAATAAGGATTATAGCTTCAGCTTCTCTTGGAATTGCATTCATCTTTGCTCCACCATTTATTTCCGCTATGTATAATTCCATTTGTGAATTTATATCATTTAAAACTCTTCCTATAATCTTGTTAGAGTTCCCTCTTTCCTTATCGATATCCATCCCTGAATGTCCGCCCTTTAGGCCCTTAACAATAAACTTATAGAGCATAAAACCTTTTTTCTTTTCCTCTAATTCTAACTTAATGCTAACTTTATTTCTAACACCACCAGCACAGGAAGATAAAAGTTCCCCTTCTTCCTCTGAATCAATGTTAATTAAAATCTTTCCAGAAAGATTTTTTCCCTTAACACTTGAGGCCCCTCCCATTCCTGTTTCTTCCTCAGTTGTAATTAAAACTTCTATAGCAGGATGTTCTATATCGCTACTTGCAAGTATAGCTAAGCAATAAGCTACTGCTATACCATTATCTGCTCCTAAAGTAGTTCCAGTTGCTTTTATAAAATCGCCTTCTACTTTTAGCTTAATAGGGTCTTTTTCAAAATTATGCTCTGTTTCATTGTTTTTTTCACAAACCATGTCCATATGGCCTTGTAAGATTACAGTTGGAGCATTTTCATATCCTTTAGTTGCATCCTTTTTAATTATTACATTTAATGCTTCATCTTGTATTACCTCTAAATTATGTACCTTTGCAAATTCAACTAAATAATTGCTTACAGCTCTTTCGTTTCCAGAACCCCTTGGTATTCTACTTATCTCCTCAAAATATTTAAATACTAAACTTGGAGATAAATCCTTAAGTATGTTATCCAAATTAATCATCCTTTCACGCCTTAGTTTCATTTATCTATTATAGTAATTTTAACATATGAATTAAATTTAATACATAAAAAAGGAAACTACGACGGTTTTGATGCTTAGGTTCCTACTTATATACTGAGTAATATTAATCAATATTATTTTTAACTTTAAAATCTAAATTTCATAATAATTGCTTGTAGATTCTGAGCTAAATTTGATAGACTCTCACTAGAGCCTGCAATTTCCTCTATAGAAGCAGATTGCTCTTCCATGGAGGCTGTTGCTTCTTCAGTTGCAGCAGCATTTTCTTCGGCAATTGCTGAAAGTTTTTGTAAAACATCTAGTATTTCACGCTTTGTTCTCTCCATTTCTTCCCCTGAAACATTTAACTGCTTAACTGCTTTTTCCGTTTCCTTCATAGCTTCATCAATTAACATATATTTATCTTTGCTATTAACTACACTATTTACTTGTTCTTTAGATATATTAGATAGTCTTTCCATGGTTTTTACAGCATCTTTGGCATTGCTTTGTAATTCATTAACCATCCCATCAATATCCTTTGTAGACGTTGAGGATTGCTCTGCTAATTTTCTAATTTCCTCCGCTACTACTGAAAAACCTCTTCCTGCTTCTCCCGCTCTTGCTGATTCTATTGCTGCATTTAGTGCTAATAAATTAGTTTGTTCTGCTATAGAGGCAATCACGCTGCTTGCTTGGCCAATTTTATTAGAACTATCATTAGTTTTTAATATAACTTCGTATATTTCTTGTGTTGCATCATTGCTTTCTTCTGTTATTTTTGACAGATTGTCAATCTCTTTTAATCCCTCATTAACAACTTCTATTACCTTATTTGAAGCATTATTTAATGCTTTTACATGCTCTTGATCTTTTTCAATTATTTCTCCTAATAGAGCAGCCTCTGAAGAACCATTTTCTGTACTTCGTGCTTGATCAGATGCTCCCATTGCTATTTCTTCAACTGTTCTTGACACTTCCTCTGCAGAGCTTGCTGATTGTTGTGAAGTGGCTGTCAATTCTTCTGAAGCAGCAGACACTTGTTCTGCTGAATTACTTATTTGACTAATAATTTCTCTAAGACCATTAATTATATCTTGAAGCGCTTTTGCTAAGGCCCCAATTTCATCTTTCTTCTTAAGAAATATTTCAGGAATATCTTCTGTAACATCCAGATTAGCTATTTTTTCAGAATGTTGTATAGTTGCAATGATTGGTTTTACCATTGAATTGCTAATTAAATATGTAATGGCAATACTTATTAATAAAATAACAATCGTAACTATAATATTTGTTGCTTGTAATGCAGGAATTGCAGATAAAACTTCTTTTTGATTCGCAGTAATAATTAGCATCCAGTCAGTACCTTCAATAGGTGAATATCCAGCATACAAATCCTTTCCCTCAAAAGAATAATCACTAATTCCAGTCTTTTCTGTCAATGCTTTTTCGAGCAATGCCGCTACTGACTTCTGACTTTCATCGTTCTTTGCTTCCTCAATTGGATTATATTGATTTAACACCTTTTCTCTATCTGGATGCCCAATCACAGTTCCATTGATATTAATTATGTAGCTATATCCTTCATTACCATACCCTATATCATCTGCACTGTTACTTAAGGAAATTCCATCTCTACGGCCTACCAATGCCCCTACAACTTTACCTCCATTTTTAATAGGAGTAGCATACATTAATACAGGTTCATTGGTTACACTGCTAACTAACAAATCAGATATGTTAGTTTCACCACTTAAAGCTTTTTTTATATAATCTCTATCACCTAATTGGCTGGTTGTTCCATCACTATAATAGGCAGTACCATCAAGATGAACAACAGCAATATCAATAAAATTTGTTCGTTCTATTTGCCTTTGCAGCACAGGTTTTTGTATCTTCCAATCCATGCCTTGGATATCTGCTCTCAATGCTATCATTTCCAATGTTAGCTTTTGAGTTTCAATTCTACTTGCTATTACTTTTGATCCTTGAATAGCTAGTGAGCTAAGTGACTTTTCTGCTTCTTTTCTAAGAGAATTGCTTGCTCTTTGTAAAGAAATAATACTCAAAGCAGTAGATGACAATAAAATTAATATAGAAAAGTAAACAATTAGCCTTGTTTTAATACTTTTCATTTCAAATCTCCATTTGAATCCTTTTTCATTTTTCATTCTAAACCCTCCATTTAATTCTTTAAATCGATAGATCAATACATGATGTAAAACTTTATGAAAATAAACCCCCTTTATTTTTTAAAACACAAATAAAAGGGGGTTGCTTAGCAATATTGTGCAGCTGGCTACCATACTACATGTTACTTTGTAACTTAGGCCCTTGGCTTTGCGTCCTTACCTTTCGGTAAGTTTGCCCTTTTAATTAATGTATGTAATTTTTTATTTTTGGTAATTTATTATTTATGCTACATTTTTATATAATGTCTTATGTTTTAAAAGGCAAATAGGTTTATTTATTGGATACTAATGTAAAATATTCCTTTTACCTCCCAAGTTATATTATAACAAATTATGTTATAATGCAACATTTTTAGAGTATATTCTACAAATAATGATAATTTTATCACATATTAACATCAAAATCTGTATAGAATAGTACACAATAGCCTTTTGTATATAACTGCTTCTACTCAATGCACAATATAATAAAAAAATTGTGAACAAGTGCCGCGTAAACTCTGCACTTTATCCACAATTTTTATCACAAATTCATTTTATATATTAGATATCAATCTAACTTTGTACATAATTCAATTATATTAATTAATAATTTTGTTGTCCAAATTTATATTAACTTTGTTCTTTCCATTAGCATCTTAATCTTAACTGTTTGTTCTTCATTTGCTTGAATGAATGGAATCGTACAATATTCCTCCATTTCGATTCCTCTTAAAATCATTGCTTTCTTAACGATAGGAATAAATGGCGTCCCTATATCGTAAATTGCCATCATTTCATTAATTGTCTTTTGAACTTCGCAAGTCTTTTCAAAGTTTCTTTCATCGATAGCCTTTACCCAAGCAGAACATACCTCAGGTGCAAGGTTTGAAAGTCCACCAATGCATCCAGCTCCACCACTTAAGATATTATGCGCAAAGTTTTCATCAAAACCTGAGAAAACTTCGAAATCTGGGAACTCTTTATTCATTGTAGTTATAAGAGCTCTTGTATGGCCCATTTCTGTAACTGTGTCCTTATATCCAACGATATTTTTATGCTTTCTTACTAAACTTAAAGTAAGTTCTGGTGTTAAATCATATCCAGTTCTATCTGGGAAGTTATATAAATAAATATTTGCCTTAGTTCCATCTGCTACCATATCATAAAAAAGTTCAATACTTTCTCTTGAAAGACTGAAGTAATATGGGCTAATAATCATAACTGCATCTGCACCTACTTCATGAGCATAATTTGAAAGCTCTATAGTTTCATCTGCAGACATACAGCTTGTACCAATAAAAACTTTAGTTCTCTTATTAACATATTCTACAGCAAGCTTAATAAGTTCTTTTTTCTGCTCCATAGTCATTGTAAAGAACTCACCAGTACTTCCCATTACAACAATACCATCTATTCCACCATTTATTAAATGATCATAAACATTTTTATTTGCCTGATGATCAATATTTCCATCTTTATCAAATGCAGTAACCACAGGGGTTAACCATTTTGCTTTCATAAATATATACACTCCTTTTATTATTTCTTAAAATGCTTCTCATTCTACTATATTTCTTAATACACCAATATTTTGAACTTCACATTCTACTACATCTCCAGCTTTCATAAAGCGTGGAGGCTTAAATCCCAATCCAACACCAGCGGGAGTTCCTGTAGCAATTATGTCTCCAGGTTCTAAAGTAATCCCATTAGAAATTTCAGATATTATAGATGGGATATCCGCTAGAAAATACTTAGTGTTAGAGCTCTGTCTTAATTCCCCATTCACTCTGCTGCAAACATTTAGTTCAATCGGAAATGGTATTTCGCTTTTATGCACTATAGCTGGTCCTAGGGAGGTAAAGGTATCTAAACTTTTTCCTCTATACCATTGCAGATGCTGCTGCTGTAAATTTCGTGCAGAAATATCATTCATAATTGTATAGCCGAATATATAATCTTCCACCTTCTCCTTAGAAATGTTTGTACCCTTTTTGCCAATAATAACTGCAAGCTCTACTTCATAATCCAATTGTTCATCAAGTTCTAAATGTCCTATAATAACACCCTCTGGTCCAATAGTTTCTGATGCTCGTTTTGAAAAATAAACAGTCCTTTTAGGCTCGCTAAAACTTCCTTTACTAAAACTTTCCTTTGTCTCGTTTAAATGTTCTTGGTAATTTACCCCTACACAAATAATATCGTGAATTGGTCTTTTAATTGGGGAACAGAGCTTAATCTCATCTATTGGATAAGCCGTGAAACTTGTTGTATCATTTTCAAGTAAACTATTGTGAATTTTTTCAATATCATAATGGGGTATATTCCCTATTAAGTCATTCATATCATTAAATTCTTTACTTAGCTTAATGCTTGATAATTCTATTGCTAGTGTACCATCTTTAGAAAGTACACCTAATTTTTCTTTGCCTGATTTCTCAAAACATATCAATTTCATTATGCATCACCTCTAATAAATTACAGTACCTATTCTATTCTTCTTATATTTATGCTATCCTTCTAAATAATTCAATTAACTTTTCCTTACTAAAGAATACTGGATTTGCACCTGCACAAGCATCCTTCATGGCATTTTCAGCTAGTAACTCAAAGTCTGGATTTTCTACTCCAACTTCCTTTAAGGATTTTGGAATTCCAACTTCTTCTGAAAGAGCTTTCATTTTACTAATTACAAAGTCAACACACTCTTCATCTGAT